>JBOICY010000603.1:0-7001 GCA_050740335.1 Methylococcales bacterium | reverse complement strand
TAACCGACATTATAACAGTATAATCAAACTGTTACTAGATTTTATCGCTTAAATCAACAGCATTGTTATTTAGCCGCCGTCATCCACAGCAACCGCGCCGGACTTGCTGTTCCAAAGCTGCCAGTTGCTAAGGGGTCTGAATAATTACAGAAGGTTGGATCGTCCGCAGAAGGATATTCAAACAGATATTAGTTCTATAACAGACCGAGAAGGTCTCGAGGATTCGATATCGGCTTTAGAGCGATACATTAGTAATGGTTTGTTTCAGCAAGCCGCTGAGTTATCGGATCAAATAATGCAGTTTTCTCCTCATTTACTTGCTTACTTTATCGAAAATGCACTCGAATTCAAAGATGATGAGACTAAAATTAGGGTTCAAGTGAACTTCAATCGTTCTACCCTGCCGGAAACCCAATCAAATGATACGATATCCCTCACGCCAAAAAAAATGCATGTCCTTCTCCGAATTCAACTTTTGGAATACCAGCGATCAAAGTTATCGAATAGGCCAGAGTCAGAGCAAAACAAGAGTGCTCGTGCATGTTGGCTAACCGCATACTTGATGGGACTAAATGTAAGAAAACCATTGCCTCCATTATTGCAACCGCTTGCCGAATTTGCAGAAAAGCATTCTAGTGAAGATGAAAGACTACTGGCTCGCAATATCTTACTTGAAATTTTTGATGAGACACATTGGCAGGGTATTGAACAAATTGTTTCACTGTATTTTGAAGCGGAAGGTTATGACGTCGAACGTCAATTTGCAAGTACGATGTCATTCGATCTAATCGCACGGAAACACGGCTTGCATGGCCAGATTACTGCGACCGGAGTTCAAGTGAAACATTGGCAGAAGCCACTTACACCTAAAGATTTTGATGAATTCCAAAAAAAACTATACCGAACTCCTGGCTTTGAAGCACTAACACACCTACTAATTTATTGCTCACGTAAAAGCAACTCCCATAATGCCGTAAGAGACGCAGCGGACAAGGTACGCTCATGGTATTCAAACGTTCAGAGCATTGAGTTTATCGATGCACCGAGGCTTGCGGACAGATTTCTTCAAAGCCCAAGCGTCTTGCCAGCCGTCCTGTTTTATGCCAAAAATTTCCAAAATCGATTAGTAACAAGACTAGGAACCATTAACAATCGGATATATCTCCTGAGTAGGGCGGTCGAATTAGTGCATCATGACTATTCTTTCAGATAGCCATATACCGTTCCTAGAAGAAAGTGGAGCAAATTTGTATTTCCTGGATTTGATACAACAGATGACTACTGGGCAAAACGGACGGCGCTTTCTGGATATTGGCTGCGGCACTGGAATTCTTGCCCAAAGTTTATCTCTGGCGACAGGCATGAAGGCGTATGGAACGGAAATGTCTTTAGTTGCTTACCAGATTGCGTCTAAAAGCATCGACTGCACCTTTGTTAATGACATGTTGCTTCCCTATGACAATGCGTATTTTGATTTGGTAATTGCAAAAGATGTACTTCCGATGATTCCGGACAAAGCGCATGGGTTTAAATAAATATCTCGCGTATTGCTGGAAAATGGAAGATTTATTACTTACATGCTATTCGCAAGTTATCCCGCGTGTCCCAAGTTGTTGATCCACTGCCAAGCTGTATCGGATTCTCGCACGGCGCGCTTGCGTATGCGGGCAAACGATGCAATGGATGTCGAGCAAACCAGCGCTGAGTCCATTATTCATTCCCAGATTGACCGGCTAGTCCAATCGGTATCCGAGTACATCGGAACAACGTAGGAGCTAGGCTGCGATGCTATTGTCCATATCGACACCGCATGTTTTGAATGGCGGCTCGAGGGGACAATTGAAGCAGCGCTTGAAGAACAGATTGTCCTTGCATTGAAACATGCATTCAATGAGTTTCGCGCCACCGACAAAAGTTCGGGCCACAACGCGCTGAAACCTCATTTCGATGACCTCGCCCCTCACTACGAAGAAACGACCGAGTGGCGCACCGATCCCGGATTACTTGAGCAACTCCGGATTGATTTGCCGAATCGGACTTGCGACATTCTGGATATCGGTTCAGGAACCGGCCTGGCCTCGCAATGGTATAGCGAGCAAGGGCACCGCTGTGTCGGAGTCGATTTATCCCCACAAATGAGTGTGCGGGCCGCGCCACGTGTCCTGTTCACCACGTTCGGTTCGGCGCTCGACCTCCCATTTTTTGATGCAAGTTTCGACCTCGCCCTGATGCGCCAGATGCTCCACTACACCGAACCGGCGCTCGCGTTGCAGGAAGCCTTTAGGGTCATCCGCTCCGGCGGGTTTCTGGTCGCCGCCGCTGCCATTGCGCCCGGAGATGAGGTCAAACCGGTCTGGGAAGAATTCAAGAACGTCACCCAACCTTTGCGGTTACGGGTGTTCAGTGAGACTGATCTGATCCGATCGGTCGAACAGGCGGGTTTTGCTTTATTGGAAACCAGGCACGGTAGCCTCGTGCGCAGTGAGTCCATCGAACAACTCGAGCGCCGCGCGACTGCGCCCAGCCGGGGGTGGGAACCTTTCTTAAGCACCATGGAAAAAATCTTTTCAAGCCTCGCGCCGCAGATTGAATTTAAAGTGATAAGGAATTCCTATAGCTACAGACAATATTGGATTACGGTTGTTTCGAAAAAGCCATAGGTTTCGTAACTATTCAGACCCCCCTACGTGTTTCTGAGAAAACATCATCATGCTACCTTTAATTGATTGTTTCCCCGTTGAGCGGTCGTCAGATCATTCAAAAATGAGGAGGGGGGTCTGAACAGTTACTAGGTTTCCGACCTGGAATCTAATAAAAAAGATAGATGTGAAGACGACACCGGCAAAAAGCCAGATCGGATAGGGAGACGCAAATTCCCCTCCAGAGCCTTGAAAAACGCTTTCTGCGTCCCAATAATTCGGACACATCATGAATTCACCTAGATTCAATAATCGATCAACAGCGAGGACAGTTTCAGCAATGACCGTAGAAACGAAGAAAGAAACCCGCGGTTTTGAAGCCGAAGTCAAACATATTCTGGATCTGATGATCCACTCTCTGTACAGCAATAAGGAAGTATTTTTACGCGAGCTGATTTCAAACGCCTCCGATGCGGCCGATAAGTTGCGCTTCGAAGCGCTCTCGAACGACGCATTGTATGAGGGCGACAGCGACCTCAAAATTCGCGTGGAATTCGATAAAAACCGGCGCACCATCACGGTCAAGGATAACGGGATCGGCATGACCCGGGAAGAAGTTCAGGAGAATATCGGGACCATCGCAAAATCGGGGACCCGCAAGTTTTTCGAAGCCCTGACCGGCGACGATAGCAAGGACAGCCAGTTGATCGGCCAGTTCGGAGTCGGCTTTTATTCTTCCTTTGTCGTAGCCGACAGAGTGACGGTCAAAACGCGGCGGGCCGGGGTCGATGTCGAACAGGGGGTTCTCTGGGAGTCCTGCGGGGAAGGGGAATATACCATTGAAACCATCAGGAAACGCGAGCGGGGTACGGAAGTGACCTTGCATCTGCGCGAAGGTGAGGATGAATTCCTGGATGGCTTCAGACTTCGCTCCATCATTACCAAATTTTCCGATCACATTTCTCTGCCGATCAGAATGGACAAGGAAGTGTTCGAGCATGACAAGAAAAAGGACGAGAAGGAAATCGTGGTTCCGGAGGAAGAAACCGTAAACAGCGCCTCGGCGCTCTGGGCCAAGTCAAAGCAGGAAATTGACCAAAAAGCCTATCACGAATTTTACAAGCATGTCGGGCATGATTTCCAGGATCCGCTGACCTATGTTCACAGCCGGGTCGAAGGCACCAACGAGTATACCCTTTTGCTTTACATCCCGTCCCGCGCGCCGTTTGACTTATGGGATCGCGACGCGAGGCACGGCGTGAAATTGTATGTGCGCAAGATTTTCATCATGGACGATGCGGAGCAGTTAATGCCGCGCTATCTGCGATTTATTCGTGGCGTGATCGATTCCGATTCGCTGCCATTGAATGTGTCGCGCGAGATCCTGCAGCAGAATAAACAGATCGATACGATACGGGCCGGGGCGGTCAAAAAGGTTTTGGGTCTACTCGAGGACCTGGCCAAAAACGAGTCTGAAAAATATCAGACCTTCTGGAAGGAATTCGGCAGGGTCATTAAGGAAGGCCCGATCGAAGATTACAAGAATAAAGACCGGATTGCCAAGTTGCTGCGATTTTCGAGCACCCATTCGGATTCAGCCACGCAGGACGTTTCGCTGGAAGACTATGCCGGTCGCATGAAGGACGGCCAGGACAAGATTTATTACATTACCGGCGAAAGTCATTCGGCGGCCAAGAACAGCCCGCACCTGGAAATCTTCCGCAAGAAAGGCATCGAAGTGTTGTTATTGTCCGATCATATCGATGAATGGCTGGTCAGCCATCTGACTGAATTCGAGGCTAAGCCTCTGCAGTCTGTTGCCAAGGGTGACCTGGATCTGGGCAAGCTGGCCGATGACGAAAACAACGAACAGCAAAAGCAAGTCGCCGAAGAGTACAAGGATTTGATCGAAAAGGTCAAAAAGATACTCGGCGAACAGGTCGGCGAGGTGCGGGCGAGTCACCGCTTGACCGATTCGGCGGCCTGTCTGGTGACCGAATCCTACGGGATGAGCCTGAACATGGAACGGATCATGAAGGAGGCCGGGCAAAAACTGCCGGGCGGCAGCAAGCCGATCTTCGAGATCAATCCCGAGCACCCCTTGGTGGCCCGCTTGAAAAATGAATCGGACCCCCGGCGCTTCGAGGATTTGACTCGCATATTGTTCGACCAGGCTCTGCTCAGCGAAGGCGGTCAACTGGAAGATCCGGCCGCATTCGTTCACAAACTGAACGGCTTGCTGCAGGATCTTCTGGGCTGACGATTGCAGGATTTTAACGGCCGGGCGCTCCGGTAATGCCGGTCCGCGTAACGGGAAACATCCCTGCCGGTATGTTTCCCGGCGGAGGTCATTTTCTGGGGGACCGAGAATCTAAAAACTCCCGGAACCATTCCGATTGATTGATATTCGCGAGATCGGCATCGTTCCTGATTTCGTCGACAGGCGGAAGATTGCCTCGCTCGAATGCAGCGGTCAAATGCTCTTCACAGCCTTTCAGGTCATTCTGCAGACACGCGATGCAAGCCAGGTTGTAGGCGGATATCCCGGGCCAGCGTTCTTCCGCGGCCAAAAATTTTTCTTTTGCCTGTTGATACAGGACGTGATTCCGGTCGGCCCGTAACAGTCGGGCTTGATCCATCATGGTGGCACCCCAATCGTTCAGGACTTCGTGGTTTTTGGGTTCGATCACCATGGCCGCACCGTATTTGGAATAGGCTTCGCCGAACAACTTTTCCGCGTCCGGCCCCGCATGGATTTTTGCCTGGCCATGCAAGGCCAATCCCCAGTTATGCAGGCCTTCAAGCACTTTTGCTCCGCCGTTTACGACCAGTTCAAATTTGGAACACGCCTGTTTGAATAAACGATCGGCTTCCTCTCCCTGTGCCTTCAGCGCCGATTCCATTAGTTTTTTGCCGCTTTTGAGATTTGAATTTGCGGAAAATTGAGACAGTATGCCCACGTCGACTCCTCACGGGTTGTTTGATTTATTGTGGTTGCACCGGCCATGCGGCGCTCCGCCAATGATATGAAATTCGCTTGTTTTTCTCAACCTGAGTCACCAGCGCCTGGTGTCTTTGACGCAGCCCCGCGGGCCCTTGAAATCTTAAATCCATTCCTTTTTAGGTTGGCAACCAAATTGCTTACTTGAAAGTAAGAAGTCAGGTTCAACTTCGCATGAGCCGGCGACGATTGAATCGGCGTTGCCAAAAAAGGCGTTAATTACTATATTCAACGGTTGCGGGGTTGGTCAGGACGGCGAAAGGGAGTGTTCCAATCCGGCCGGTGAAACGTTCCAAAATGGTCGTTTCGCCGGCTTGCGGGGGGTCAATTAATCTTTTCCGATGACAGGAGGCTCTATGCCTAAGTGTGCAAGCGAAAAACTGATTGTCGATGTCAACGTCACCGAATATTTCCGGAAATCCGTGGCGATGGCCGTGGTCAATCAGAGCGTGGATACCACGCAGGATACGCTGTATTACGTTGTCAATCTCCTAACACGTTTTGTTGATTCCAACACTTTTTTTCAGGAAAAAAGCGAGGGAGCGCGTGTGACCCCGCTCGTAAAATTGTACGCCAGGGCCGTGGAGCTGAAATCCGAATTTGAACGCCGCCAGACCATGCGCAGGCTTGGAGACGTAGCGCTGTTCATCGCCGGATTGTTTGCGGACAGCCTGAACAACCGGGCGGTCGATATCGATTACTACATCGGCATGGGTGGCGCCGCCTACGGCTATGTTTCGGAGTCCTTCAAAGGCCGGGACCGCGACGAGGCTTACGGTGAAGTGTTTTCCGAACTCGCGGCTAAGTTTACCGCTTTCGTCGACATTCTGGCGGAGGTTGGTGAGCAGTCCAATCTGAGTTCCAATGCCGATTTGTTGAGAATTTATGAAATCTGGTTGAAAACCGGAAGCAAGCGCGCCGAGAAAAAACTACGGGGTTTCGGCATCCACCCCTCGGATTGCTCGACCAGCAAGCGCCATCATTGAATACCGCGATGCGGTTTGAAACGTGTCTGAATTCGTTCCAGAGCACTCTGGAATCGATCTATCGGATTCAAGTCGACCATTCGGTCGCAGATTTCCTGATCACCGACGCGGCGCTCGTGCGGCAGCTCGATACCAGCGTCAACGCGCGCCAAGTCAAGGAAAAACTGTTGATTCGATCCTGCTCGGAAGGGCTCGAACTCGCGCTTTACCTGGATCAATCGGTCGTCGACCACCTGGGCCGGGAGAATCCATTGGTGGGTTTACACGGCGGCAATCTGAGCGATTTTTGGATCGCTCTGGAGGGAGTCAGCCACTTTTTGTATCTGATGTGGAATGCGCGTCTCGGAAAACCGGTCACGCTCATGGAGTTGGAAA
>JBOICY010000602.1:0-9249 GCA_050740335.1 Methylococcales bacterium | reverse complement strand
GAGTGAACACTGTCCATCTTCCGATGGGACAGAGAGATCAACAGGAGGGGCAACCGGTATCAGAATCACCAACCAATCAGATGGTCCTGATACCCACTAAAAATCGCAGCGCAAAATTCCGGTTTCCGCTGTACCAACACATTGTCATGAGCTATCAATGCATCAGTTCCTTCCCAAATCAAGAAGATTTTGAGTTTTCCGAACTCCGTGCGTTAACGTCCGTATGGCATGAGAAAAAATCCACATTGGAAAACGACGGCGCGTACAAGGAGTTCATAAAGAAACTGCAACGCGAATGGGCGATTGAGACGGGAATCATTGAACGTCTATACACATGGGATCGTGGTGTTACTGAGGTATTGATTGAACAAGGGATTGAGTCCTCAATCATCTCACATCGCGCGGGAGTTTCTAAGAAAGACGCGGAACATATACAAGCACTAATCAAGGATCATCTGGGTATAGTCGAAGGACTATTCAGTTACATTAAAGGGGACGAACCCCTGTCAGAGTATTTTATTCGAGGCCTTCAGGCTCAGTTCACGGCCCATCAAGACTATACGGAAGCGGTCACGGAATCTGGCGATTTGGTTCAAGTCAGGCTCCTAAAAGGGGAATACAAGACCTTGCCAAATAACCCACGCAGACCCGGTGGCGAGGTCCATGCCTACTGCCCGCCAGAGTTGACGAAAGAGGAAATGGAGAATCTGATTCGCCTGTATCGGGAAGCTGAATCCAGTTATGCACCGGAAGTCAAAGCCGCTTGGTTGCACCACAGATTTACCCAGATACACCCTTTCCAAGACGGCAATGGACGCGTGGCTCGTGCTCTATCTTCGCTGGTATTTCTGCGCGAAGGCTTGTTTCCGCTGGTTGTACGGGATTCAGACCGCCTAGAATACATCGGTGCTCTTGAATCCGCTGACGCAGACGATCTATTGCCTTTGGTTGCTTTCTTTGCACGTCGGCAACGCGACGCAATCCTTAAGGCGCTTGGACTAGAGCAACAGGTCCAGCAAGGTAGATACGCTGATCAAATTATCAACTCTGCGCTAGAACTGCTGAAAACTAAACTCAATCAAGAAAAGCAGAAGGTTTCCGTCGTCTACGAACACGCAGAAAAGCTGTTTGTGATGGTTTCAGATAAGTTGACGTCCTTGGTCGCACAGCTGGATAACCAACTCCGCGCAGTCACCCCGACACAGCGGCAATCGTACCGTGCTCGCTCTAACTCAGCCGATAACGCCTCGTCACATAGACATTACTTCCAAAGACAAATTATTGAAATGGCCGAACGGTTTGGGGCTTTTGCCAACCTTGAACGGCATCGATCATGGGTACGCATGACACTAACAACCGATCAAGAGTTTGATTTCGTCGTCAGTTTTCACGGTTACGCCCCGGGTGATACCGGGATCCTGGCAGTCTCTGCATTCACCTACATTAAGGCTGCGCGTGAAGAGGGCGGCACAGAGCCTGTTGACCTCCACCCAGCGGCTACCGATATCTTTGAATTCAACTATGCCGAGTCTTACGAAAGCACCGCAAAGCGGTTTGAAGAATGGCTAGAAAGTTCGATGGCAATTGCGCTGGCAGAGTGGAAGAGATCACTTCAGAGCTGATGACGTTGAGAACAATTGGGACAGTCTCGATTAACGGAAGTTTTGCGGAACGGCTTCGCCGCCGCTGAGCTTGACGTTATGCGTCATTTTTACTTAGAGCCCCCTAAAACACATCAAAATTCGTGAGACAGTTCCCATGCTTCTTATACTCGGCTATCTCATCGTAATCGGAGCCATTTTAGGAGGATATCTGGGTGCGGGCGGCCATGTCGGTGTGCTGGTTCAACCGTTTGAAGTCTTGATCATCGTCGGCGCGGCCCTGGGCGCTTTTGTCGGCGGCAACTCTTTGGACACGGTAAAAGCCGCGCTGTCCCAAGGCACCAGCACTTTAAAATCGGCGCGTTACAACAAAGCATACTATATGGAATTGCTGATTTTTTTTATACGCTCAGCCAAAAAATCCGTAAAGAAGGTTTTCTGTCACTCGAGGCAATAGTCGATGACCCGGAAAACAGTCCGGTCTTCACCCGGGCCCTCCTGACCGATCACCATTTGATGGAATTCATCTGCGATAGTCTTCGCTTGATTTTCACCGGGGTCAATGCCAGTCAGCTTGACGAGATCATGGACCAGAAAATCGACACTCACCATGAAGAAAGCCATGTTCCGGTTAAAGCCATTCAACGCGTGGCGGACGGAATGCCGGCATTCGGAATCGTCGCCGCGGTCATGGGTGTCGTGCACACCATGGAGTCGGTCGACCTACCTCCTCCCGAACTCGGCAAACTGATCGCGGCGGCATTGGTCGGAACTTTTCTGGGTATTTTGCTCGCTTACGGCTTTGTAGGACCGGTTGCGGCGGTCCTGGAGGAAAGACTCGAATCCTCCCGCAATGTTTACGAGTGTACGAAAAAGGGATTGCTGTGTTGTGTCGAGGGGATCTCTCCCGCAATGACCGTGGAATATATTCGAATCATGATCCACTCCACCATGCGGCCTGGTTTTTCCGAACTGGAAGCCCAGTTAAAATCCGCTCAGGGATAAAAGACATGGCGGAAACTCCGATCATCATCAAGAAGGTCAAGAAAGGCAAGGGCCACGGACATCACGGCGGGATTTGGAAACTGGCCTACGCGGATTTCATGACCGCGATGATGGCTTTCTTCCTGCTCATGTGGCTCCTGGGTTCCACTTCCAAAGAAGTGCGCGAGGGAATCGCCGAGTATTTTCAAAATCCGTGGAAAGCGTCTTTGACGGGCGGACAAAATGTCGGAGATCGGACCAGCATCATTCAGGGCGGCGGGATCGACCTCCTGTCTCGAGAAGATGGTCAGGTCGATCGGGGCGGCAGGACCGAAGAGGAATTTACCGCGGCACAGAGTGAAGGCCAAGCCGAGCAACAGGAAATGCAGGATTTAGAAAAGCTGGAGGCAAAAATCGCATCGCTGTTGGAACGAGCGCCAGAACTGAATGCCTTCAAGGATCAAATCGAACTCGAATCCACGCACGAAGGCCTGAGAATTCAAATAGTCGATAGCCGGAACCGGCCGATGTTCAAGCTGGCCAGTTCCGAAACCGAAGCCCATGTCAAAATGATATTGAAGAAACTCGCGCCGGTGATTAACGAATTGCCCAACAAAATCACGATCAACGGTCACACCGACGCGTTACCTTTCCCGGATAATCCAAGCGGCTACTCCAATTGGGAGCTTTCCACCGATCGAGCCAATGCGGCCAGGCGCGAACTCAACTCAGGTGGCCTGGCCGAACAAAAAACGCTGCGCGTGATCGGTCTGGGTTCCAGTATTCCATTAAAACAGAATGATCCTTCCGCTCCGATGAACCGGCGGATCTCGATTATTGTCATGAAAAAGAAAATCGAACAGCAAATCCAAGACGAAGCCGGCGGCTTTCCGGGCGTTACGATCCGCGATGATTCAGTCTCCAAGCAGTTGTTGGAATCCGACCGATCAGACACAAAATCTATGGGTTCAAGCCCGCGCAGGGTGGCATAGCGAAGCGTATTCCAACGAACGCCACCTTTCCAGACAGCGCAAAATGCTCACCTTGGTTTGGCTGTCTGTCCGCTTTTTTTAAACGGAAATTTCTGAAAAATCTGGTAGACCGCGGTGTCGACAGCCTTTTCGATATTATCGAAGTCCTGCTGCCTGACCCTTCCGATCGCGACACCCTCCCAGACCATCTGCTTGCGCAACCGGTCGACCAGATCGATATTCAAGGTCCCTTCGCTATACTCGTAAGCATAGGTATTGTAGTTATAGCCTCCCCAGGCACCATAATATCCCCATCGATAACCGTAATATCCGTAATATCCAAGTGGATAGGATGTAGTTTGAATCTGTTGCTTTTCTTCGAGCTTGGTATTGAAATTGACCAGAAGGTCGGGGTCTTTCTCAAGATAGGTATATCCGCGGGATTTCATCTCCCGGATAACGGCGGCTTTTAAATACCGGGTAATCAACGATTCGTAACGCTCATCGTCGGTCGCCAGCTTTTCGAAAAATCCGAATGAATGATAGAGTTTAAAATCGACGGTGCGATCAAAATCAGCGCGTATCAGGGGTCTCGACGCCGAACAGCCTGCCAGCATAACACTCAATGCCACTGATATTAGCAAAACTCGAATCGCGTCAGTTACCGGAAACATTTCCTCGCTCCAGATCAATCCAGGATTTCATGTCAACTATCAATCGGGCCAGCATGATCAGCATAGTCTGTTTTGCAGATGGAACACAAGACCAAATTTAAACGGTTTCTGCCTTCCGCAAAGGTTCCCCGGTATAGTAGAGTAGGCCAATCCGTTAACTTGAACCCGAGGAACAATCCATGACCGAAACCCACAATCCATTCGATGAATTCCAAAAACTTTCCGACGCGGCACGGGACATCGCCAAACGCAACCTCGATATTCAACAAGAGGTTCACCGAATTACCGTGGACGCATTGACCCGGGGCAAACTGGAATCGGATCGGATTAAACGAGTCATCAAAGCAATACTGGAGGGATTTCAGTCCGGTGTCGTGCAAAATCGAGGGCAGCTCGAAGACACCTTCAGAAAGGCTGCAAATGGTCTGGATGAAGCGCTGGCTTCGGCGGCCATCGCGACCAAACTGGCGATCCAGGAGGCGGGATCCCGGGTCGGGGAATTTACCGACCAGGAAATCAAGAAATCGCTGCATCAACTGGCAAATATGGAGAATCAGTTTCTGGATACGCTGCACACGCTCGCGACCACCGGCAGCGAAAGCTCCCGTGAAATTTTCAGCCGCCTGGCCGAACACACGCGCCAAACCGGCACCGCCGTTGGCAGTCGCTCTGCCGAGGCACTGACGGAATTGGGAAGCTTCATTGAAAATTTCGGCAAAATGAGCCTCGATGCGGGCAATGAATTTGCGCGAGTCACGGGTTCCAGTATCTTGCAGATCGCCGGTGGATTTCTAAGCGGAGTAGCGGACAGCCTGAAAAAAATCGAACCCGGCAAGTAAGATCATCCGAAATAAGCAAATACTCGCACCATCATGCTTTGGGAGGCGCTCAGCGCGGTACGCGATATCGGCCGCCTGCATGACCTGGCATCGGTCCTGATCCGCTACGGTTTCGGCGATATCGTCCGGCGCGCCGGGATGGGTCATGTGCTGGAACGGACCGGGAAGGCCCTGCGCTGGAAGTACGTCGAGGACCTGACCCTCCTCGAACCCCCGCAACGGGTGCGCCGGGCTCTCGAAGAAATGGGCCCCTCCTTCATCAAGCTCGGACAGGTCCTCGCGACTCGCGTCGACCTGTTCCCTCCGGAATGGATCCGGGAATTTGAAAAACTCCAGGATCAGGTCCCTTCACTGCCCTATGCGGAACTCGCGAAGCAGGTCGAGGAAGACCTCGGCGCGCCGATCGAAGACATCTTTCCGTCGTTCGAGAAAGAACCGCTGGCCGCCGCATCCATCGCCCAGGTTCACCGCGCTCGCCTGGAAAATGGCGACCCGGTCATCGTCAAGATCCGTCGTCCGAATATTCGCAGAATGATCGAGGCGGATCTGCGGTTGATGGAACGGCTGGCAAGGGTCGCCGAAAGCGAGTTGAGCGAACTGCAACGCTATCACCCGAAGGAAGTCATCCACCAATTTACGTTATCCTTGCACCGGGAATTGGATTTCGCGACCGAATCCCGGAATGCCGAACGCATGGCCCGTAATTTCGCGGACAACCCCTCGATCCTGATTCCGAAAATCTACTGGGAATGGGTCGGGGAACGGATCAATGTTCAGGAGTATATCGACGGGATTCCCGCGCGCCATCCCGAAACACTCGCAGCGGCCGGCCTCGATTGCAAACGGCTCGCCAAACGCGGAGCCGACGCGGTCCTGAAAATGGTTTTAATCGACGGCTTTTTTCATGCCGACCCGCATCCCGGAAACGTGATATTCCTGCCGGATGACCGCATCGCCTTCATCGATTTCGGCATGACCGGATGGCTCTCGGAGGCCCGGCGCGATCAGATCGTCGGCTTGCTGCACGCGCTGGTCAACCGCGATTCCGCCCGGGTCGTCGACGTTTTGCAGGAGTGGGCCGGAGACACCTATATCGACACCGCGATCGTGACCACGGAAATCGACTGGTTCATCGATACCTATCACAGTTTGCCGCTCAAACAACTGGATATCGCGGCGATCCTGACCGATTTGACCAGTTTGATCAGGAACCATGAACTTTCCCTGCCCCCGGACCTGACCATGCTGTTGAAAGCTCTGATCACTCTGGAGGGTACCGGCAGACAAATCGACCCGGATTTCGACCTGGTCGCCCAGGCCGCACCCTTACTGGAAAAAGCGATGCTTGCCCGCTACCGGCCCGATGAAATTGCCAAACGGAGCTGGCGCAGTTTGATCGGTCTGTCGGACCTCGTAACCGCCATTCCCCAGGATCTGCGCAGATTGCTCAGGGCATTGCGAAGCGGAGCGCTCAAAATCAATGTCGACATGATTCGTCTCAACCATTTCGGCCTGCAACTGGATCGCGCGGCGAGCCGCCTGACCGTCGGGATGATTACCTCCGCGCTGATCATCGGTTCGTCGATCGTCATGACGGTCAGCGGCGGACCGACTCTGTTCGGATTGCCCGCGTTCGGACTGTTGGGCTTTCTGAGCGCCGGAGTCGGCGGCATCTGGCTGATGATTTCCATTCGCAAGGGTGGACACGACAGAGGTTAGGCGAGAAGATTATCGAGCGGTCCGATACCCGGGCACCCAATGTCCTGTAAAATGAAGTTTTCCGATCCATTGAACGAAATGCAGAATCTATGACCGTTGAACTGTTGTCCCCGGCCGGGACATTGAAAAATATGCGCTATGCCTTCGCCTTCGGCGCGGATGCCGTGTACGCGGGACAACCGCGTTACAGCCTCAGGGTCCGTAACAATGACTTTCTGGAAACCAACCTGGCGACCGGGATTCGGGAAGCCCATCAGCTTGGCAAGAAGTTCTACCTCGCGACCAATGTGATTCCCCATAACTCCAAGATCAAGACCTTTGTCAAGGATATGGCGCCGATCCTCGCGATGCGGCCGGATGCGATGATCATGGCCGATCCGGGTCTGATCATGATGGTCCGCGAAGCTTGGCCGGAGGTTCCGATCCATCTGTCGGTACAGGCAAATACGGTGAATTACGCGACGGTCCGGTTCTGGCAATCGGCCGGGATTCAACGGATCATTCTTTCCCGGGAACTGTCTCTCGATGAAATCGCTGAAATCCGCGAGCAATGCCCGAACATGGAACTCGAAGTCTTCGTACACGGAGCTTTATGCATCGCTTATTCCGGTCGGTGCCTGCTGTCCGGTTATTTCAATCACCGCGATCCGAATCAGGGTACCTGTACCAATTCCTGCCGTTGGAAATACGACTTGAGTTCCGCGGAAGAGACGGACGAAGGCATTCAACGCGGCGATTCCACAAGCCTCAAGATGTCGGACCTGAATCATGGCGGGTGCCATTCCGATCAGCGGCATCCCCTGGCGGACCGGATCTATTTTCTCGAAGAAGAAACGAGACCCGGTGAGCTGTTACCGGTCATGGAGGACGAGCACGGCACCTATATCATGAATTCGAAGGATCTGCGCGCGATCGAGCACGTTAAGCGGCTGGTCGAACTCGGTGTCAGCAGTCTTAAAATCGAAGGCCGCACGAAATCGCATTATTATGTAGCCCGAACCGCGCAGGCCTACCGCCAGGCGATCGACGATGCGGAAGCGGGCCGGGAGTTCCGGCCGGAATTACTGGGGGTACTCGAAAACCTCGCGAACCGCGGTTATACCGATGGATTCTACCAGCGCCACCATAGCCACGAATACCAAAATTACCTCGCCGCTCATTCCTCGAGCCTTCGACAGCAATTCGTCGGAGAAATCCGCCAATACGACAAAAACACCGGGTTCGCGGAAATTCTGGTGAAAAACAAATTCAAGGTCGGGGATCGGCTCGAATTGATCCTGCCAAATGGAAACCAGAATATCACGCTCGAATATATGGAAGACCTGCACGGAAACGCCATGACCGAAGCCTTGGGCGGTGGCTACGAAGTTAAAATCCCGCTGCCGCCGATTCACAACCAAAACGGATTGCTGGCGCGTTATTTTTGAACTGCATCCCTTCCCATCTGAAGATCAAGCACCATAACTTTTTCTAAAACGCAAGCCCGTTGACGGGATAACGCATCCGGTTATCCCGTCAACCCGTCCGCCGATCTGGCCGGTAGTGCGACTAGCATCGACTTTCCGGCCAGCACTTGCCAATCGTCAGCTAGAGCCGGGCAGGACCTTGATTTGAATGGTATTGGCCGTACTGACCGCGCCTTGGTTATCCGTTACGATCAATTCCACCGTATACGTGGCGCCTACGCCAAGAAAAGCCGACCACGCAGCCGTGTGGTTTGGCAGCGCTATCCCGTTCAACTTCCAGTTATAATTAGCGATCGATCCGTCCGGATCATAGGAGCCGCCGCCGTTGATGGTAACCACTTCGCCGCTGTCTCGATTGGCGTCAATCAACTGTTGGTTGCCTCCCGCATTGGCGACCGGAGGTTGATTGATCTTGACCCCGGCTTTCACGGTCACCGTGACCGAATCCGAACTGGTTGCGCCTGCATTATCCGTAACGGTGAGTGTAATGTTGTGTATCCCGACGACGGCACGATTCACCGAAAGCAGTGCGGTGCTACCGAGTGTTGCACTGCCTTCTCGCCAGACATAACTCACGATGGAACCATCCGGATCATTCGAAGCACGGCCGTCCAGTGTAACCGCCTCGCCGCCCGATTGATCGTTGTCGGTCAGCGTCTGATCCGCGCCGGCATTCGCGACCGGAGGCCGGTTGGACGGTGTACCCGCGTTTACGATAACCACCATCGAATCCGAGCCCGTGTCTGCGTCATCATCGGTTACCGTTAACGTGATGTTGTGAATACCGACGCTTAATGGCAACGTTAACTGTGCGCCGTTTCCAAGCTTGGCAGTCCCTTCATTCCAGGAATAACTGACGATCGTGCCATCGGAGTCGGAAGACGCACCGCCATTCAAGATCACCGTTTCGCTGCCGCTGTTATCCGTATCCTTAAGCGTTTGGTCGGCTCCCGCGTCGGCGACAGGCTTCAGATTGGAAACCCCACCGCCGCTTG
>JBOICY010000601.1:0-36701 GCA_050740335.1 Methylococcales bacterium | reverse complement strand
ACAGCCCGCTGGAAGATTTCAAGATCGATCCGCCAGCGATAACGGCCTTTCTCGAAGACCAGGTTTTGCAGCAGAAACTGGCGAAGGCCGGGTTCAGGGATGGATTTCGACAGCCACTCATCGGCCTGGCCGCGGGATTTAATTTCGGCCAGCGGCAGGCTGCGCATTCCGGACAATATTTGATCGAAATTATGATCATAGTGGACCGGCGCGATATCGACGGCTATCAGTTGACTTACGCGGGTTGCTTCGGTCAGCGCGAGCCACATCGCGGCCTTGCCGCCCATGCTGTGGCCGATTACCGCCGCGGAATCGATCCGCCGGGTATCCAATAGGCGTAGCAGATCGGCCGCCAGATGTGGATAATCCATGTCCGGGCTATGTCCGGAGGCGCCATGATTGCGCAGATCCGGAAGCAAGACGCGGTGATGTTCGGCCAGCTTGCGGGCGATGCTGGTCCAGTTGCGGCCCGCGCCGAACAGGCCATGCAGGATCAGCAGGGCCGGACCTTTGTCACCGAAGGATTCGCAAGACAGGTCGATCGTTCTCAATTCATTTCTTTTTGATGACCAGATCGGTAATCGAGCCTTCGATCATTTCGGCTGCGAACCCCAACGTTTCCGAAAGTGTCGGATGAGGATGGATGGTCAAGCCGATATCCTCGGCATCGGAACCCATTTCCAACGCATGCACGGCTTCGGCGATCAGTTCGCCCGCGTTGGTCCCGACCATCCCGGCTCCGAGCAGCCGGTGGGTCTTTTTGTCGCAGATGATTTTGGTCAGGCCTTCATTGCGCCCGATACTCAAGGATCGTCCGCTCGCGGCCCAGGGAAAGGCCGCTTTTTCGTATTCAATTCCTTTTTGAATGGCTTCCTGCTCGCTGATTCCCATCCACGCGACTTCGGGATCGGTGTAAGCCACCGAGGGGATCGTGAGTGCTTGGAACGCCGAGGACAATCCGGCGATCACCTCCGCGGCCGCCTTGGCTTCGTGAGTCGCCTTGTGCGCGAGCATCGGGTTACCGACAATATCGCCGATCGCATAAATATGCGCTATATTGGTTCGCTGCCGTTTATCGACCGGAATGAAGCCCTTTTCATCGACGTTTATTCCGGCGGCCTGCGCGCCGATCAGATGTCCGTTGGGGCATCTGCCGACAGCGACCAGCACGCGGTCGAAAGGTTCGGACTCCGGAACCTCCTCGCCTTCGAAGGAAACCTTGAGGCCGCTCTTCAAGGCCTTGATTTGGGTGACCCGGGTGTTCAAATAAATATTTTCATATTGCTTTTGGATGCGTTGGTACAAGGGTTTGACCAAGTCCTTGTCACAACCCGGAATGATTTGTTCCATGAGTTCGACGACGGTGATCCTGGAGCCCAGCGCGTGATAGACCGTGGCCATTTCGAGGCCAATGATGCCGCCGCCGACAATCAGCAGGCGTTTCGGGATTTCCTCGAGATTCAACGCATCCGTGGAGTCCATCATGCGCGGATCGTCATTCGGGAAGGCCGGTATCTTGGTGGCTTGGGAGCCTGCCGCGATGATTGCATGGTCGAACGAAATTCGTTGTGCGCCCTCGGCCGCCTCGACCTCCAAAACACGATCGGAGACGAATTTGCCAAGCCCGGTCAAAACTTTTACCTTGCGTTGGCGGGCCAGACCCGATAAACCCTTGGTCAAGGTTCCGGTGACCTGCTCCTTCCACTTAACAATCTTTTCGATGTCCAGCTTGGGCGGCCCGAATTCGACTCCGAATTTAGCCATCTCTTCACATTCATGAATCGCTTTGGCCAAGTGCAGCAGGGATTTCGAGGGAATGCAGCCGACATTCAGACAGACTCCGCCGAGCACTGGATAGCGCTCGATGAGAGTGACTTCTTTGCCGAGATCGGCTGCCCGGAAGGCTGCCGTGTAGCCGCCGGGTCCTGCTCCGAGAACCAATACCTCGGTATGCAAATCGGATTGTTTGTTTTCCATTCAGTTACTCTCGGATTGTTCGAAATAAATTAATAAAGATTGTCGGTACGTAGGGTATAAAAGGCTTTTGGATTTCGTTGAGACAGCAAACTCCATGCCTGATAGCAAGATGTCAGACTAAAGTCTGACCTACAGACTTTGCCGTCTCTGTGCCTCGGTGTTCTCTGTGGTTAATCAAATTACACAACCGCTTATATCAAAAGGCGTCGCAGATCTCCCAGTACTTGAGCCAGAAACACGATAAAGCGAGCCGCCGCGGCACCATCGATTACACGGTGATCATAGGAAAGCGACAGCGGCAGGATCAAGCGCGGCACGAAATCCGGATCGCGGTAAACCGGTCGGATCTCGGACTTCGATACTCCCAGGATCGCAACTTCGGGTTGGTTGATGATCGGCGTAAATCCGCTTCCGCCGATGCCACCCAAACTGGAGATGCTGAAGCTGCCGCCTTGCATTTCATCGGGTTTGAGTTTTTTGTCTCTGGCCCGGGCGCTCAATTCAGACAATTCCCGCGCGAGTTCAGCCAAACCTTTCCGATCGACGTTTCGAGCTACGGGGACAACCAAGCCATCGGGGGTATCCACGGCGACCCCGATATGGTAATACTTTTTCAGGATCAACTCGTCGCCCCCGGGTCCCAGCGATGCATTGAAATCCGGGAATCGCCGAAGCGCCGCGACAGCGGCTTTCATCAGAAAGGGTAACAGGGTCAGACGAATGCCTTGCGACTCCAGTTCCGGCTTGAGCTTTTTGCGAAATTCTTCGAGTCCGGCGATATCCGCATCGCCGTGCTGGGTCACATGGGGAATACCGATCCAGCAACGGTGCAGATGGGCGCCGGCCAATTTCTTGATCCGGGACAGGCTGCGTGATTCGATTTCACCGAAGCGGGAAAAATCGACATCGGCCGGCGCCGATAAACTACCGAGATCCAGAATGCCGCCCCGCGGTTTTTGAAGACTGGTTTTAACAAACTGTTTGACATCTTCGTGCAATATACGGCCCTTGCGCCCGCCACCCTGAACTAGAGTCAGGTCGACACCCAATTCGCGCGCGAAACGCCGGACCGAGGGGCCCGCATGAGCGGTCTGTCGATGTTGTGACGGCGATTCGGGCGCGGGCGGCGGCGAAGCCGAAGGTTCCGGAGCACGCTTTGTCTCATCTGGAGGGCGGGCAGGCGGCTTTTCAGCATCCACGGCGTCGATTGCGGGTTTTTTGGGTTCCGGTGCGGGTACGGGCGACGGTTCAGCCGTCTCCGAAACCGTCATGCTCAAAATTTCGGAGCCTTCGCCGACTTGGTCGCCAAGCTTGACCAAAATCTTGCCGACAGTCCCGGCAAAAGGCGCCGGCACTTCCATCGTGGCCTTGTCGCTCTCCAAGGTAATCAGGGACTGTTCGAGCTTGATCCGATCACCGGGCTTAACCAGAATCTCGATCACTTCGACGTCTTTGACGTCACCGATGTCTGGCACCAGGACTGTTTGTTTCATTGGCAGATCCAAGCCCGGCTGCTTCTATATAGACGCCGGATCCGGCTTTTCGGGATCGATCTTGTACAGCGATATAGCCTGACTGACTTTGTCGACGGCCACGACCCCTTCGTCAGCGAGCGCTTTCAGAGCCGCGAGCGCGATGTAAAAGCGATCAACCTCGAAATATTTTCGAAGTTCCTGGCGGCAGTCGCTGCGTCCGTAGCCATCGGTGCCGAGCACCGTGTAGCGGCGCGGTACGAAAGCCCGAATCTGGTCCGCTACGAGCCTTTGATAATCGGAAGCCGCAATCACGGGTCCGCTGCTATTGCCCAGACATTGCTCGACAACACTGAGCCTGGCTTTGCGATCGGGATGCAGCAAATTCCAGCGCGCCTTACGCTCGCCATCGCGGCGCAATTCGTTGAAACTGGTCACGCTCCAGATGTCCGCATTCAGTCCGAAGTCCGTCTTCAACAATTTGGCCGCTTCGATCACCTCTCTTAGAATCGCTCCGCTCCCGAGAAGCTGGACATCGGCCTTGGCGCGGCTTTTGCCTATCCGGTACATGCCCTTGAGAATCCCCTCCACGGATTTGGGTGGCAATTCCGGTTGCGGAACACTTTCATTCGTGACGGTCACATAATAAAAAACCCGTTCGCCTTCCTGAACCATGCGCCGCAGACCATCCTGAACGATTACCGCAAGCTCATAGCCGTAGGCCGGATCGTAACAAACGCAACTCGGTACCGTGGCAGCGAGCAACAGACTGTGCCCGTCTTGATGTTGCAGCCCTTCACCGGCCAGCGTGGTGCGCCCGGAAGTTCCTCCGATCAGAAATCCGCGCGCCTGCATATCGCCGGCCGCCCAGATCAGATCGCCGACCCGCTGAAACCCGAACATCGAATAGAAAATGTAAAACGGGATCATCTGCGCGTTGTGGTTGCTGTACGAAGTCCCCGCGGCTATCCAGGAGCTCAAGGCCCCGGCTTCGTTGATGCCTTCTTCGAGAATCTGACCCTGCTTGTCCTCGCGGTAAAACATAATTTGTCCGGTATCCACGGGTTCATAAAGCTGCCCCACCGAGGAATAGATACCATATTGTCTGAACAGGCCTTCCATGCCGAAGGTGCGGGCTTCGTCGGGAATGATCGGAACGATAGTCTTGCCGATTGTCCGGTCCCGCAGCAGGGTATTTAAAATCCGTACATAAACCATGGTCGTGGAGATCGCATGATCGCCGCTACCCTTGGTCAACGCGTCGAACAGTTCCAGTCCCGGGATCTGCGGCAGCGGTGCATCCTGACGCCTCGAGGGCAGATAACCGCCCAGCGTTTCGCGCCGTTCGCGAATGTATTTCATTTCGGGGCTTTCATCGGCAGGTTTGCAGAATGGCAGTTCTTCAAGCTGTTCATCCGGAATCGGGATTCTGAAACGATCGCGAAAAGCCCGGATTTCGTCTAGCGCCATTTTTTTCTGCGAATGGGTGGAGTTCAGTCCTTCGCCCGCGGTTCCCATGCCGTAGCCCTTGACGGTTTTGGCCAGGATCACCGTCGGTTGACCGGCGTGTTCGACCGCGGCTTTATAGGCCGCGTAAACCTTGTGCGGATCGTGACCACCGCGATTCAAGCGCCAGATATCGTCGTCCGACATATTGGCGACCAAAGCGAGCAGTTCGGGGTACTTGCCGAAAAAATGCTCCCGTACATAGGCGCCATTCTTGGCTTTGTAATTCTGATACTCGCCATCGACCACTTCTTCCATGCGTTTGCGCAGCAGTCCTTTGGTGTCTTTGGCCAGTAATGGATCCCAGTAGGAACCCCAGATCACTTTGATCACGTTCCAGCCCGCGCCGCGGAACGCAGCCTCGAGTTCCTGGATGATTTTTCCGTCACCCCGGACCGGACCATCGAGGCGTTGCAGATTACAGTTCACAACAAAGATCAAATTATCGAGCTTCTCGCGTCCGGGCATGTCGATCGCGCCCATGGACTCCGGTTCGTCCATTTCGCCGTCACCCATGAAAGCCCAAACCTTGCGTCCTTCAGTATTGACGATCCGGCGGTCGTGCAGATATTTCATAAAGCGCGCCTGATAAATCGCCATGAGCGGTCCCAAGCCCATCGATACGGTCGGGAACTGCCAGAAATCCGGCATCAATCTCGGATGGGGATAGGAGGAAAGACCATTTCCGGCAACCTCTTGCCGGAAACGTTGCAGATGATCTTCGTTCAGGCGGCCTTCGATAAAGGCGCGCGCATAAATACCGGGCGCGGAATGTCCCTGAAAAAAGATCAGATCGCCACCATGATCTTTATTCGCGGCATGAAAAAAATGGTTGAATCCGACATCGTACAGTGTTGCCGAGGACGCAAAACTCGCGATATGACCGCCGTATTCGGTTGACTTCAGATTCGCCCTGACCACCATCGCCATCGCATTCCAGCGGATATAAGAGCGCAGCCGGTGTTCGATCGCATGATCCCCCGGACTTTGCGCCTGCTGTTGCGGCGGAATGGTGTTGATGTAGGCGGTATTCGCCGAATAGGGAAGATTGGCGCCCGAACGGCGGGCCTGATCGACCAGCCGTTCGATCAGATAATGGGCACGTTCGAGCCCGTCGGCCTGAATCACCGTAATCAGAGCGTCCAGCCATTCCCGGGTCTCCTCGGCGTCCAAGTCATCATCCCTTGCGGCATGGTGAATCGGTTCGTGCATTGCTGACATGGCTTGAATCTCCGAGAACCGATCGGTTATTCGTTTAATCCCTGTGACGGACCAAGTTCCGGCTCCGCTCCCGGACAAACAAGGACCGGCTGCAAGGCATTATCCTCCGGTTACACTCATATGCCTGAAAATGACCGGTTTTGCGTGTAGATCGAATTCATGTTTTTCGGGTTTGATCGCCATCGAAGCGACGATGGATTTTTTCACAGCCTCGAGATCGCCCGGATGGCTGCGCACCACGCGTTTCAGATCGACCGAATGCTCATTTCCCAGGCACAGCAGCAAGCGGCCTTCGGCGGTAAGCCGGACCCGGTTGCAGGAGGCGCAGAAATTATGGCTGTGCGGGGAAATGAATCCGACTCGGGTATCGGCCCCGTGAATCCGGTAATACTTTGAAGGACCCCCGGTCGAGTCGGTGCTCGGAAGCAAGTCGTAAATCTTCGCAAGGTCGGCCTTGATCCGGTCGCTCGGATAATAAGCCTCGGCCCGGTCGTGATCATCGATTAATCCGAGCGGCATCTCCTCGATAAAACTGATATCGAGACCGCGCGCGGCCGCGAAGCCGACCAAGTCGCAAACCTCATCATGATTGCGGTTTTTCAGCACGACCGCGTTGATCTTAATCCGAGCAAAGCCAGCGTTCCGAGCCGCTTCAATACCGCGCAGCACCTTGTTCAGGTCGCCGACACGCGTCATTTCGGTAAATTTATCGGGTTTCAAAGTATCCAGGCTGATATTCAGCCGTTTCACCCCGGCATTTTTGATATCCTCGGCGGTGCTTTCGAGCTGTGAGCCGTTCGTGGTCATGACCAGTTCTTTCAACCCTTCCAATCGTCCGAGCCTGCCAAGCAGATCGACAGCCCCTCTGCGGACCAGGGGTTCACCGCCGGTAATGCGGATTTTCTTCACGCCCAGCTCGACAAAGGCTTGGGCCAACGTATGAATTTCTTCGAGAGTCAAAATCTGAGATCGCGGCACAAAGGTCATTTCTTCGCTCATGCAATAAACACAACGGAAATCGCAGCGATCGGTGATTGAAATGCGCAAGTAATTCACCGTCCTGCCGAAACGATCGATCAAAATTTCTGGATGCGAGTCATGCATAGTCAGGCGCCGCCCTACCGCTAAACCAAGGATAGCGCTATTCTCTCATGCCTTGATGAAATTTCGTAAAATTAATCCGCCCGCGCAAATTTTCGGCCTGGTCCGGCCATGTATGCAAGTCAAAGATCCGTTTTCGACCTGTGGAGTTTCGCTGGAGTCCACCGCTCATTTCAATTTTGAGCGCCCGAGCAATATCAAAGTAACCCGACGTCCGAATTTGAGACAAGGGTAGAGTAGCTTCGACAAACCGGGCCGCGAAAATATGAAGCCATTGAGTGCATTGAAGCATCCTGAAGCCGTGCTCATCAAGGCAAGCCTGTGCATGCATTCGGCGCCGAAATAATATTCATTGTCGAGGATCAACAGCATTCCTTCATTCAGGTTAATTCCGCGTTCCTTGATTGACTCCGTTAACGGTCCACCTTCGCGCGCATTCACGAGTTGCAATTGGCCCAATGCGTTACGAACCCGGACATAGCGCACGTAAGCACTGCAAAAGGGGCAATCTCCATCATAGACAAGAAAAAAATTTTTCGGTGAATTTTGCAAATTTTCGATCGCCCGCAGATTCGTTGGAATACTTGCCTCAATGTTCGGATTCCGTTCCGATCGACGTTTCGAAACGGGAATTCCGATCCGAACCCAACAGTCGATAGCGCTTCGTCAGTTATATCGCTTGAAGGTTCGCATAGGAGACCATAAGCCATTTCACCCCGGCCTCCTCGAAATTCACCTGAATTCGCGCGTGCTGCCCGTCGCCCTCATGCTGCAGAACGATCCCGTCGCCGAATTTGGCATGCTGAACACGCTGGCCGAGTCTGAAAGCCGGTTCGCGCGCGGTGATGCGATTCGCTTTCGGCGATACGGAAACCGGGCGGCTGATCGTCGCCCTCGCGCGGACTTCTCGAAGCGTACTTGCGGGGATTTCGCGCAGAAAACGCGAGGGTCTCGCAAAATTGTCCCGGCCGTAAAGCCTCCGCGACTCGGCGTAAACCAGATTTAGCTTTTGCATCGCGCGAGTCATGCCCACATAACAGAGCCGGCGTTCCTCTTCGAGACGGCCGGCTTCTTCCAATGACCGTTGTCCCGGAAACAGACCTTCTTCCAATCCGACCATGAAAACCAGCGGGAATTCCAAACCTTTCGCGGAATGCAGGGTCATGAGTTGAACACAATCCTGGTGAAAATCACCCTGATTTTCACCGGATTCGAGCGCGGCATGAGCCAGGAACAGATCGAGTTCGCTGAAATTGTCTTCATTTCGATCGTCGAATTCAAATTGCCGGGCCGCGTTCACGAGTTCTTGCAGGTTTTCGACCCGCTCTTCTCCTTTTTCGCCTTCTTCTTTGTACAACTCGATCAAGCCGCTTTTTTCGATCACCGATCGAATCTGCTCGGGCAGTTCATGCCCGCTGCATTCCCGCGCGAGACTGTCGATCAAATTGGTAAATTGCTTCAAGGCATTCGCGGTTCTCGGAGTCAAGCGTGTGGATTGCAACAATTCCACCGAGGCCCGCCATAATGAGAGTTCGGCTGCCCGGGCTTTCTCCCGGATGCCATCGACGCTGCGCGCACCGATCGAACGGGCCGGCGCATTGATCACCCGTTCGAAGGAAGTATCATCATCGCGGTTTGCAATCAGGCGCAGATAGGCCAACGCGTTCTTGATTTCGGCGCGATCAAAAAAGCGCAAACCGCCATAAACCCGGTACGGAATGCCCAGTGCAAAGAGTTTTTCTTCAAACAGACGCGATTGTGCGTTGGAGCGGTAAAGAATCGCGGCTTCGCACCGGTGCTTGCCCTCGGCTATCCATTCGCGGATACGATCGATCACATAGATGGCTTCATCCTGTTCATTGAAGGCCGCATAGAGATCAATGGATTCTCCGGCCTTTCCCGAAGTCCATAAATTCTTGCCCAATCGGCCCTCGTTGTTTGCGATCAGCGCGTTGGCCGCATTCAGGATATTTCCGGTCGACCGGTAATTTTGCTCCAGGCGAATCAATCGGTGATTGGGATATTCTTTCTGAAAGCGGTAAATATTCTCGATTTTGGCGCCGCGCCAGCCATAGATCGATTGGTCGTCGTCACCGACTACAAAGAGGTTCTCGCGCTCGGCGGTCAACAACCTGAGCCAGGCATATTGGATCGTGTTGGTATCTTGAAATTCGTCGACCAGCACATGCGTAAAGCGCTGCCGATAATGGTCGAGCATTCCGGGAGCATCGCGCAGCAATTCGTGCGCGCGCAGCAATAATTCGGCAAAATCGACCACACCGGATCGCTGGCAGAGGCTTTCATAGGCCAGATAAACCTGCACCAACTGGCGCTGGTAAGGATCCCCGAAGTCACCGAGATGCTTGGCGCGGCGCCCCTCGTCTTTCTGGTTGTTGACGAACCATTGAATCTGGCGCGGAGGCCAACGCGCTTCGGCCAGATTCAGGGATTTCAACAAGCGCCGGATCAGGCGGTACTGATCATCGGAATCGAGAATTTGGAAAGTCTCCGGTAAGCCCGCATTTTCGGCATGGCGGCGGAGCAGGCGATGGGCCAGGCCATGAAAGGTCCCGATCCACATGGCGCGGGCCGAAAAACCAAGCAAGGCTTCCACACGGTTGCGCATTTCCAGCGCGGCCTTATTGGTGAAGGTGACTGCCAAAATACTGTAGGGAGACACTCCGTTGACTTTCATCAACCATGCGATCCGATGGACCAATACACGGGTTTTCCCGCTTCCGGCTCCGGCCAGAACCAAAACTGAATTCGAAGTTGAAGAGACCGCCTCGCGTTGCGGCGGGTTGAGGAAATCAATGATCGGCGTCAGGTCCATCGCATTATTTTACCAGACTTGCACAATGTAGAATTAAGCCCCAAAATCATCGCTTAACTTGGCGGGAGATCGGCGATGGCTTTCACTATCAAACAACTATTCAGTTTTAATAAAAATGTGGGAAAACAAGAGCAACAGAAACGTTACGCACTCGGGTCCGTCGCGTTATTGATTTCGGTGTTTACGGCCAGCGTTGGGCTGTTACTACTCGGCTGCATTTTGGTTGGGACAGCGAAGATGAACTGGCGCCCGATTGGGTCCGGGCTTGGGAAAAACACCTGCGACCCTTCGGAATTGTGAAATGGATAAAGCAAAATTCAGCCCGTCGCGGAAATTTGGAGTCCTGGAATGTGCTCGATCGAAAGCCGGGCCAGCGAATGGATTCCGATAACAAAACGGTGGGTTGGAAGGCAATCGGATCCGCTAATGTTCGGGAAAAAACAAAGCTGAGCGGTGCGATTGCAGAAAATCGATGGCTGGCCAACGAAAAAAAGCCAACACAGGATTTCCCGGAAAAAGCCCGATCAAAACCGTTCCGGGAAAACCATGGTTTTTTACGATCAGTCGTCGCCGAGACCCTTGGGAGTCATATTGACTTCCTTCAAAAGAGCAATCCCTTGTTCGAGTAGCGGAATTGCAGCTTCCATATCGCCTTTACCGGCTTTGACGCCACCCGTTAGGATTTTTCCTCTGGGGCCTTGCAACTGAGACCCCCCGGTGGTGGAAATCATGCAATGCAATTTCGATAAAGCGGCTTTTGTGGCTTTTTTTGCTTCAGCGCCATGGCCTTGCTTGGCATGCTCAAGCGCTTCCTCGGAAAGAGCAATTCCCTCTTCCAGAAATTTGGCATTGGTTTGTTCGTTGTAGTGGTTACGGTCCGGGCATTCTTCGGCAATCGCGGTACTTTGAACTCCAACAAGACCAAAAACTGCCACAAAGGTTATGACCAATATTTTTCTATTCATTATTTTCCTCATTCTTTAATGATCAATTAAAAAAGCTTTTTCACCGGCGCAATAACAGGCATAATTGGATCCGCACTCTCCTGTTCTTCGGACAGATTCAGCGGCGCCAAACTATCTGTGTTATCCCGATGACGCGAAGGCATTCTATAGATTGAAGGATTGATTAGCAAACGCAAGATCTCGGTCTGAACCCTCATCGAACTGAAAAATCCTTCAAATTGCAGTCGGTTAAATTTTTGCAGGCTTCCCGCAATCCGTTATGATTAAAATGTTTATTTCACTGTTGGCTGCTTTATTTTTTGCCCATGCTCCCGGAGTCGCCGCTGAAAACAATCCAGTTCAGGATTGGGGCAATGTCGAAGGAGTCAGGGTCCAGCCGGACGAGCGCGTTGAACAGATTAAGGCTAACAAAAAAAAATTGGAGGAAACCAAAAAGAAAAAATTGAAAAGTGTCTGGAAACAAAAGGGAATCACCATTCAGTCGGAGCAAAGGGTTCAAGATTTGAACGAGAGGGAGAAAAAACGTCGTGAGAAAGAAATCCGGGAACTTAAATGCAAAATGTGCAAGCTGCGTTGTACTATTGTCCGGGATGCGGGGCAAGCAATCTGCACGAGTCCGGATGCGCCCACCGAAGCCGAAAAATGCGCGGAGAAAGCGGAAAACTTTCTTAAAACCTGCATTCAACAATGCGAACACTGCTGAGCAGGTATGCACAGGAGCCGTGAATGTCGAAGCGTTCGAATGCTCGCTGATGGGTAATCTTCCCGAAGTGGCGCTGCAAGCCATGGGATGGCCGAATGATAGCGGGGCGTGTTTAGTTCCCCGAACCATTGATTGATCGATCGGCCGCTTATCTTCCAGAATTAAAGTGTAGTCCCGTCAAATCAGCCTTTGCAATTAGCATCTGAAATCCTATAAAATTGAATCAATTTTTAAACTGTATTAAACTAAACTCTATACGATTGATTTTTTCCCACGCCTCGGAACATCATCGTCGCAAGGATACTAAAATCAGATTATGATCAACGATTCAAAACTTCGACTCGGATATGCCTCGAACAGACAAACAATGATTGCGTTTTTGCTGATTTTAATGATGGTCGGTTATCTGTCCGTCGCAAACGCAAAATATGCTTCAATCGTAATTGACGCCGAGTCCGGTCAAGTATTGCACGAAGAGA
Organism: Methylococcales bacterium; assembly: GCA_050740335.1. Taxonomy (GTDB): domain Bacteria; phylum Pseudomonadota; class Gammaproteobacteria; order Methylococcales; family UBA1147; genus UBA1147. The sequence continues at coordinate 24,444 of JBOICY010000601.1, read as the reverse complement.
ACGCCGATGCATTGAATTATCCGGCTTCGCTGACCAAGATGATGACTCTATATCTGGTTTTTTCCGCGCTGGAAAGGAAAACAATCACGCTGGCTACCCGATGGAAGGTATCTTCGACCGCGGCAACACAGCCTCCCACTAAACTCGGTCTGAAAGCAGGCCGGACCATCACTGTCCAAGACTGTATTCTGGCTTTGGTAACCAAATCCGCCAACGATATGGCCGTTGTGGTTGCCGAAGGTCTTGCCGGCAGTGAATTCCGCTTTGCCCGGATGATGACCGAAAAAAGCCGTGAGTTGAGCATGCGGCAAACCACGTTCAGAAATGCCTCCGGCCTTCCGGACGAAGAACAAATGACCACCGCGCGGGATATTGCCATGCTCGCATTGGCGCTGTTTCGCGACTTTCCTGAATATTATCGATTTTTTTCCACGCGGGACTTCCGTTACGGCAACCGCCTTTACAGAAATCATAATCAGTTACTGCATTCCTATCCGGGCACTGACGGGATCAAAACCGGTTACATCCGCGCGTCGGGTTATAACTTGGCCGCATCCACGGTCAGAAATGGCCGAAGACTGATCGGTGTGGTGTTGGGCGGGATCTCGTCCAATGACCGCAACCAACAGATGATGACTCTGCTCAACCGAGGGTTCGCCATGCTCGAAGGGGAACGGTATACCCTCGACCGGAAATTCGCCAAACTCGAACAGGAAGTATCTGTGTTCGACCGGAAATTCACTAAATTCGAACAGAAACAGACTGCGTTCGAACCGCGATTTTCGGGATTCGAACCGGAACGTCCCGCAGTCGACAGGGTATTCACTAAGTTCGAACAGAAAGGGTCTCGATCCAACCGTTATTTGTCCGAAAGGGAACCCTTGCGGGTATCCAAGGCGAGGGAAAGGCGCATGGAAAAACCGGATTCAAGAAAAGTTTTAGTTGATAAGCATCCGCAACCAGCCAAGAAACGGCCAAAACGGGAATGGGGTATCCAGGTGGGGGCTTTCGCTTCGTTGAAGCCCGCCAAATCGGCAGCTTCGCGCGCCAGGGCGAGCGCGTTGGAATCCCTGCGATCTTCTCGTACCGTGATCGCAGCCTACCGGAAACGAAAAGGTTTTGTTTATCGCGCCAGATTGGTCGGGATCGATAAGCACCAAGCTCGCAAAGCCTGCAAGATCCTGCTCGCGAAACAAATTTCATGCATTACAATACCGCCATTGAAACAACTGGCTGCACTTACTTCGCGTTAGGGTACAGAAGAAATTTCCGTACCCTCTCTACCATCGGATATTTTGGATCCCCGGTTCGATCCGGCTCTTTAGCGTGGCAGCAAAGCGATGACACGGCCTTATGATTTGATCATCATCGGCGGTGGCAGTGGCGGAGTTGCAACCGCGAACCGGGCCGCCGGCTACGGGGCGCGATGCTTGTTGATCGAACACGGGCCGCTTGGCGGCACGTGTGTCAATGTTGGCTGTGTTCCGAAAAAAGTCATGTGGCACGCCGCCCACCACGCCATTGCCTTGGAACAAGCCGCGGATTATGGCTTCGAACTCGAATATAAAAACTTCGACTGGTCCTATCTCAAGAAAGCCCGGGACGCCTATATCCACCGCTTGAATGACATCTACGCGCATACGCTCGACCGCAATCGCGTGGAAGTACAATCCGGAACCGCGAACTTCATAGACGCAAATACGGTTTCCGTGAACGGCGACCGTTTCGGTGCGAAGCGGATTCTGATTGCGACAGGAGCCTATCCCGGCGTCCCGAATATTCCTGGCGCGGAACTCGGAATCACCTCCGATGATTTTTTTGCGCTGGATAATCAACCCGTGCGCGTCGCGATAATCGGGAGCGGCTATATCGCGGTCGAACTCGCGGGCGTTTTCAATGCGCTCGGCACCGAGGTCACATTGATAGCCCGCAAAGACAGGCTACTTAGAGATTTCGATGAAAGCCTCGCGCAAGCCCTTGCAAGCCGGTACCGCGAGCACGGGATTACAATTCGGTGGAATAGCCCGGTGGAATCTCTGCAATTGGATCACGAAGATAAAGTCTCAGTCCATTTCGCGGGAGACGATAGCCTTTCCGGAATGGGTCAGGTGCTTTGGGCCATCGGCCGCACGCCGAACACACGCGAACTCAACCCGCATTTGGCTGGAGTCAATCTCGACGCAAAAGGTTTTGTGACTACCGACGCATGGCAGACAACCAATGTTCCGCACATATACGCGGTAGGCGACATCACCGGACGAGCCCCATTGACTCCGGTTGCGATTGCCGCGGGCCGAAGGCTTGCCGACCGATTGTTCGGCGGCTTCACGGACCGAAAGCTGGATTACGAAAATATCCCCACTGTTGTGTTTGCGCACCCCCCGATCGGCACGGTGGGATTGAGCGAAGCACAAGCCCGGCAACGCCACGGCGATCATGTCAAAATCTATCAGGGCCGTTTCACCCCGATGACGCAAGCCCTGTCCAGCGCAGGTGGAAAATCGCTCATGAAACTGATTACCTACGGCGAACAGGAGAAAATTATCGGCTGCCACATCATCGGTGAAGGAGCCGACGAAATGCTGCAGGGATTCGCGGTCGCGATCAACATGGGCGCAACCAAGGCCGATTTCGATAATACTGTCGCGATCCACCCGACCAATGCCGAGGAATTGGTCACGTTAAAGTAGGCCACGGATAACGGATCCGAAATCCGCAATTTCGGGGGAAGCGAATAGAGGGTTGTGTTTGCGAGAAATTATTCGATCGTAATCAACACAAACGCAGGATCCACGCAAAGCCACAAAAACGAGTGTCCCATGATTGAACTCGACGCGCTGGTGCGAAGTCTCGAACTCGCGGGATTGGATCAGGGAATACAAAGCCTTTCGGATCGAATGCGCGCGGCATTCAATGCTACATCCCACGGCGACCTGCCGAAATGGTTGTCACTCCTGGAAAGTCTACCCGGCTTGCCTGTCTTGGAGATTGGTCTGAACGAGGCTCGAGTCCGGGTTGAATCCGCGCAACCCCTCAATCCGGAACAACGCAGTAATCTCTACGCAATGTTGCAAAAACTCCATCCGTGGCGCAAGGGACCTTACTTGATCCATGGAGTCCATATCGATAGCGAATGGCGCTCCGACTTGAAATGGAATCGCCTGAGCCAACAGATCAGTCCTCTTGCAACGCGCCGGGTGCTCGACGTCGGCTGCGGGAATGGTTACCACTGCTGGCGCATGCTCGGGGCTGGCGCGAAAATGGTGATTGGAATCGACCCGACCCTGCTCAGCGTTGTGCAATTCTGGACAATCCGGCATTTCGCCGGCGAATTACCGGTTTTTGTGTTGCCACTGAGCGGGGAAGACTTTCTTTCCGGACTTTGTGAATTTGACACGGTATTTTCCATGGGTGTTCTGTACCACCGCAAATCGCCGTTGGATCATCTGAGCGAATTGCATGGCTTTTTACGATCCGATGGCGAACTGGTTCTGGAAACCCTGGTTGTCGACGGCGCCGGAGGCTACACCCTGCTTCCCGAAGACCGCTATGCAATGATGCGCAATGTCTGGTTTATTCCATCCTGCCAAACTTTGTTGCTTTGGCTAAAACGCTCTGGATTCAAAAATATCCGCCTGATCGATGTGACCACCACCACGAGCGAGGAACAACGCTCAACCGAGTGGATGCGTTTTCATTCGCTCGCGGAATTTCTCGACCCGAACGACAAGCGTTTGACCCGCGAAGGACTCCCGGCTCCACAACGAGCCATTGCGATCGCGAATAAGCCTTGATCCTGAAGCCTTCGGCCGCGATCATTAAAATCTACCTGAAAAAGGAACCCGGCAACAATCCGTTGACTTGAACACGATACCGTTAAGGTGTTCGCCGTTCTAAATTACCGACCTTCCAAAGTCCCGCATGAGATCGACCAGTTGGCGGAAACTATGGCTGCTTACTTGCTTTGGTCTTCGAGCGATTCGAAACGGCCTGATTCGAAACCACCACCCGATTCATTGCGGTTCAGACCCGAGCCGACACCCCGTACTATTTTATTTAACGAAAAAGGCCGTTTATTTTTCCTATTCCCTCTTGGGTAAGAGCCGACCTTTGGTGCGAGAGGAGTTCGAATTCGGGGATTGGCCTCAGCTCCTACGTCATACCGCCAATGGACGGGGATCTGGTTGCCGCGTAAATTTCCACGCACCAACCCGAGCTAAGACCACGTGGCGGCCCGGGCAGGTAACCCATGACTCAACACATTTTGAACTCAGGAGACGAAAAATGGCAATTAAATGTACATCTGGGCAAGCTTTACACAGACTCGAAGCACTCAAGCATTCTCGCTACCGGACCAATCGGACGCTGCCGCTGGCCGTCGCGATCGCCTTTGTGCTGGGGGCGGGGCCCGCGCGGGCGGCGGGCGGTAACGAGGTGGCCTCCAGTGGTCGCTTCTGTTCCGCCACGGCCTTCAACCTGTTCAAGGCATGCGGGCACGGCGTTGTGGATACGTTCTTAGTCGCGAAGGCGAAGTGCCTTAACGTGTCGGACCAGGGTAAGCGACAGGAATGCTTTGCCGAGGCCACATCCGCGCGCAATAAGGAACCCCAGTTGTGCCGGGAGGAGCGAGATGGCCGTCTTGATGCCTGCAAGTCGCTCGGGGAAGATCGTTACGATCCTGATTTCGCCCCGGCCAACTTCGACGACCCCAAGAACCCGACCAACCCGAATCCCTACTACCCACTAGAGGTCGGAAACAGTTGGAAATACCGCGGCGGAGACGAGCTCAACACCGTGGAGGTGCTGAACGCGACGAAGCTGATCGAGAAGGTAACGTGTATCGTGGTCCGTGACCAGGTCTTCAAAAACGGCGACCTCGCCGAGAATACCGACGATTGGTTTGTCCCGGCCAAGGACGGGAACACCTGGTACTGCGGCGAGGAGGTCAAGGACTACCAGAGCTTCGACGGGGACGCTCCCAGGGCGCCGGAGCTGGTCATGATCGATGGCACCTTCAAGGTGGGGCGTAACGGCGCCAAGCCGGGCATCATCTTCCAAGCGTTCCCGACAGTAGGCCAGGTATACCGCGAGGAGTCTGCGGTGGACAACGCCGAGGATGTGAGCGAGATCCTGTCCACGACCTACGCGTTCGGAAACGACCCTAACGGACTCGACCAATTCGTTCCGAAGCCGCTTGCGGATCGATTGTGTTCGGCGCGCGATTGCGTGGTGACCAGGGCCTTCTCGCTCCTTGACCCGGGTCCCTTGGTGCGGAAGTACTTCGCGCGTGACATCGGGTTCTTCCTCGAGGTGAAGCCGGACACGGGGGAGGTTCTCCAACTCGTTGATTGCAGTTTCGATGCACGGTGTGTGGGTCTACCCACACCCTGAGCATCGGCCCCTGGCGGCGGCCGAGTCCTGCCCGGCGAAGTTTCCCCGGGTGGCTCGGGCCGCCTTGGTTACAATAACATCTTCATTTTATGCGTGAGAGTCCCGAGCAATGAGCGACTGGATTGATCCCCGTACCCGCATTTGGGCCATCGTCGCCGTGATCGCGGGCATCGGACTGTATCTCGGCCTGGAGCTGATTGAGGAGCCGGATTTGACGGCGCTGGGCCTTTTGTTGGAGCTTGTCGATATCCTCCCGGTCGTTTTGACCAGCGTCGGCGTTGTGCTTCTGATCCGGGTGACGAGCCGCCAGCGGGACGAGCACTTGAAGGTGATCCGCGATCTGGAGCTGGCCCGGGCTCAAGGGCAGCGCTGGCGTTCCGAGGCCCGCTCGCTCCTCAACGGTCTCGGAGAGGCGATCGACAGCCAGTTCTCGCGTTGGAACCTGACCGAGGCGGAGCGCGAGGTGGCGCTGCTCCTGCTCAAGGGGCTCAGTCAAAAGGAGATCGCCGTGGTCCGCGCCGTTAGCGAGCGCACCGTCCGGGAGCAGGCACGGTCGATCTACGCCAAGGCTGGCCTTACCGGTCGCGCCGGCCTGTCGGCGTTTTTCCTGGAGGACCTTCTTGCTCCTATCGAAGGTGTGGAGTAGGTCGAAGTTGGAGGGCCGTAGGGCGGATTGAACGCGCAATCTCCTGCGCCAACCGTTTTCAACCGTCCAATTCGCGCGTCATCATCCGCCGCATGGGATATTCCTTCATACGGCGGATTACGACGCGCGGAAAGCCTTGGTTGTTTCGTCAATGGCGTGGTTATGCGCGTCTAATCCGCCCTACCGTGCTAATCGGCGAATTGTATCGCCAACTGCGACGCTCTTGCCCGACAGCCGACTGAAACGCAATTTCAGGCTTATGTGCGCGAGCAGTTTTGGAACGAACGCTCAGGGACAGGAGGCTGGTGTTATGACGTGGTGCTTTGACTGGTGCGGTGAAACGATCGTTTTTAATGAGCCACACTCAAGATGGCTCGAGGCGCGACTGGACGTTGTTCCAGCCAATCGTCGATGCGTTGCAGAATTTTTTTTCGAAGTGGCGGCGAAGAAAACAGGTGCTCATGAAAGTTCTGATCGCTCAGGCACAAGGATTGGTTGGCGGGGTGGTTTCCGAGGCTCGCGCGGAGAAAATCTTCGTTGCCCCAGGCCGCCGTAATGGGATCGTGGCCGGAGTAGACCAGCAGATAGGGAACGCGGAAGTCGCGCATCTGGCGGCGGAAGCGGATTATTTCCTTTTCCACCGCCTTCGCAAAACGCAGCAGCGTGCGGCGGATGATATAGCCATCGGCCCGGTGTCGATCCCGTTCTTCCTGCCAATCGGATAGATAATCCCGGACCCAATCGGGCGTATCCGGCGTAACAAGGGTCCGGACTCCAGGCCACGACAAACCCTCGAACAGACTCCGCAGCAGCAAAGTGAAGGGAACGGCCAGCGTTTGGGTGGGCACCCATTTCCACCACGGGTCATCCTGCAAATACAGGAAATTGGTTTCGGCGGCAAACGACAGTTTGATCGCCGGGTTTTCCAGCCACCCCCGCCAGCCCGGAATATCGGGAACGGAAAACGCGGGGCCTAACAACACGATCCCGCCGATACGCTTATTGGTGGCTTCATCCGCTTTGTTCTCCAGCAGGTACGAGGCTGCGATCAGCGAACCCAGACTATGGGAGACGATAAAAACGGGCTGGTTTTCACAATGATCGAGTAGAAATCGAAGCGCCAATCCGAAATCATGGCGCAGCGGGGCCAGATTGTGAAGGCTTTCCTGCGCGATAAAGGCTTCGCCCACGTCCGCTTCGGAGGCGCCTTGCGCCAGAGCGATGTCGGCCGCCGCGATAACCGGATTCGAAAGGCCGTGGCCGAACAAGTCGAATCCGGCTACCCGGTAAGAGGCTGAAAAATGATCCGCGATTTCCCGATACCGGCCAATATATTCGTTCATCCCGTGGACTAACAGCAGGCAAGCCCGGAGTTCGGGCGGGGAATTCCGTTCGAGCAGGCGCAGTTGTAACGGGGTTGGCCGGTTTTCTCCGCTTTCCAGCGTAAATTCCTCACCCCAACGGGGATAGAGGGTGGAGACTTTTTGTTCATGGGCGCACCCCCCGAGCAGGATCGTACTCACCATCATCAATCGGGAAATTGTCTTTTGCGGACAGTTGAGTTGACAATCGGGCACGGCATAAAAATAGATGGGTAGGGCCTCCGGTTCAAAGCGGTGTTTTTTTGATTACGATCGCGGTGAGGTCATCGCTTTGGCGGGTTCCCTGGTTGTGTTTCATCAGCGCGTCCCGCAGAAATGAGATGATGTGTTCCGCGCTCAATGCGCAGGATGTTCTGATCGCATCGATGACGCGTTCGGTGCCGAAGCGGCTACCATGCCGGTCCTCCGCCTCGGTGAATCCATCGGTCAATGCGACCAGGATGTCATCCGTTTCGAGTCGGATCGTGTGCCATTCATCGTAAATGCAGTCATCCAGAATGCCCAGGGGCACGCCGCCGATCGGGAAATTTTCGACCGTCCGGCTGGCTGCCCGGTAGATGAAGACCGCTTCGTGCCCCGCGGAAATGGCTTTGATCCGGTTTTGTTCGACATCCACCAAGCCTAGAAAAGCCGTGGCAAAGCGGTCGTCCGGAATGTCCTCGCACAGGAGTTCATTGATCTTGGTCAGGCTCTTTTCGAGTTCACAGCCCATGGAAAATACCGCGCGCTGCAAAGCGGAACATTGGGCGGCCAAAAGAGCCGGCCCAACTCCATGTCCCGCGACATCCGCGATAATGAACAACAGCTTGGCGTCGGCGAGTAGGCGGAAATCGTAAAAGTCTCCGCTGGTCTCCTCGGCGGGTTGATTCCAGCCTGCGATATCGAAGCCTGGCAGTTCGGGCAATTGCTTCGGTAGCAGTCCTTGCTGGATTTGGTTGGCGATCGCGAGTTCACCCTGCAATCTTTGGCTTTCGCCGTATTCTTTCATCAGAAACTGGCGATGCAGGGAAATCGCCGACTGGGCTGCGAAGGTCTGCAACAATAATTCGTCGTGGCCGGTAAATTCGCCGCGGCGTTTATTCAGGACTTCGATGACGCCGAGAATCTGGTTGTTCGATAGAGTCAGTGGCGAAACCAGCAGATTGCGTGTTTTGAAGCCGGTTTCGCGATCGACCGAGGAGTTGAAGCGCGGATCCCGATAGGCGTCTCGGATATTCAGCAGCTTCCCACTTTGAAAGCTTGCCCCCGCAATGCCCTGGTCGACCGGGATATGCACGAATTCCGCACGTGATTCGACGCAACTGTACAGTTCCGAGCGTTCACTGTCATAGACAAAGACCGTTGCGCGTTCGCAATTCAGGATATCGGATGCCGCGGCTTCGATTTCCGCGAGCAGGGATTGCAAGTTGCTCGTCATCGCCTGATGGCGTGAAATCTCCAATATTTTGAGGAGATCGTCGATTCGCGGAGGTGTACTCGTTGGCTCGTGCATGTTTCCTCGGCTCGGAGTCCTGATTGATTTTGGAATAGACGGTGAAAGGTCGTTTAAATAAAGATCTCCGTCATTGTATCTTGATCAAGCGGGCTCCGGTAAATGCGTTTGTTATCCGCGAATTTGGATTGCGTCGTGGATCTTGAATGTCGAAGTTTTCCCCGGTATCGTGGCCTATACCGACACCAAACAGGAATCATCGATATGAGTCGTCAATCAGCGCAGTTTCTTGGCGGGGCCTTGCTGAGTCTTGCTTCCAGCGTCCTGGCCTTGCATGGCTGTTCATTTTCCACCAGCTCGGGAGCGTCTTCGGAAAGTTCCTCGACGCTCGTATCGAGCCCGTTCACATCGAGCAGCGCAAGTTTTGCGGGCAGTGAAAAAGAATACCAGGACGAGGTAAGCGGATATACCAATGCTTATGTAAGATCCTCGACCGCCGATTATGCCGGCTATCGCAAAGGATTGGCCGAAATCGCTGAAAAGCACGGGATCACGAACTGGGAGGCTCAGCCAATCACGTATAACGCGATCGGGCGCGGCCTCAAAAAAGCCGGATTGAAAGGGGTGGAATACGAAACGTTCAAGGAAAATCTCGGCGCGGGTGAACTGACCAAAATGCAGGACATCGAGAAGGGATATAATTCCCGGGAATAGTCCTGATCCTTTTGATCGCCCACGAGTGACCGAAGCCATTTTGAGCGCTTCCTCCGAAGCCGTTCGGAACGCTAAGGGTACGATCGATGCTCAGAATCGTTTTGTGGATTTTAGTCCTGTGCCCGATATCTATTCGGGCCGCGAGTGATTATTTCATCGACTATCTGTATATCGAAGCCGGACAAGGGGACTCCAGCGGAGGGCATGCGGCGATCCGCTTCAACGAGGATGTTTTTCACTACCAGTATTTTGCCGGGCTGTTAAAGGCGGTTCGGCAAAATCGACGGGATTTTGAATACCAATACCGCTTTCTTGGAAACCGCAGCATTCATGTCAGCCGGATCGCGGTCCATAGAGCCGCCTACCAGGATCTGCTGAGTTATTTTATGCATAAGCATCGGGTGCAGTCCCGGCAATTCGAGGGGCTCGATCTGATCAGGAAGGATCTCGTGTTGATCAGAGGATTGGCTGAAACCGGCAACCTGAACAATTCGAAGCACCGTTTTCGCTACCGGGTAAAGGGCGCCGCGCTGTTTTCCGCTGCACGCCATCGGGACCGAATCTCGCCCCCCGCATCGTTTTCCGGTCCGCTGATTTTTCTGCAAAAGGTCAGTCAACAATACGGACCAGACTATCTCGAGGATCGAAATGCGCGTATCGTAAAGACGCTGGCCGGACTTCAGGAATCCGTCTGGGACACGGAGCTATTGCGGATGTCACCGGATCACTATCCGGCGCTTCCCTATACCCTGGCCGATCGTTTTGCCGATTTGCTGACCAACCTGACCGCACTCGAGGTTCTCGAATACAGTGCCTCGCCAAACAGGGATGCCTGGATCGATCCGGATCTTCCCGGATTCAGACTCCAAGCGCCTGAGATCGAAGCGCTCCGGCGTTTTCGAAACAGCCTGCAGCAAGATCTTTTAAAACTGATGGCTTCGACCCGGCCGGACTGGGGATATCCGTTACTGGTCGGGTTGGCGCGTCTGGCGGTCCTGGATGAATCGATCCGGAGTGGAAAACTGGTATTCCTGGACAGCTTCCGTTCCGAGCCGGAACGGGTCGATCCCGAGGATATTCGGCGATACCGCGAAACCTTCGAACTCCTTCTTGCGGAAGCCCGCATGAACTTCGACCGGGAAAAGGCACGGGTTTTGGGATCTCCGGGAATCGACGAGGCCGGTTACAGCCGCCTCGAGATGTTCGGTAATCACTATGCGGAACTCGCGCATGGCGTTGGCGAAGGAAAGTCGATCCGTATTCATGGGGGTGATCTTGCGCCGCCCGGAGTCGCCGAGGTGCCGGTACGCGTATTCCCGCGCATGAGCCAGTCCCGTCTCGCGCGGGAGTCGGGACGTCTGAACGGCTTCGCGACCCAATATTCCGAAGCGCTCGAAAAGCAGTCCGGCTACGATTTATTGACGCGCAACTGCGTGTCGGAAATTTTTAAGGATATCGAGCGCGCTTTAGCGAATCAATCCGAGGTCGCCCAGGGTTCCGGATCGGTTGAGACGGAATCGCTTCGCGGTCTCGGCGGAACTATCGATCGCGGCTTATGGAATTCCATTCCGTTCATCGCCTCGCTTGAGGTCACGAGAAATTTCAGGGTTCGCGATTCCGGTATCCTGTTGTCCTACAGACAAAAGCGCCTGGCAGAAATGGATGCGACTGAAAACCCCCTGGTCATCTATTTCAGAGAATCGAACGTTCTGACTTCGACCGTGTATCCCTGGAATCCGGATGACGGATTTTTTTTGTTCTTTACCGATGACAAGATTCTGCCGAGGCCGGTATTCGGTGCCTTCAATCTGGCCGCCGGGGTCGGTCAGATGCTGGTGGGGGGAGTCTTGTCACCGCTAAGGGGTGGCGACCTCTTTATCGGGGGCATGAAAGGGGTGGTATCGAGTCTTCCGGAATTGTCTTTTTTCAATATTCGAAAAGGTTCATACCGTTATCAACCCTTCGATCATTTGATGGGTTACGACGCTCCGCGTTTTGGTATGTAAGAGTTATTACCTGAGCCTCCTTCGCGTCCACGCATCAAAAATCGCGGTTGGTTTCCGTTCCTCACCGACTTCGCCCTTCACGATGAGTAAATTGGCGTGCCCGAAATAAAGCCGGGTTTTCGTTGCCGATTTGGCGGGCGGGCATCCTGCCGGGTTCGCGCTGGTCGAAACCAGTGGTTTTCCGAATGCTCTGGAAAGCTCGGATGCGAGCGGATGGGCCGTGACCCGGACGGCGATCGATTCATGTGCACCGCGAAGCCAGGACGGTACCGTTGAGCGGGCCTTCATCAACCAGGTGGTCGGACCCGGCCAGGTTTTCAGTACTCGGTTCAAGTCCGGGATATCGCTCAGGTCGACATAGGGAAGGAGTTGGTCGAATTCGGAAGCGATCAGTATCAGGCCTTTGTCGACCGGCCGGTCCTTTAATTTCAGAATCGTCTCGATCGCAGCGATGTTATCCGGATCGCAGCCGAGACCAAAAACCGCTTCCGTGGGGTAGGCAATGACTCCGCCTTCTCCGAGATGTCGAATCGCTGCTCGCAACTGCTGCCGGCATGGTGTGCTTCGGCGTCCTTTCATGCGATTCGCGCGGGTCGGACATACCGGCCTGAACGGGACCGGCCTAATAACTCGCGGAGCTCGCTTCTTCCAGATCGTGCTCGCCTTCATAAGCTATCGCGTAGGTACAGATTTTTTGCGGGCAGACTTTTTGGGTTCCTTTCCGTTTGGTGGTTTTCAAGGTCAGAATCGGCCAGCCGCATCGCGGGCATTTTTCGTCAATCGGTGGATTCCAGATCGCATACTGGCATTTAGGATAAGTCGAGCAGGAAAAAAATATTTTATCGTTGCGGGATTTCCGTTTGAAAATCGTTCCCTTGTGACACTCGGGGCAGGTCACTCCGGTATCGCTGGGTTTTGCGAGCGGTTCGATATGGCGGCACGCGGGGTAGTTGCTGCAACCGATGAATTTCCCGTAGCGGCCCGATTTCATTACCAGGGGCGCTTTGCATTTCGGGCAGTTTTTCCCCTCGACGATCTCAGGCTCCGAAACCGGTTTGTCTTCGTTCAGGTTGCGAGTGTATTTGCATTCAGGATAATTCGTGCAGCCGATGAACCGACCGTTCCGCCCGAGGCGGATCGAAAGCTGGCCGCCGCATTCCGGGCATTTTTCTTCCATGGGCTCCTGAGTGATATCTTTACGTTGTACGCTCTCGTCCTTGTCATGCACGAGTTTTTGAAAGGGCTCCCAGAATTCATGCATTAAGGGCACCCATTTCTTCTCGCCCCGGGATACCGCATCCAACTGATCTTCCAGATTGGCCGTGAAGCCGTAGTCCACGTATTGCGTGAAATGTTCGGTCAGAAACCTGTTCACGATCCGTCCGACATCGGTCGGATGAAAGCGTTTGTTTTCGAGGACCACATACTCGCGTTGCTGCAGGGTCGAAATGATCGAGGAATAGGTCGATGGACGGCCGATTCCGTATTCTTCCAGTGCCTTGACCAGGCTGGCCTCGCTGAAGCGCGGCGGCGGTTCGGTAAAATGCTGGACGGGCGAGATTTCCTTCAGGTCTATCCAATCGCCTTCCTTCATTGGTGGCAATATCATTTCCCGATCGTCCGGCCCTTTTCCATCATCGAAACTCTCCTGATAGACCTTCATGAAACCGGGATTCCGAACGGTCGAACCGCTTGCCCGGAAGATATTACCAATACCGCAGTTCAGATCTACCGTCACGGTATCGATGGTCGCATGGCTCATCTGGCACGCAACCGTTCGTTTCCAGATCAGCTCGTACAGGCGAACTTGGTCGTTCGAAACGTATCGTTTGATTGATTCCGGGGTCCGGGCAGCCGAGGTCGGACGGATCGCTTCGTGCGCTTCCTGGGCGTTTTTCGACTTGGTTTTGAAGTGCCGGGCTTGATTCGGCAAGTCCTCGGGTGCAAAACGGGATCGAATCAATTCGCGGATTTCGGCAATGGCTTCTTGGGCCAGGTTCACGGAATCGGTGCGCATGTAGCTGATCAGACCGGTCGCTTCTCCGGCGATCTCGACACCTTCGTAGAGCTGCTGCGCGACAGTCATGGTTCTTTTGGTGGTGAAACCGAGTTTTCGTGCCGCTTCCTGCTGCAGCGTGGAGGTGATAAATGGAGGCGGAGGATTTCTTCTACGCTGCTTCTTTTCCAGTTTGGCGACCAGCAATTTACCCTTGGCCAAGTCGAACAGGGTCTTCTGGATGCTCATTGCCCGTGCTTCGTTTCCGATACTGAACTGCTCGAGTTTCTCGCCTTCGAAATGGGTCAGTCTGGCCTTGACCGCCTGCCCTTCGCGTTCCGCCCGGGCTTCCACTGTCCAGTATTCCCGGATCACGAATTGTTCGATTTCGATCTCACGCTCGACAATCATCCGCAATGCCGGGCTCTGCACTCGGCCGGCCGACAGGCCACGCCTTATTTTCTTCCAGAGCAGGGGGGAAAGGTTGAAACCGACCAGATAATCCAGAGCCCGTCGCGCCTGTTGCGCGTTGATCAGGTCGGTGGAAAGGGTTTTCGGGTTCTCGATCGCCTCGCTGATCGCGCGTTTGGTGATCTCATGGAAAACAACCCGGTGTACGGGTTTGTTATTGATCGCTTTTTTTTCTTTCAGCAATTCCAGCAGGTGCCACGAAATCGCTTCACCTTCACGATCGGGGTCGGTCGCGAGAAACAAGGCATCCGCACAACGCGCCGCTTTGGCAATGGTTTGGACGTGTTTCTGGTTGCGCTCGATAACCTCATAGTTCATGATGAAATCGTGTTGGGTATCGACCGCGCCTTCCCTCGGGATCAGATCCCTGACATGGCCGTAGGAGGCCAGGACATGAAAATTCTTTCCAAGATATTTTTCGATCGTCCTGGCTTTGGCTGGCGATTCGACGATGACCAGGTTATTACTCATGATTTGAAAAAATGCGCTTTACGTGCGAGGACCCGGAACAGCGTCTCGCGAACTAGAAAACGAATCGATGTGTATTCCAGGAGCCCGTCCGGCGAAATGTAAATAGCCAGCATATCAAGCGCAGGGACAGGATACTCCAGGCGCTCCTCGGGAATTGAATGTCAATGGAAATGGATGGGCATGTTTTCATAAACCAGGTCTTCCATGCGTGCGAACGCGGTTTCTTCATCGGGGCGGCTGAACAGAATCACGAGTACGACCCACTTCAGATTTTCCAGAGAAATTTCATCGTCTCTAAAGGCCATTAAGCGGTCGATCACCTGTTCACGGCTGGCCGGTGTGAGAATTCCCGATTGTTCCAAAAAGATCAACAAACCGCGACATTCCGTATCCAACCTCGCGGTTTCTTCAGGCGAAAAAACCCGAAACGATGGCGCGGCGCTGCTGATATCCTGCTGCTGGGTCAATGATTCCAGCCATTCAAAAGCCTTGTTCACCTCGCCCTGAGGAAAACCGGCTTCGAGCAACTCGGTACGGATCGCTTCGGGATCGGGTACGAACCCATATTCGCCGTCCAGGTAATTTTCGAACAGATAGATTATGATATCAAACACGTTTTCCTTCATCGATTGCCTTCAGAATAAGGTGGATTCTTACCGGGACGATTTATCGGATTCGGCAATAACACCCTCCTGACGTCAGTTGGACATAGCCTTGCAACTCCAAAACCAGCAGCGACGACGCAATTGTTTCAGCGGATTCTCCTGTTTCTTGGACTAGAGTATCTATCGAGGTGGGGCTGTACGCAACATATTTCAAGATTTTTTTTTGCTCCGGTTCCGGCTCAATCGAGGATTCTGGTTGGTAATTAATTTTAATTTCAGTAGCTTGGAAATTCCGGAGTTCTTCCAGAATGTCTTCTGCGGTTTCCACCAGTATCGCGCCCTTTTTGATCAAGGCATTGCATCCGCGCGCCAGCGGGTTATGAATGGAACCGGGAATCGCGAAGACTTCCCTGCCTTGTTCGAGGGCCAGTCGGGCCGTGATCAGCGAGCCGCTTTGTATCGCGGCTTCAACGACCAGTACGCCGAGACTGAGCCCGCTGATTATCCGGTTGCGGCGCGGGAAATTGTTGGCTTTGGGTCGGGTGCCCGGCGGAAATTCGCTGACCAGACATCCGGATTCGGCGATTTTCAAGGCCAGTGGTTTGTGGTGTGCCGGGTACACCCGGTCCGGTCCGGTTCCCAGTACCGCAATGGTTTTTCCGTTCACGTTCAGACAGCCTTCGTGCGCCGAGGCATCGATTCCGAGCGCCAGGCCGCTGGTGATAGAGAGTCCGGCTCCGGACAGGGCCTCGGCAAATTCGCGCGCGGTCGCTTCGCCGGATCTCGAAGGATTACGGCTTCCTACGATCGAAACTTGCGGCGTGGAGAGAAGAGATGAATCCCCGGTTACAAAAAGCAGCGGGGGAGGACTCGCTATTTCCTTCAGGCAAGCGGGATATTGCGGGTCGTGAAGCGTAATTGCCTGGCGGCCGGGCCGATCGAGCCATTCGAGGTCGCTGTCAATCGTGGCCCAATCGGGGGATTTTAAATATTCGACCGTACCTGGATTCAGTCCGAGGCCCGAAAGGGTGTCTCGCGGCTCTTGCAACAGTGTCCAGGGCGAAACTCCGGAACCGAGAACGGCGTTAAATCTGGCGGCACCGAATCCCGGGGCCCTTAAAAGGGCCAACCAGGATCGGAGTTCTAATGTTTCGATCGCTTTATCTTTACAGGCTAGGGCGTTTTGACTAAATCCGACACATGAATCGCGCCGGTTGCTTTCATGACCAAGGCATAGCTGACCCGACTGAAGGGACGAAACACCATTAATATTCCGGCGCGCTCGTCGGGTAATTTAACAGATTTCTGGGAACTCCCATAGCCTCGAACAACATCCCGGATTCTTTGGCCGTACTGGTGGATTTCGAGCACATGTCCGGGTTCGAGTCCATCTTCCAGGCCGCGGTCGATCGCGACCACATTATACTGGCCTATTTGAGACACACTATCCAGTACGCTGATGATATGCCCTGTGATGTCGCTTTCGGGCGCGTGCGGCTGATAATTCAGGCGGATATTTTCTTTTAGAATTGGTAAAAGCCGGTCGCCAACCAATGTGTAAGTATTGGTCCGGATGAGTTCGAAGGTGGCCGGGTCGCCACCTCGAATCAATTTCGTATCGGCGATATAGACGGCTTCGTAACCTAAATTTTCATGCGTTTCGAAGTCCTTAACGGGGATCCCTTTTCGGAAAACCATGTACCCGAGTTCTTCGCTTTGATTATCGAGTGATTTTACATAGATATTCTGCCCGGCGCCTCCTGCCAGATGCTCGCCCGCGAATGCTACGATGTACGGCGCGCCTTCGATCTCATTTCGAGTCACGACACGGGATGGTGATAAAAATTGTTTGATTGCGTCGATCGGGATTACGGGAATCGCCTCTTCCAGGGCTTGTTCCCTGACTTGGGGAGACAAGCGACCCGAGGAACCCGGGCCATTCGTTTCCAGAGACAGGCTTGGTCTTCCATCGACGTAGCTGAAAACGATGACATCGCCCGGATAAATCAGGTCGGGATTCTTGATACGCGGATTGTTGTGCCAGATCTCGCGCCATCGCCACGGCTCGTTGAGAAACTTCGCGGAGATATCCCATAAAGTATCGCCCTTGACAACGCTATATCGATCCGGATGCGATGGATTCACTATCAGTTCGCCGGCGCCCGCCGAAAAGCTCAGGAGGATGACCAGCAAGAATCCGTGAATCGTTCTGAAAGACATGGTGCTTAGCCTCGTTAGTCGCAACTCGCGTTATTGTTAGCGGTCATTAATAATGTATCGCGCTTCCAAAGTCTAGTTGAATTCAGCTAGAATTCCATCAACTTTCCCCCGTGCGTGTTGAAACGAGAAATCGATGGCAAAATTGAATATCCTGGAATTTCCGGACGAAAGGCTGCGGTTTAAGGCCAAACCGGTAGACCAGGTGGATGACGGAATCCGCAAACTAATCGATGCGATGTTCGAGACGATGTACGAGGCTTCCGGCATCGGCCTGGCCGCGACCCAGGTTGATATTCACAAGCGGATCATTGTGATGGACGTGAGTGAGGAAAAAGACTCTCCACTGTGCTTTGTCAATCCGGAGTTGTGCTCGACAGCCGGGGTCGAAGAGTCCGAAGAAGGCTGCTTGTCGGTACCGGGCTTTTTCGAAAAAGTCAAACGCTCCGAAAACATCACGGTTCGTGCGCTGAATCCCGACGGCGAAGCCTTTGAACTCGAAGCGGACGGGCTTCTGGCGGTTTGTATTCAGCACGAGATGGACCATCTGGTCGGAAAGTTGTTTGTCGATTATCTTTCCCCCTTGAAAAGGCAGCGTATTCGAAAAAAATTGATCAAGTCGCACCGGGTCAGGCGCGAATCGGCCAGGGAGCGGAAGAAAGCGGTCTGATCGTTCATTTTCAGGTTCGCCTCGCGGATTCGAGCGTTTCTTTTTTAATTCCGAATCGATAAGCGTGCCCAATATTATCTTCGCCGGCACTCCGGATTTCTCGATCCCGACCTTGCAAATGCTCGTGGATTCCGGAAATCAAATCCGTGCGGTGTATACTCAGCCGGACCGCGTGGCCGGAAGAGGTCGGCGGCTCAAGCCGAGCCCCGTTAAACAGCTGGCTCTGGAACAGGGAATTCCGGTCTGCCAGCCCGATACATTCCGAAATCCGGAGCAGATCGCCCTCCTTCGGGCATTGGATGCCGATCTGATGGTCGTGATCGCTTATGGAATGATTTTGCCGCGCAGCGTTTTGGATATTCCGGGCCGGGGTTGTGTCAATGTGCATGCCTCTCTACTGCCCAGATGGAGAGGCGCGGCTCCGATTCAACGCGCGGTCATGGCCGGGGACCGGACCACCGGCGTCACGATCATGCAGATGGATGAAGGTCTGGATACGGGCCCGATGCTGCACAAGAAGTTTTGTGAAATCGGTGCCCTGGAAAGCACGGATGAGTTGCATGACCGCCTGGCCGGACTCGGGGCCCTTGCGCTTGAGGAAAGTTTGCCCGCGATTTTGCGCGGGGAACGGCACGCCGAAATTCAGGACGAAAGTGCGGCGACCTATGCCGATAAGCTCTCGAAGTCCGAAGCGATTCTGAACTGGCACGAGCCGGCATTGCAGTTGCAGCGCAGGGTTTTAGCCCTGAACTCCTGGCCTGTGGCGCAGACCACTTGGTTCGGGAGCGTGTTCCGGATCTGGCGTGCCCGGACGATCGAAACTAAAAGCGATCTCGAACCGGGTACCGTGCTGGATCATTCCCGGCAAATGGATGTAGCGACCGGCTCGGGTGTTCTTCGCCTGTTGGAAGTCCAGATGCCCGGCGGAAGACGAATGCCGATCGGGGATTTTCTGAACGCCCACGACGTTGCCGGGACCAAGCTGGGCTGAATGTGCCTGCTATTGATCTCCCGCACCTTGCCCGCAAATTGCCGTTGAAGGTTTCCCCGGCCCGGACGGATTCGCGGTCCGATTTCCCGGCGCAAACCGGAACTGTAAAACGCTTTGAATATCCGAAAAATCGCGGTAAATGTTCTTTTTGAGGTGCTGGCTCGCGGCCGTTCGTTGACGACAACCCTCGATCAGGCCAAATCCTGCTTGCCTGCCGGAAGGGACCGCGCGCTCCTGCAATCCCTGTGTTATGGCACGCTCCGGTGGTATTTCAGGCTCGACCGGATACTCAAACTATTGCTGCGCAAGCCAATCAATAAAAAGGATCTCGATATTTATGTTCTCGCGCTGCTCGGCTTGTATCAGATTGCCTACACTCGCGTGAAGCCCTATGCGGCGGTCGCGGAAACGGTCGCCGCGGCCGAGCATAAAAAATGGGCGAAACCCCTTCTGAATGCGGTTCTGCGGACCTATCTGCGCGGGCGCGAAGAATTCGATCAGGTGACCGATCGCGACGCTTCAAGTCGTACCAGCCATCCGGCCTGGTTATTGGCGGAGCTGCAACGATTTTGGCCGGACCATGCGGAAGCGATTTGCGCGGCGAATAACACCCTGCCGCCAATGGTGCTGCGGGTGAACCGGAAACGATGCAGCCGGGATGAATATCTCGAGATATTGAAGGCCGAGGTAGTTCAAGCATTCCCGGTTGAATTCAGTCCGGAAGCGGTTCAGCTGGTCGACGCGGTCGACGTCGAAAGGCTTCCGGGCTTCCATGCGGGACTGGTTTCCGTGCAGGATTGCGCGGCACAATTTGCGGCGCGCCTGATCGATGCGAAGGCCGGACATCGGGTGCTCGATGCCTGCGCGGCCCCGGGAGGAAAAACGGCCCACATTCTGGAGTCAGCCACTTCGCTCCAGGAAATGGTGGCAATCGATATCAATCCGAACCGAGCGGCCAGAATCACGCAGAATCTTGACCGCCTGGGATTGAAAGCCACGGTTTTCGCGGCCGATGTGCTGGATCGTTCATCCTGGTGGGATGGAGAATTATTCGACCGCATCCTTCTGGATGTGCCGTGTTCGGCGACCGGGGTAATCAGAAGGCATCCGGATATCAAACTGCTGCGCCAGCCTGAAGACATCGAGGCTGTGTCAGAGACCCAGCAAAATTTGCTCGCAGCGGCTTGGTCCATGCTGGCTCCGGGAGGCCTGCTGGTTTATGCTACCTGTTCGGTCTTAGCACAGGAAAATCATGAACAAATCGCACGTTTCATGGAATCACATAACGATGCCCGCGAAATTCCAATCGAGTCGATCCGGGGTATCCGATGCCCCTACGGCAGCCAAATTCTTCCTGGTGGATCGGGAATGGACGGTTTTTATTATGCCCGTTTATCGAGGGACCTATGAATAGAATGGGAGGCTTCCTATTAGTGACCTTGATCTTTTGCTTCGCGATTGCTCGGGCCGCGGATTATGGCTTCTCGATCCGGAGCGCGGAGGTAGTGCCCTCGGAGCAGGCTTACGTCCTCAACGCCGATGTCGACTATCGATTCAGCCCGAGAGCCGAAGATGCGCTCCAACATGGTGTGCCATTGACCATGGTGGTCAAAATCCGCGTGAATCAATACCGTCGATTGCTCTGGAACAAGACCGTATTCAGTAAAAACATGACCTACCGGCTCAGTTACCATGCCTTGCGCAAGCGCTACCGGGTCTATGATGAGAGTCTCGGAGAACATCGATATTTCGTGAGTCTGCAGTCGGCCGTGGACGCGATGGGGCGAATCCGCGAATTACCGGTGTTGAATGCCGCGGATGTCGGAGCGGATGCTCACTTTAAAGTCCGGCTCAAGGCCTTTCTGGATATCGAAACCTTGCCCCTGCCGCTGCGCTCGATCGCCTACCTGATACCTCAATGGTATATCAGTAGTGGTTGGTATACATGGTCTTTGGACGAATTAAGCCGCCGGTAAGCATTTCGGTCGTGGCCGTCTTCGGCCTGATCATGCTGTCCTTGCATTTGATGAGTACGGCAACCCAGGATGCGTCCGGTCTCGGCGAGATGTATTCCTGGCTCGTGTTGATCAACACGCTCGGGTCTGTGCTGCTGTTGGCACTGGTTGTCGCGAATATCCACGCCCTGATCCGGCAGGTCAGGAAACGTAAAGCCGGCGCGCGCCTCACGCTGCGCATGGTTTTTTTGTTTGTGTTATTGTCGATGGCCCCGGCATCGATCGTATTCTATTATTCGACCCAATTCCTGCACCATAGTATCGACAGCTGGTTCGATGTAGAGATCGACCGGGCCATGGAGGATGCCTTGGAACTCA
Organism: Methylococcales bacterium; assembly: GCA_050740335.1. Lineage (GTDB taxonomy): Bacteria > Pseudomonadota > Gammaproteobacteria > Methylococcales > UBA1147 > UBA1147. The sequence continues at coordinate 3,119 of JBOICY010000601.1, read as the reverse complement.
GCCAGGCCGCGCTGGACCAGAGAATGGGCCAGTTGCTCGCGGAAACGACACGAATGGCGGAGTACCTCGGAGAGGTGCCGGACTCGATGGTTTCCATCGCACTCGGGGAATTGCGTGAAGAATCGGAGGCAACCGATCTGATCCTGATTTCAAAGACCGGACGGATCATCGCGTCGAACAGTATCCATCCGGAATTGATCATGCCGAGTCTTCCCGACGAAAGCATTTTGCCGCAGATCAAACGCGGGCATGGTTATGTCGGGCTCGAGTTTCTCGGCGAGGAAGATTTGCAAATCCGGACCTTGACCAATCTATCCGGCCTTGAACCTCGCTATCTGCAAGCCTTGTATCCAGTGCCCCGCAGGATCCAGTCATTGAGTAAATCAGTGGAAGTCGCCTACGGCCGTTACAAGGAGATGAATTATCTCAGAGATTCTTTGGAGTTGAGCTTTTTATTGACCTTGTCTCTGATTTTACTCCTGAGTCTACTGGCGGCGATCTGGGTCGCGTTCGTCAGTATCCGGGGGATCGTCGCGCCGGTCCGCAACCTGGCCTTGGGGACTATGGCTGTCGGAGCCGGTGACTACGAGCAAAGGCTGCCGGTCGTGAGCCGCGATGAGTGGGGTTTTCTCGTGGAGTCGTTCAATGAAATGACCGAGCGGCTCGCAAAGACGCGGGACGAGGCGGACCGTTCCCGGCTCGAGGTCGAAGAGCAGCGCGCTTATCTGGAAACCGTGCTTGCCAGCCTGACTTCCGGGGTTTTGAGTTTCGATATCCGGCTTCGCTTGAAGACCGCCAATCAGGCCGCGGAAAAGATTCTCGAACTGGACTTCGGCGATTATGCCGGCAAACGGCTGAATGCGCTGATTGCCAAATATCCAAGATTGACCGATTTCGTTTCGGTCGTACAGCGGCGGCTCGAGGCGTCTCAGTCGGTGTGGCAGGAGGAAGTGGTCATTCTGGGCAGAAACGGCCGCCAGCAATTGCTGTGCCGGGGTACCCCGCTGTTTTCGACCTATGGCAAGATCAGCGGCGCGGTGATGGTCTTCGACGATATGACCAATCTGATCAGCGCGCAAAGGAATGCGGCCTGGGCGGAAGTCGCTCAGCGTCTCGCGCACGAAATCAAAAATCCGCTGACCCCGATTCAGTTATCCGCGGAACGCCTGAAAAGGAAACTCAACGACAAGCTGGAACACGAGGAGACCGCGATTCTGGACCGCGCGATCACGACCATCGTGCAACAAGTCGAAGCGATGAAAAGCATGGTCAACGCTTTTTCCGATTATGCGCGCCCCTCCCGCCAGCAACCGGTCTATCTGAATCTGAATACCTTGATCAGCGAGGTGCTCGCACTATATCCTTCGCAGTCCGGGGCAGTCCTGGAGGCGGTTTTGGACGATGAACTGCCGCAGGTTGAAGCAGACCCGGTAAGAATGCGACAGGTTCTCCACAATTTGATTAAAAACGCGCGCGAAGCCTTGGAGCCTTTTGAACACGGCAGGATCAGGGTGTCGACTCGGACAGTCAGGCTGCAGGGTTCGAATCGGATCGAGCTTCGGGTCGAAGATAACGGCCCCGGCATTTCCCCGGACAAGGTCGACCGTGTGTTCGACCCTTATGTTACAGGAAAGGCGAAAGGAACCGGTTTGGGATTGGCGATTGTGAAAAAGATTATAGAAGAACACGGTGGCATGATATCGGTCGACACAGAATACTTGGATGGAGCGGCCTTTCTGATTCGATTGCCGGTAATGGACGCGCAGATGGGATCGGGAATTCATGCGCGGGAGAGAACGAGTGGATAAGCCTTCTATTTTGGTCGTTGATGACGAACCGGAAATCCGAGATCTGGTCCGCGATATTTTGGACGATGAAGGCTATGAGGTATCCGTGGCGGAGAATGCGGAAGCGGCCAGGAAAGCCTGGCAAATTCGAAAACCGGAACTGATTCTGCTCGATATCTGGATGCCCGACAGCGATGGCATCAGTGTTCTCAAGGAATGGCTGGACAGCGCGCAGGATCCTTGTCCGGTGATCATGATGTCCGGGCACGGCACGGTTGAAACTGCGGTCGAGGCCACGCGTTTGGGCGCTTACGACTTTCTGGAAAAGCCCCTTTCCCTGGCCAAATTACTGCTGACCGTGGAACGGGCGCTGGATGCCAGTCGCCTGAAGCGTGAAACTATCGGCTCGAAGCGAAGCGCTCATCAATTCGTCGAGCCGATCGGGAAAAGCGCCGCGATCGACCGCCTGAGGGAGCAGGTCAGAAAACTTGCGCAATACGACACGCGGGTTTTACTCACGGGAGAGCCGGGTTGCGGTAAGGAAACATTCGCTCACTATCTGCATGCGAACAGTCACCGGAAGAACAGTCCATTCATCGATGTCGCGGTCGGAACGATCGCGCCGGAATATTCCGCGGTCGAATTTTTCGGCAAGGAGGAAGGCGGCAAGACGCATTACGGGCTGCTGGAGCAGGCGCATGGCGGAACACTTTACCTCGGAGAGGTCGGAGATATGGACGAAGAGACTCAGTTGCGTCTCTTGAGCGCGCTGGAATCGCAATCTTTTCTGCGGGTCGGCGGGAGTCAGCAGGTCAATGTCGATGTGCGCATCATCGTGTCGACCAGAAGGTCCTTGGAAGACGAAATCAACGCGGGCCGGTTCCGCCGCGACCTGTATTATCTGTTGAATGTGGTCGCGTTGAAAATTCCGCCTTTAAGAGAGCACAGCGAGGATGTTCCCGAACTCTTGAACTTCTATGTCGACTATTTTGTCAAGAATGACAAGCTCGCATTCCGGCGCTTCACGGTGCCGGCGCAGAATTTCCTGCGCAACCACATCTGGAACGGCAATGTACGGGAACTGAAAAATCTGGTTCAGCGCCTTTTGATCCTGGGGACCGGGGAAACAATCGAATTGGAAGAAGCGAGAGCGGCGCTGGGGTCGAACTCGACCGCTCGCAATGTCGATTACCCTGAATACTATGATATGCCCCTGAAGGAGGCGCGCGAATATTTCGAGAAGGCTTATCTCGAGTATCACCTATCGCGCAGTGGTGGAAGCGTCGCCAAGTTATCCTCCATAATCGGCATGGAACGAACTCACTTGTACAG
>JBOICY010000600.1:0-1664 GCA_050740335.1 Methylococcales bacterium | reverse complement strand
CGGATTCGGTTTTCGGGACTTCAGCATTCAGGGGCAAACCGGCGTAGGCTGTCACCGCTTGGCGTAGCGGTGCATTCGGAGCCGGAACGCCGGGCAATAGCGATGCCGATGCTCGCGCGCTGGCGGTATCAGCACTGCGCGCTGATCCAGGAACTCCCAGGGTGTGAGGTAGAGACCGGTTTGCCCATCGGGCTTCGATTTAGGGAGGCGATAAACCAGCCGCCGATCCGTCTCGATCTGCCCTGCAGGCGCTCGCTGGAGAAAATGGGCCGAGCGCAGTAGCAAAGCAAGTTCCAACCCGCCACGGTCCCGCGCGGCTAGCGTGAAATCGGCGTTCAGCGACAAATCGGCCACGATAGCCAATTTGCACGGCTGAAAGCCGCCCACCGGGTGATGCACACGGATGTGCATTATGAATAGCCGCCTTCATAACCCTGCCCGCGCGCATCGCGTCCGCGGCTTCCGGCGAAAGCAACCCGCGCCGCTTGAACAGACGAAGTACCCGTTCGCGGACCTCGGCCTGCACCTTCTCGATGGCTTTCCCGCCTATGACGGCCTCGTCAAACCGCACGCCGTCATTTTCGGAACTGAACACATCATCAATGATGCAGCAGTGGAAATGGATGGCAGGTGGCGGGCTACCCATCGGGGGGCGTAGAATCGATCCCGGTGGAGGTGTGGCTCGTGGGGTCCGCCGACGCTTCGGTTCGATCTTGAAATGCCGCCCCCGCCGCTTCCGCCATCCGAGACTTCTTGATTGGGATGGTGCCGGAGATTCATCGGGGGTTGTGCCGAATGAATAGATTCGTGGCTCTGCAAGTAGACGAGACGCGGGATGGTGAGCAAGTAGCCGGGAGGAATACAATGTGCTTTAACCAGTATTCTTTCGGCAAGCGGCTTGCCAAGGTTATTACGCTGTCATTATTGGTCGCCTCCTGTACTCATTTGGAGTCGCTGCCGGAGGTGGCGGAGCGCATGGATCAGGTCGCGGTCGCGGTGCTGGAGCCGGACCGCGAATCGCAAAAGCTGTTGCGATGCCTGGGACGGCAGTTGGAGACCTTTCGACCGGTCGATGCGCCGACCTTGGTCATCGCGGCTTATCCGTACACCAACAAGAGTCTCACGATCGCCTACACACCGCAGGATCTGCCCGTGGACGTGACCTCGATGCTGTTCGCGAGCCTGAATCAGATCTCGCCGCAAATGACCTATGCGGATATTCTGAAGCCCGTCGATCCGTACCAGGACCGGAATCTCAACGCGTTCACGCCGGAGGTCAAGCGCCCGCATCTGATCCTGGACGGAAGCGCTTTGATCGCGGAGCGGGCCACCCAGGCCGAGAGCAGTTCTTTTGACATCGGATTATCCCTGGCCTACGGAAGCTTTCGCTTCTCCCGCAAAGCCGCGGATTCGATCGCCGGCATGGAACTCGATCTCAACGCGGTGTTTCCGGGGCGGTATTCTGAGTGGGGTTTGTCCGCCCCGAATCGCGTATTGTTCGAACGCTTCGAGGGCACTCAAAATACCGGTGCCGCGTCGGTGCAGGAAGTCGCGCTGGGGGCTGAAACCGTGACCCGCTACACGCAGAGCTTCGGCCCGGCTTTGCGCATGGCCATCGCCCATCAGGTGCTGAAGATCATCGGCCGCTGGCAGGGCCTGCCCTA
>JBOICY010000599.1:0-2223 GCA_050740335.1 Methylococcales bacterium | reverse complement strand
GAAATATACCTTGAATTTTGACGACGCCGATCTGGGCGAGGTGGCCAAGGTCATTTTAAGCGATACGCTCGGTGAAAACTATGTCTTGTCTCCAACGGTGTCCGGCCGGGTTACCCTGCAGACCACGCGCCCCCTGACCCGTGAGGAATTGATTCCGACCCTCGAGATGTTGTTGCGGATGAACGGAGCGGTCCTGATTGAAAGCGATGGCGGTTATCGTATCGAAGCCGCGGCCAATGCGCTGAGCGGGTCCAATTCCCCGCAGCTCGGGCGGTTCGGGCAGAGTCTTCCGGACGGATTTCAGATCCGGGTGATTCCGCTTCGCTACATCGGGGTCGAGGAGATGCAGAAAGTTCTCGAGCCCCTGCTGCCCGAGAAGTCGATTGTCAGGGCCGACAAGGCCCGCAACCTGATGGTGATTGCGGGGACCGCCGCGGAACTCGGGAATATACTCGAAACGATTGAAATTTTCGATGTGAATTTGCTCAAGGGAATGTCGGTCCTCTTGTATCCGCTCCAGAACGTCGATGCGGAGACCGTGGTCGGTGAACTGGATGAGATTTTCGGCAAGGATGCCGAAAGTCCTCTGAACGGAATGTTCAAGGTGATTCCGATCGAACGCATGAACTCGGTCATGGTGATCACCCCGCAGCCGGGATATCTCCGGGAAGCCCGGGTCTGGCTCGATCGCCTCGATCGCAGTATCGAAGAAACCGGGGCTGGCGGCGGCGGTGCTTATGTCTATCGCGTGCAGAATGTCGAGGCGGTCGATCTGGCCGATATCTTGAACAATATTTTTTCAGAGGGTAAACCGAAGTCTACTCCACGCGCGCAGGTCGCTCCGGGCAGCACCGCTACGGAAATCGGCGGAGATGCCGACAATGCCGGCAATGCGAATCAGCCACGCGGTCAACCCCGCGCCGCATCGGCAAGCCAGATCAGCGTCGGTCAAGACCAGGATGTGCGGATCATCCCGGATGAAAAAAATAATTCGCTGGTGATCGTCGCATCGGCCCAGGCCTATGAAGTCCTGAAAAAGGTGATTACGCAACTGGATGTTGCTCCGCTCCAGGTATTGATCGATGCGACGATTGTCGAGGTCCGGCTCACGGACGATTTGCGGTACGGGGTCCAGTGGTTTTTCAACCATTCCATCGGCCCTTATGGCGCGACCGCGATATTGAGCGACAATGCGGGATCGGCGAGTGCCCCGGGGGGTTTGCCGCTGGTCGGCGCCAGAGACGGTTTCAGTTATACGATCAGCAACGCGAGCACCATTCGGGCGATATTAACGGCTCTCGCGAACGCTTCTAAAGTCAACGTGGTGGCATCGCCGTCCCTGATGGTTTTGAACAACCAGGAAGCAAAGATTAACGTCGGAGACCGGGTACCGATTGCCACGTCTCAATCATCCAATACCAGCAGCGCGACCACAACGCCAGGCGGCAATACCGGCCTCATTCAAACCCAACAAATTCAATTGATCGACACCGGGGTGACGCTGAAACTGAAACCGCGCGTGAATGCGGGCGGCATGGTGATCATCGATATCGAACAGGAAGCAAACCAGGCGGTTGTAACCACGACTTCGATGCTGAATTCCCCGACTATCCAACAGCGCAAGATTGAAAGCACGATCGCGGTGCAAAGCGGGGAAACCATCGTTCTGGGGGGTCTGATTCAGGATCAGCGAACCGAGACTAACAATGGGATTCCTTTCCTTAAAGACATTCCTTATGTAGGTTGGTTGTTCTCCAATACAACCAAGAATCTAACGCGTACCGAACTCGTGGTCCTGATCACACCCCGTGTGGTCCAGCAGCGCAACGATGCGGCGTTGATCACGAGGGAGTTTAAACGTAAGTTGACCGGACTGTATGAAGATATAATCGAACAACCGAGCGACGCGGATGATCGATACGAGAGTTCGCCGAAAGGGACGATGAACTATCGGTAGTGTTAGCAACCAATAGAAATGTCCGGTTTTGTAGCAAATAAACTGTCCGCTTTTAGAATTAAAAGGGGGTAAGGGTTAAGGGTCTATCATCGAATTTATGGAGCACGACAGCGACTGCTCAGTGACTCAAAATGAGAATTGCTGGGCCTGCAACTCATTGCTGAAAACCTGGCCGTTATTATCTACTCGTGACACCGGTTAGGACAAAAGGCCAAGGACTCCCCCGCTCGGCGTACTCAAGTGACGCTGGACGAATGTGGCAAAAT
>JBOICY010000598.1:0-3692 GCA_050740335.1 Methylococcales bacterium | reverse complement strand
AAATTTCGTATCTTCCAGTGAAGTTTCCGATCAGCGCGAGGGAAATTACGTTCACCTTTTTCCCATGTCTCAGAAGCGCATCGTTCCCAGTCGTCGCGTTCGCGCTTGCCTAACCAGTCGCGGGTTTCAATTGCCGCACTTGAGTTCTGGATTACCTGACAAAGTGTGTCTTTTAGCTCACGCCAATAGGCGCTGGTTCGCCTATTCGGAGGCGCTATGCGGTCGTAAAATTCGAGTAAATCATCCGTAATTGACGCGGTGGCTGCTACCAAGCGCATCGCCAAAACGTACCGCGGATCATTTTTTCCCCTAAAGCCAAATATTACTTCAAGCCACGTGCAAACCATATGCAAGCGGAAATACCAATCGCGTATCTGCCCGAAGTCGCCCGCGGCACTGTCGAGATGATCGATCATGCGTAGCTCGATAGGGTCCGGCGATTCGCCGACCGCGAACATATCTTCCGCGCCAAATCCAATTAGCTCCAGAAATAGTGCGTACAAATACGCCGGGCCCTGCACCGCCGCAGCAAGTAGGTCAACTCCTACCTCACGCAAAGGTGAATGTGCGTCCGTTTTTCCTAACAGTTGGTATTCATCCATATGCTGATTCAGTTGTTTCAATAGAAGCGAAAAACTGTCACGGCGGCGGTCGAGCGCCTGCGCCAATAGATCGCTATATTTTTCGCGTAATACCGTATGCGCAACCTCATGCGCAATAACGCTTTGTAGGTCGGGACGCTCAGGCATCCAATAGGAGGTATTAATATAATGCTGATAGGGTGTTTTGTTTTTGTCCTGATCGGCCGTATTTTTTGTATCGTCCGGTTGCAAATCCAGACCATCCGCTGCATTATAAAGCGCTTCACCAAGCTCGTGCTTAAAAGTATAGGAATGAGAACTAAAGTCCTGCTCCCATCGATGGAACACGAGTGGCATATCCGCCTTCTCACCGCCGCTCATTTCTGAAATAAGCAACGACATCTGGACAGCCACGTTAAAACAGTGATCTTTTAGGTAGGTGTTGTACATATGCTGATCGCGTCGGCGTTGCACAACCGGGCGCGGATGATCGGATAATCCGTAGTCCTGACTGTGCGCAAATGCGGACAGATGATCACCCAAACGGCTAATGTACGTTCTCGCCTTGCTAAGTATCGCAGATCGGAGTATCAGAAACCGCGAGAACCGCGATTCAGGCTGCTGCCGTGGCGATGTAAATAGACGTAAGCCTTCGCGGCACAGCACTATTTTGTCGTAGACGATATGTCGCTTAAGGTCTTGGACCGCACGTAAATTTAAGTAATGCGCTCTTTGATCAGTATTCCAAATCCCCCCGCCTACCAGGTCTTTCAAAGTCTCTTCGATATTTTCGATGACTTTATTGCTTTGTTTTATGTCTTCTTCCAAGCCTTCTTCCGACTCATTCAAGGGCTTGACCTTTTCGGAATTTTCGCAGAATGCACGGAATGATGGATATCGTAGAACTAGCCGATTAGCGAGCGCATCTGACTCAATCGTGTTATCGGTCAGGTACTTCCATCCATCCTTGTCCCATAGCATCCCCTCCTCGTAGCGTAATGGCTGGTAGAGTACGGGAGCGCGGAGGACGTAAATGATGTTCTGTTGAAGATGCCTCGCTTCAAGAAGCAGCGTGTCGAGCCGCTCAATAGCGTCGAGCCAGCATAGAAAATAAAGCGCTTTGCGGTCGTACTTATACTGAGGCTCGTCGTTCCCCGCTGAAATTGTCATCTCAGGCCTCGCATTGAGTCACGAGCAAAGATAGTGCGCGAGGCCGAGATATAATGAGAACACGGTGAGCGAACTTAGACTGGCCACCGTCTGGGCATTTCCCCTCATTTTTTTCTCGGCGACGCCCGATAGCGCCTTTAACCGGCGATGGAACGGTGTGGGGATGTAGCGCAAGTCCTCGTCGATGAGATTGCCCCAGTGAATCAATTCGGCAGATTCGAAGAACACGAACAGGGTGCTATAGACCATCCATAAAAACGCGGGTGGAGCTACATGAACTGGATCGCAGGGAAATACCAGCAAAAAAAGCAGCGCTAAAAATCCACCCCATACGGGAGTGCACCAATAAAGAAACCACCGCCGAAACGCGCGATCGTTCCATACAGATACTTCCTCGCGGCCACTGTCTTGATACATATCCATTATCGCTGCGCGCAGTACAGCCTCCTGAGAACTGCCTCGGGGCGACCAGTAACGGCATCCCATTTCTCGACGAAGGGCGGTAAATAAGCTTCGACAATGGAAACGCTCCTGTCTGCAATACCGTTAAACCAACGACTTAAAAACATAGGCCCTTCCTTAGTTATTTCGCTAAGCACCGGGACTCGCAATAACGAATAGACCAACCACGGGATTAAAACACAAAGAATCAAGAAAAGGGCAGACCAGACAACCAGCATATTCACTTCGTTGGGCTGCTCACTACCCCTCACCGGTAATTCATGCCCGATGGCGGCTCCCACACTTAAAGTTAAGGCCATATACAAAAAGTGCCATCTAATTCGATCCGGCCAGAGATACAAAGCAGCTTCGTTGGTTCTGGCGTTCTCCGCCAGGGGTGTACAGATATAACGTTTCCTCTTAACGCGAAGCCGGAATGGTGGACGCTTATATCCTTTGAAACGGAGATTTATCCTTCTACAAAGTGAGGGTATTAGTCGCATAAACCAGAAGCAATAGGCGACTAATGTTGTTTCATTCGGAACTCGGAACACAAAAGTTCCCTCCCGACAAAACCATAGCAGCCGAGGCGAATCACAAAGTTTCGGAGGATATTTACTGCCTGTACACGTTTACCGACCTTGGAGGACAGAGTCTTGTATTTCGTTTCGGTAAAACATTTCCCGCAATTCGTCTTTTCGAGCGTAGTCAGAAATCTTGCTTCCGCAAGGGTTTTGATAGATTTCGCCCCTCGAAATGACAAGCGCCGGGGGAAACAGACTACTGTATACTACAGAATCAGCGAAGCATACACGAAACGCAGAGCGCTAACGGTTATACGGTCGCTCCCGTCGCCAAACGTCCCTAGGTTCGAGTAGGCTGTAACCTCCCGGGGCGCGACGTACTTAGCCGGGTATCGCGGTACTCTGCTGCGTTAGCTGGGCCATTTTTAAAGATGAGCGAAGCAATGAAGCGTTCTCTTTCAAAGTTTCCATTCGATGATCCAAACGGTCCAAACGATCATCCAATAGGTCCAAACGACGCTCTAGATTTAAGATTTGGCCGCTTAGGACCACCTCAAACCGCTGAGACATTCTTGCTTCCATTTGCTGTATAATGTCTTGAATTGATTCATTCATATGATCCCCCAAGCTCCCCTCGTTAATTTCCCGAAACTATTGTAGTTGATTTGTTCTCAGTCAATGGCCTATCTAACTGGTTCATAAAACCGTTACTTATTGTAGTTTTCAGACAATCCCCTAGTGCCCCGAGACTCTTACCCGAATCCCTCCCTCACTGGTTATTGTTTAGTAACACGTAGATATCGTTAGAACCGCTAATTGCGGTTAGTACATCCAGCCGACCGTCTCTGTTCACCGCCGTCTCGGTTATGAAGACCGAACTTTCAGCCGCGCTGCGGCGGTGCGATGCTAAAAGGTGCTTTGTGGTACGCCTGCGGAAGCACGCCCTTTTTCGTAGGGTTTAATGATACCAAAAGAC
>JBOICY010000597.1:0-4184 GCA_050740335.1 Methylococcales bacterium | reverse complement strand
GAACAAGGGGTTCCCGGAATCGAGGTGATTCTGACCCGGCTTCATTCGGGCGGGAAATTTTCCAATAAGAACTACCGCTTTTCAGGCGGATTGCATGGTGTGGGCGTTTCGGTGGTCAATGCGCTCTCGAGCCGTCTGGAAGCCGAAGTCAAACGCGACGGAAAGCAATACCGTATGACATTCGCGGATGGAGAAAAAACCGGGGAGTTACAAGAAATCGGCCAGGTCGGCAGAAACAATACCGGTACCACGATTCGTTTTTGGCCGAATCCGAAGTATTTCGACAGTCCGGCCTTGTCGATCGCCAAATTGGCTCATGTATTGAGGGCGAAGGCTGTTCTTTGTCCGGGCTTGCAGATCGAACTGGTCGACGAACTGAACGATTCCCGGGAAAGTTGGTTTTATACGGACGGGCTGAAGCAGTATCTCTTGAGCGCGATCGGCGAAGGCCTCGAAACCTTGCCGGAAACCCCTTTCATCGGTTCGTTGGAAGCCCGCCGAGAAGCGGCAGACTGGGCGGTTGTGTGGGTTCCGGAAGCCAAGGAGAACATTGCTGAAAGCTACGTGAATCTGGTTCCGACCCCGCAAGGCGGTACTCATGTGAATGGCTTGCGGGGAGGCCTGACCGAGGCGATTCGGGAATTCTGCGAATTCCGGAATCTTTTGCCACGCGGAATCAAACTGGCGCCCGAAGATATCTGGGAACACTGCAATTCTGTCCTTTCGGTGAAGCTCGAGGATCCGCAATTTTCGGGTCAGACCAAGGAACGGCTGAGTTCGCGCGAATGCGCAGCCTTCGTTTCCGGGATTGTCAAGGATTCCTTCAGCCTGTGGCTGAATCAACATCCGGAAATCGGAGGGAATATCGCGGAACTCGCGATCCAAAACGCCCAGAACAGACTGCGATCGGGCAAAAAAGTGATTCGCAAGCGAATCAGCAGCGGGCCGGCTTTGCCCGGTAAACTCGCGGACTGCGCGAGCCAGGAATCGGGGCGGAGCGAGATCTTTCTAGTCGAGGGGGATTCGGCCGGGGGCTCGGCAAAACAGGCGCGAGACAAAGACTATCAGGCAGTCATGCCCCTGCGCGGCAAGATTCTGAATACCTGGGAAGTCGATCCAGCCGAGGTGTTGGATTCACGCGAGGTGCACGATATCTCACTCGCGATCGGCATGGAACCCGGCTCCGATGCGCTGGAATCGCTGCGCTATGATAAAGTGTGCATACTGGCGGACGCCGATTCCGACGGGAATCATATCGCGACCTTGCTGTGCGCTTTGTTCGTACGACACTTTCCGGCCCTGGTCGCGGCGGGACATGTTTACGTCGCAATGCCGCCACTTTATCGAATCGATGTCGGCAAGCAGATTTTTTATGCCTTGGACGAGGCCGAAAAACGCGGAATCCTGGACCGGATCGATGCCGAAAAGCTGAAGGGAAAGGTCAACGTGCAACGTTTCAAGGGCCTCGGAGAAATGAACCCGGCGCAACTCCGCGAAACCACCATGAACCCCGATACCCGGCGCCTGGTGCAGCTTTCGATCGAGGCGGCCGACGACACCTTGGCCAATCTGGATTTGCTGCTGGCCAAGAAGCGCGCGGCGGACCGGCGGATCTGGCTCGAAACCAAGGGGAATCTGGCCGAGCTCTAGACCTGTGAATGTAACCGGATAACCGAATGACATCCACCAGTACCTACTCCTTGATGGTGCACGGCGGCGCGGGAGCCTTCGAATATCTTAAGGATCCTGAAACCGAAGCGGAATATCTCGAAAGTATCCGGCGTGTCCTCGAGCACGGCCGCGAAATCCTGCAAGGGGGTGGGTCGGCCCTGCGGGTCGTGGAAGACTGTGCCTCGCTGCTGGAAGATGATCCATTATTCAATGCCGGTCGCGGCTCGGTGTTGAATGCGCAGGGACAGGTCGAGATGGATGCGGCCATCATGGACGGCCGTGATTGTTCCGCGGGCGCCGTCGCGGCGATCGGGGAAATCGCGAACCCGGTGCAACTGGCGCGCCGGGTCATGAGTGAAAGCGAGCATGTCATGCTGATCGGCCTTGGCGCCATGCGCTTTGCACAGGAATGCGGAATCCCTCGAGTCTCGGACCAATATTTCCTGATTCCGGAGCGCCTCAAGCAACAAAAAAAAGCGCGTCATAGACAAGAGACTCCACTCGATCCGGATGAATCAGGCGAAGGGCGCGACGACGAAAAATACGGCACAATCGGTGCGGTCGCGAGGGACCTGCAAGGTAATCTGGCCGCGGCTACCTCAACCGGCGGAACCGTGAACAAGCGCTCGGGTCGGGTGGGCGATTCGCCGCTGATCGGCGCCGGCCTCTATGCCGACAACGATACCTGCGCCGTATCCGCGACCGGCCACGGGGAGGATTTCATGCGCACCGTACTCTGCAAATTGATTTCGGATTACGTCTATCTAAGGGATATGAATGCCAAACAGGCTACCGTAGCGGGGATCGACTATCTAAGCCGCAGAATTCGCGGCCGGGGAGGGGTGATCGTGATCGATCAAGCCGGCAATTGCGGGAGCGGCTTTACGACCCGGAAAATGATCCATGGCTGGATCGAACACGGTCGTGAAACAACCGCCGGCTTTTGATCCGACTCCGACCTCTGGTGGATGGCCCTCAACCCGCGTGTTTGACAAAGTCACCAGCCCAATGGTACTTTTCGCCAGTGAAATGAGGCGTTCAAAATCGTTCATTTTCCGTCAGACTCGTCGATATCAAACAATCCAGCATGAAAGGAGATCAGGTATGAAATGCAATCGCTCTTATCGACAGGTGTTCCCCAGGCTCTTTATTTTGGCCGTACTCATCGGTTTTCCAGGCGTACAAGCCTCCGACCACGCGGATCCCGTACCACCCATAAAACCGAAGGGTTTGGATGACGGGTTGATCGGACTCAATGGACTGTTCGGCTTCGTTGACGGCGACCGTCTCGTGGTCATGGTCAACGTGAGCCGTGCCATCATCGACGTCAGCGACGAAATCGGAGCCGGCATCAAGGCCACGAGCTATCAGGTTCACTTCGATACGCACACGCCGGTGACCTTCGATAATCCGACCCAGTTGCTTCGCTTCGGTGGAAGCATAGCCGCAGCAGATTGGCCGAACATCGCACCGAATGCATCGATCACCTTCAGGATTCAAAAGGACTCTCGATCCGGAGTGAGCGTAAAACGCATCGTATTTCAGTCGCGGCCCGTGGCCGCCGGTTTAAGCAATGCGGACAACATCCAATACGAGGCCGGTCTGTTTGATGATCCGTTTCTGTTCCCGCCTTTCAATAACAAAAACACCGTAGCCATGATTGCCAGCATCCCGCTGTCATCATTTGCTGGAGATCCCAGAAACTTCCTGATCTGGGCAACCGCCCATCGAAACGACGGAACTCAATTTGATATCGTGGGCCGCGCGGGCCGGACCCAACAGCCAAGGCTTGATATCCTGAATACCTTGCCTCCGAGCAAGCATGTACCGGCGGTCGTGGAAGAACGGACTAAGAACATGATGCAGAGGACATTCTTCAAGTCGCTCCTGAATGGGGAATTCAAGGATTTCATCGAACGGGAGCTGTCAACCCGAATCCAGCAAATCTTTCAGATTCGAAGATACGACAGCGACATTCCCGACGTCATGATTCTGAATCTGGACCGGCCCATCGGCTATCCGAACGGACAGGTTCCGGGGGACGATGTGGTCAGAAACACTTGTATCGAAGGCTTGGGCGAGTGCCAGCTCTGGGAGATCGCAAGTTTTGCGGACCCGTGCGCTCCGCGCAGAAATTTCCCTGATAAACCCTTCTCAAATTCGTTCCCTTACCTTGGAGAGCCCTGGTCGGAGCAGATTTCAGCGGAAGAGATTTTGCGCCAGTGCGATCGCGACCGCGGCAAATTCGTTCCAATTGTGACTCCTGGCTCGGGGTTGAGCCTGATGAAGCCTTTAGCCGAGGAGTAATTGAATACCCGGCCTTTTTGTGTGATTTGAATTTCTGCGTACTGAAAACCAGCGTCTCCTGGTCTCGTGATCCTGTGGGTTCTGTGTGACCTTCTTCCCTCGAGGAAGAAGGGTCACCAGGAACACACGCGAACCAGCCCAGGGGCGCGAAGTGATTCGCCGTCGCGACGATTGAAGACCGGCGAATCCGCGTCAGGAGAATTCCG
>JBOICY010000596.1:0-7846 GCA_050740335.1 Methylococcales bacterium | reverse complement strand
CTCCTGTACGAAGTCGAGCGGGCTTGGTCCGCGGGATCGAATGTCGCCAAACAACAGGCCTGAATCGGGGTCATGCGGTGCATTCCCGACTCTTTTCCGTGAAAGTACGTCCCACGATGCGCTGAGGTACGAAGTGCATCGATCGCGATTGATGCGCCTCAATCGCAAACGGTTGCTTTAATCGCAACCCTACCTTCGTCGGCACATCCTACGCTCCTTTGATTTTCAGGGGTGCCGAAAGCTCTCCCTGATCATTAGGAGCGAGGTCGTTCTAATCGAGTTCAGGGCGCCAGCGAAACAGTACCGGGATTTTTCCGGATTACGTGGCGCTCCGTTCAGCCTGCCGTGGAAATAAACGCTCACTGCAAAATGATCGCGAGGAGTAAAAGGGCGACGGTAATCCCTTGCAGCCGCACACGCCATCGCATGAGCAAGTTGGATAAATTCTTGTTCAAGGTACCCCCTTCACCCATTACCCCGATTCCCGTGACCATACTGAGAACCGTCAAAACGAGTGCGATAAAAATTAAAACTCTTAACAGGGTCATGACTGGATTCCCGTGTAACCGATGTGATAGCTAGTCTAGCGCGCCGCGCCAATGCCTGTCCAGACAGGGAATCTCCGGGTTGGAGGTGAGGACGCGGATCGCTTGCTTAATTGACAACCCATCAGATAGGCAGTACATTTTGGTTTCACAAATCGGAACGTATATTGTTTTCGAGCTTTAGGGAACAGCGCTCGGGAATTGGAAAACAATCGAAACGTCAAACGAAACCGAAGTATCTGAATGGCTGGGCGATCAAGGTATACCGAAATGACCCCGCCAATCGGATCAATCGATTCCAAATCCATTCGGTCTATGCCGATCGTTTTCCAGTTTGCGGCGAGACAAAACGTTTTACCTTTTGCGGTCAAAATCCTGTCGCTGACCGGATACCTGTTACTGACTGGCTGCACGCACTATGTCGTTCTGGAGCCGCATCCTGTCGTCGAATATACTACCCTCCCTATTTCCGCGGATATCGTTATTCCCGAGCAAACGGCCCGCTATTACTACGATGTAAAAAGCAAAATGTCCGGCGCCGTAAATACCTTCAGAATCGAGGTTGGTCCGGCGTTGTTGCAGTACGCCGAATCCTTTCTTGGGCCGGTCTTCGAACGGGGTGACGACGTTACCATACAAATTGTAATTCTGGGATTCGATGTGCAGGCTTTCGAAGCACGTATCAATGCCCGGTTCCGTGTCACCCAAGGCGGAGAAATTGTATTCGAGAAGAGCTATCGGGCGAAAGGACAGGGCTATTACGCAAGAACCTTCTGGACGCGCGGTTTCGCGATGAAATCATCGATGCGGAATACTACGAGAGAAGCTTTATCTTCGTTATTCGGGCAGTTTCTGGCTGATGTCGACATTGAATATGGGAATTGGATTGAGAAGGACCAGGAGTTTTAACCCGGTGTTTTAATTTAGATACCAACAACAAATACGAAACTGGACTGAAGGACGTTTTAAGTCGGTTCATACCTTTAGCGGTCCGCAGTCGGTTGAGGATTTTTTTCGACCTCGTGGTGTGAACCCTCGAAAAGGCGCGTCCACATAAAGACATCAATTGGAACTTTATAGTATCAGTCGGGGCACAACATGAAAAAGAGTACCGCATTATGGATTTCGTTTTTCCTGGTTTTCATGAACGGTTGCTCGACTCCGGTTAGCCATATCAGCGTCTCGCCGCCGGCCCGGAACGGAATTCAGCGAATCGAGACGGTAATCCTGCATGCCGGCATGGAACAAGTCTGGAACCACGTGCTGTCAAAAGTGATGGAATCCCCGTTCAAGATAAAAAATATCGATAGTGCGTCGCACATTTTGAGTGTGGTAATTTCGGGTAACCCGAGTCTTTATATCGACTGCGGAACTAAGAAGATCGTTACGAACCGCAGTGTCCGCGAAGTAGTCAACGCGGCTCAAAGTTACGAATACAGCATCTACCGGCAGAATCATCTCGATACCTATTCAATATCAAACCAGGTTAACGGCAAAGCGATCCTGTTCGTGTCCGGCGATGCGCGGATAAGTTCGATTCGGGTGAAAATCGACCTGGAGTTGATATCGAGTCAGCAAATGTCGACAACGCAGGGTACCTTCTATGGAACCTCAAAGAGATTTACACTGAATCCAAGCCGAGATGACCAAAAAGCAATTGACGAATTCGGGACGACCTGCCAATCGACCGGGAAATTCGAGACGGAAGTGCGGGGCTTGGTTGATTTGGCGGAATTCAGAAAATTTGAACGGTGAAACGATGAATAGGCAGGGCTATTCGATACGGTTTTATTGATCGTTGAAAGTGCCTTTCGGGTCTACTATCGAATTTATGGACGGAAATTGCGATGCGCAAGACGGAATTAGCAAATCCTCCCGCGAAGTTTGGAAGGTGGAAAACCATCTGATCGCGCTTCTCCTTTTCCGGGTAGTCCTGCGGTGGTCCCGGCAAAAATCGTGGTTGAAAATCTTGCTTTTATAGTCGTCCGATCCCTGCTTAACCCATTGTTTTTACGCTGGTACCGAGGGCCGGAATCGAACCGGCACGGTGTTGCCACCACCAGATTTTGAGTCTGGCGCGTCTACCTGTTTCGCCACCTCGGCACAGGCGCGAGAGTATAAATAAATCGCGGGATTAAGGCCAGAATTTATTGATGCGGCGGGGTGGTCCGGATAAGCCCAATGCTGTTGAATTAAGCGGCGATCACCTGTAGAATATTTCTCACGGGAAAACGGGGTCAGACACGGTTCTTCTCCTTTCTCGGCCTTCCCACCCCTTTCGACGCGGCAGGTCGCTGTCCGAGCATCTCGATCTGCTCACTGTTCCGCTCGCCACCCAACGCCCGACCCTTGTGCGTGCAATCTCGCGTATATCGGCTGGATCGGCGCTGGAGATAGCTCCTTGGAATAGTGCCCGATAGGCGCTTTGCCGATATGCATCATTTCGCCCCGGTCGCGGATACTCCGGTTGGGCGCCTTTCGAGCAAGAGGCTTTCATTGCGGAACAACGTGCGTTAAGATCCCCAGTTATTATTCATTTGAGTGAATCGCCTTTGCTCAGGTCCCCGGCCGAGAACGACAACATCTTCAAGTCCTAGGGTAGCTGTTTGTGCTCGAGGGCGAGCCAGATCCGCCAGGCCTAAGGGGAATCGGAACCAAAATAGAACGCGATGCTCATCGTGTACCTGTGGGTATGATCCAGGATCGGCGCCTGAAGCTCCACACCGCTCGCCGGCGCGGACCTGCCACCCAGGCCAGGGGTGCAGACCCGTGATGCCTGCCGATATTCTCGATGGAATGGCGCGGGTCAAGACATGTATGCGTCTAGTAAATGCGCCAGCGGACAAGAGTGGAGCGATAATTATCTTGTCGGGGTCTAATCGTTAAGCCGAGTGAATGCGCCACGCAACAAACAGGAGGCCGCCCGGAAGTAACCATGCATGACCCAACCGCAACCCTGCCACCCGATCCGGCCGTTCTCATGCGGTCTATCATTCAGCGGATCGCCACCGGACCGGAATTGAGCAAGGACATCTCCCGGGAAGAGGCCCGGGCGGGCATGCGCTTCATCCTGGAAGGACAAGCTGACCCAGTCCAGGCAGGGATATTTCTGATCGCGTTACGCATGAAGCGCGAAACCGATGATGAGGTGAGGGGGGTACTCGAGGCGATGCGGGAGGTGACCTGCACCGTCACCGCTTCGGTGGAGGAAGTCATCGACCTCGCCGATCCGTATGACGGCTTTAACCGCATGCTGCCGGCATCGCCATTTTTGCCCGCGGTGTTGGCCGCCTGTGGGATCCCAGCCGTAGCCCATGGGGTCGAGCGTCTGGGCCCCAAGTACGGGCTTACCCAGCGGCAGGTGCTGCGGGCTGCGGGCCAGCCTGTGGACCTCGCTATGGGGGAGGCCGCGGCCCGCCTGGGCGACCCCGCTCTCGGTTGGGCCTATGTGGATCAGAAAGCCTACTGCCCAAAGCTCTATGACCTCATCGGACTGCGCACCCGGATTGTGAAAAGACCGGTCATTACTACGGTAGAGGGTTGCATTGGTCCTATCCGAGGTCGCCGCAAGACCCACCTCGTCACGGGTTATGTGCATAAAGCCTATCCCCGGATCTATACCCTGCTGGCCCGCCACGCAGGTTTCGACTCCGCGCTGATTGTCCGAGGTGTCGAAGGCGGCGTGATCCCCTCGCTGCAGAAGGCCGGTCGGTTTTTCTATTATCGCGATCAGGGTGAGGAATATTCCGTGGACATCGATCCAGTCGAATTGGGTATTGACCAATCGGTGCGTGCCACACCGCTTCCGGCTGACCTGCAGAAGGCCGGTGGAGCGGGTGAAACCTGCGACGCCACCACAACCGTGGCCCAGGCCGCGGCGCAAGTAGGGATGGAGGCCTTAGCAGGTCAACCCGGGCCTACCCGGGAGGGCTTGGTTTTCTCGGCTGCATTATGCCTCTGGCATGTGGGTCTTTATGATTCTGTGCCGGTCGCCGCTCGCGCCGTACGGGAAGTGCTCGACAATGGTAGAGCACTTGCGCGGATCCAAAGGACTATCGCTGCCTAAAACTGTCCAAAGTATTGTTAGAGTAACCAAGGTTCAAAGATGATTCAGAACAACGTATCCGACAAGGTCTTGATTCAGGAGCTAAAGATAACCGCGAGTGTCGGTTGTGGTGAAGAAGAACCGCCAACTCGACAACAGTTGGTGCTGAACGTTGATCTCCAGTTCAACGGTCGGGTTGTCGCGGCATCTCACAAGCTTAGGGATACGATCGATTATGCTAAGGTTGCAAGGCTCATCTCACAACTGGCGAGCGAGCAGGAATGGCCGGTCATTGAAAGTTTAGGCGAAAGGCTGTGTTACGGAATTTTAGAACGCTTTTCTCCCGCTAAAACGGTTTGTATTCAGATGCGGAAATTCGTTATTTCCGAAGCGAAGTGGTCGGCTGTTGAAATCTATAGAGAGCGGGGCGATATATAAATTCGACCCCATCGCACTTCGGCTCTGCGCTCTTGAGTTCGATACTACGCATCAAAGTCTGCAGGTACCGTTCACTGTCCACCACCGTCGCGCGGTAGCGCCCTTTCCCCACAAGGCACCCCTGCGTCCGGTGATGTTGAAGGACTGCACCTCGCCGGCCAACCGACTGAAAGACCTTGCCGATCGCCTGGCCTCCTTCCGGGGTTGCCAGCACCTGGAGTTGGTTAGTCGTCCAGACCTAGGCATGGATCGCCAGGCCGTGCTTGATAGCCGCATCCACCAAGACATCGCGAAAACATTGATAGTCCGGATCTGCGACAAAGATCACCTGCCGGTTGTTGCCACGCTGGATGATGTGCCGGGGTTGTCCGGGGATGACGAAACGGGGAAGGCGTTCCCTGTTGTGTGACGTCAAGAAAAAATGTCGATGGCATAGCGTAGCATACATAACCTATCGTGTCTGACCCCAATACCCGCACGCGCTTTCGCGCGGCTAACTCCAAACAGGTTTCCGAGACGATCGGCACTTTGGCGCAAGCCAACGAGGAACCCTGGCACTATTCAACCCCGTCGCTGGCTGACTCGGTCGCCACGGTCGGCATCGGCTTGGATGGAACGACGCTCTATCTGCGCGAGCAAGGCTATCGAATGGCCAGGCAGTCGGAACATTCACCCGCTATGATCGCGCCGGCGAACGCTTGCACACGACGTACACCGGTGCTTCGCCGGAATCCGGCAAGGCGAGTTTCCTGGCACGCATGCAGCGAGAAATCGAACACCTCAAGCACCTCTATCCCGACGCCCTTTATATCGGGTTGGCCGATGGAGCGCGCTGCCTGTGGTTATGAAGCCAATTCCCTGAATACCGGACCTTACTGCAAAGCTCGGCAACGCCTATCCCTTGGGCATTTGAAAGCGGCGGTTTGTTCAGTAGGTTCTGCCTTGCACCGACAGGCTTCCAAAGCGTGGGGTTGACAAGGTCCCCGGGTCATCCTGCTGGATGGGACCACTTTACTGATGCCCGACACCGCGGAGGATCAGGCCGCTTACCCGCAACAGACTCCATTACTTTAGTCAGAGTGATGAACTTCTAATGACAAATCTATTTTGAGCTCAGCCAACTCCATCAATAGCTTCTATGATAACTTCTCACCAAATGTTAGCTCTTTAGGCGAAGAAAGGATATAAAACTCCAGATTGCCACCGCTTGAATGTATTTGTTCAATACCGCTTCTTCGGTGTTTTAGATCGCGCAACATATCTTCTAGGCATTGCGGAAGTGAATCCCCTTCCTTTCTCGGCACATCAAACCCACAATATGTTTCACCCCATACTCCAGGCAGCGGTTTACCTTTCGGGTTACACCTGGCTTCGCCCACTTTCCGCTTAACATCTGTCTCCATGGGAAGTAAACCACAAAGAGTATCAGGTGACATGGATGGGTGAGTGACGCGAAACGAAATTTCAAAACCATAGTCGTTCACAGCCCGCCTCGCTAATTTAAAAAGTCGTGATAGTCACCCCAATTTTGTGCACTACCATCAGGGTTTGTAGTAATAACATCTCCATTTGGGGTAATTCCAACCCAATCCTTAGGCCCACTATTCGTTCCGATTCTTCCTTTGATTTTGTTATGATCTTCGCCCTATAGACCAATTTTTTTCGTAATCAAGTGGCAGGGTGCCGGTTGGACAATCTTCTGGTCTTGACTCTGTTCTAGGTTTCTCGGCGTTGTATATATTGTCCAGCGCATCATGCATCTAGTCGCTAAGAGCATCCAATGCTCTCGTTGTAGCATCTCTGAAGAAATCGTTAGTTGGCGTAAACGGTCGAAAAACATCTGTGGGAGGCCCTAGAATCGCTGGATAGTTCGTAGAACTGATGAGGCAAGACCCATTGGGTCGACCCAATTCAGCGGGTTATTTTCGACATAGGCAAAGGTATTCAGCCCTCCGCCTAGCCCAATCGGATCACTGGTAATATACCTACCAATGGAAGAATCGTAATACCTGAAGTAGTTGTAATGCAACCCGGTTTCACTGTCGAAATACTGCCCCGGAAACCTGAAGTGGATAGTTGCCCAAAAACTCGGCGGCTCCGTATGACCGAACGCATTTCCTTCCCAACGCCAGGTTACGACCCGGTTTTGGTCCATTGCCAACCTCGGCGTCTGGAGATCATCAGTATACAGGTATTGGATTGTTTCGTGGTTGGTCGACACATTATAATCGATCTGGGCCAGCGGCGTCATGCCTTCGAATCGGATGTAGTCTTTGATCCGATCGCCGGTTTCCGTGGTCTCGGTGATCAATTGCCCGCTCGGGTCGTAATGGTAGACCGTGACCGATCGAATTGTGATGCCGTCGGCTTGGTAGAGCGTTTTCCGGGTCCTCAGTCCCTGATCGTTGTACCGGTATTCGGCCCTCGGAATGCCGTCTTCGATCAGTCGGAACAACCTTCCGGCATCGTTGTAGATCAGCTCACGCTCGGGCTTTCCGGCCAGGATGTTGCCGCTGTCGTCGAGGGTTTCGGTGTGATCGATCCGGCGCACGCCGTCTCTTGTGTAGTCGATGATTCTGCCGGAAGGAAGCGTCATCCGGATGACCTGATCGCCGTCATCGTATTCGTAAGTGGTGTTGTAGACGGCTCCTGCGCTTTCGGTAAAAGACATGCCGGTCGGATTTCCGAACCCGTCATATTCGTAGTCTAGCGTGATGTTGTCCGGCGTGATCAGCTGTTTGAGAAGGCTGGTCGGGTGATAGGCATATCCGGTGACCCGCACGCTGCCGGGGCTGCCCGCAGGCGGGGTTTCGGTTTT
>JBOICY010000595.1:0-13270 GCA_050740335.1 Methylococcales bacterium | reverse complement strand
ACGATATCCTCAGCATAACTACATGACCATTATCATTACCTGCGCAATCCCCTCATCTTTTCATAATGACCTCTTTAGATGATGAAAAATGATGCGATCGGCCCACCCAGCGTTTCGAGGGAATATTTTCGAAACGCCCTACATCGGGCCGGCGCTGCGGCAGCAGCCGAAGCCGCGCGATTATCCGCTATTGTGAGCCATAAAGTCAATGATTATTACGGACTTAGAGAAGCAGTGCCGTTTATTGGACGAATGGACCGTCGGTCTTTTAGCTCTGTTTGATTCCGGCCAGAAGCACGTTTCTTTTCCCGATGCTCCGATGCCGGGTTCCCGAGTTGTCCGATTTGTTGATCGAAATTAAACCTCCGCGGGTAAAAACTTGTATATTACTAATCGTGGGTCCAATTGATTAATCTTCCGCAGGTAACGATCATGACACAATGGCAATTCTCCGGAATGTTTTCCGATTGCCGCGACACCGCTTTGCCGGTACGGTCGATGCCGGGGCTTGTTCCCGAAAAGGAATACGCCGACACCCCGGACCGGTATCCACGGATTTCAATTCGCGAGGGCTGATCGTTCCATGAATCAGGTGGATCGAATGCTTCGGGAAATCGAAAAGGACGCCCAGCTTAGCTGCGATTGGACCGGCAAATCGGTCCTGGCTTCCGAGGTCATGGCGGCCTTGCGCGAGGTACCGCGCCACCTGTTCGTGCCCGGCTCGTTGCAACCATTCGCCTATGAAAACGGTCCCTTGTCGATCGGCTACGGCCAGACCATTTCACAGCCCTTCATCGTGGCATTGATGACCGATTTTCTGAACCCTCGTCCTGACTCGGTCATCCTGGAGGTAGGCACCGGATCGGGTTACCAGACAGCGGTATTGTCGGTTCTGGTCCGGCAGGTGTACTCGACCGAAATCGTGCCCGAACTGGCCTCCAGAGCGGCGCGGCTGTTGGAAAAACTGGATCATGCGAATGCGGAAATCCGACTCGGTGACGGCTATTTCGGTTGGCCGGAACACGCGCCCTACGACGGGATCATCGTCACCGCCGCGGCTCCGGTGGTCCCACCCGATTTGGTACGGCAGCTCAAACCCGGCGCAAATCTCGTTATTCCGGTCGGTGAACCCTTGTCTCATCAAGAATTGATGGTGATCCGGAAAAAGGCCGACGGAAAAATCGCGACCCGCAACATTTTGAGTGTCGCATTTGTACCACTTACCGGAAGCCACGACGGACCGGAAGACCAGTCTTACGGCGATATTGATCCGACGGCGAAAAGGATCCGGGATCGAGAAGTCTAAAGGAGAATGCCAATGTCGCAAATACCTCAACAAGGCGGAGCATCCGTGCATGCGCGCGGCAGAATACCCTCCACTGATCTCGCTTCCCTGATTGATTTTCTGGTGAAGGCTTTTCCCCCTGATGAAGACCGTTCAGATCATCCGTTGGGTTGGCCTGTACTTACCTTCTACCCTGCCAAAAAGCGGCTTGGCATCAACATCTACGCGATACTTCGCCGATTTCTCGCCCAAAGAGAAATGCGCGATGCTTTCCGTCAAACAGAGACCACCGGGTTCTTGTGTGATCTGGTGATTCCCCCCAAAAGCTTCACCGCGAAGATGGGCGGACGGATGTTCAATGACAATATCGCAGGACTTTCGCAGAACATTTCCAAGCTGAAGCGACTCATAGCTGATGAAATTGAACGTTTGGGAATCTCATCTGAAAATATAGAGGTTTCGGATCCGGCATCAGCACTTCAGAATCTCGCCCAATTGACCGGGCTTAAGCACTTCCTTAATGATTTACCTGCTCAAATGGTGGCAATGGAATTTGCAAAAACAGAGAGACCCGCCTCGCTTCGTGAAAAAGATGTTGCGCGTGTTTTATCCGCTCTGGAAGAAATTCAGGCTGAAGATTGGCTTGAACGTATGGCCGGTAGTATCGCTAATACTCAGGCCCATCGAGATGATGAATTTGGTGAGATACAACGCGACAAACTCATTGAAACACTCCGGCAAGACTTTGACAAAAACGATAGCCAGGTAACCAGATTCTTGAATTTTCTGGAAGACGAGGCCTTGGCACGCGTACGCTTGAATGTCAGTTTCGCCATTATGAAAGGACTCGGGGTTCAAGTGGCGAAATCAGAGAAAGCCAATGATAAGGCTTTCGTGGATTACGTTCAGCGTGTTGTTGCTCTATTTGAGTATTATGGAACGCCAGAAAGCGCCCATTCAATGCACTTGAATTTATCACGGGATTATGGACTGGCCGCTAATTTTTCAGTATCACAAGAACTGGTCAAAGCCATGTTCTACAACTGCCTTCCTGTTTGGTCAGAATGGAATACGCAACTGTTTGAATCCCGCCGCGTTGATCCAAGTTCGCGTGGCGTCTCAGTTGTACGTGAAGTTAGTTATCGATTCAGGGTGAATGGAAAAGATCCCAGGAACGAGATGTTTCCCGCTTTTGACTCCAGGCTGATGCGCCTGCGTGAAGTGCTGCTCGATGCTTCAGCCAATGAACAAGCACCGTTCCGTCTACGAAGGGGTTTATCAGAGGTGGTGTTTCTTTGGCTTGTCCTGAATCCAGCTATTAATTCCTCGAATATCCCGGAGGAAGCGGAAGAACTGACAGCCAAACTTAACACTGAAGGAAAAACTCAAGTGGAAATGCTTTTACAGGATTTGTCATCCTGGAATGAACGGGTTAAGGGACTGAGCAAAACATTAGTCGATTTGCTGCGCACGAAATCTCGAACCGTTATTGCCCATGCCCAACGATCGATTGATGACCTGTATCTGGTCGTGCAGCAAGGTGTAGTTGATTGGTCTGCGATCGAACGCTCCAGAGGAAAAGTGCGTGATCCCCTGGTCAAGCCAACTCAAGGACAAAATGAAAACGCCGAATGGTTCAAACACATCAAAATAGCTCGAAAACCGGATGATGTCTTGGAACCCTTATTTTCCGTTCGTGTCAGGACTGCATTAAACGAAAGAACACTCGCAATGCGTGAAAATGGCGTGGCAACAACCAGGATTGTTCGGGAAGCGCCTGAGAAATTACTCAACATTACCTGGATGCCGATACGTGTTGATGAAAAGCAAAATCCCATAATACGTGAACAAAGAGCTAAAATTGATCGTATCTGGCGCATGGGTGCAGGAGTTGACATCTGGTATGAGCCGGAACAATTAAAACAACGCGATAACCCAAAATATACAGAAGAAGATCGCCGGCACTATCGGGCGGCTGCAGCCACTGCTCTTAGTATTAAGGAATATTTAAACCCGTATTGGATCCCTTTCGCTGGATGCAACCTTCGTCAACCGGAAACGCAGGTGAAATTGTGGTGATTCCGGCCAGCGGGCCCAAAGGGACTGTCTTGCTTTCGCTACCCGCTGTTCTATCTCACGTCACCGAGGCACTCCATAGCGGGAGAGCCTAATGCTGAACCGTATCCAACAGCATTCTCTGTGGGGTCAGACTTTTGAAATTGCGGTAAAAAGAGGTGTACTGACCGCGCTACTCGGTAGCCAGGTTGTTAGATTTGGTCACTTAGGTCTTGATCCCTGGATGGAGCTGGATACTGCCGATGTTTATGGGGCTTTGGCAAAAGAACTCGGGGAAGTTGATCCGAATCTGAAATCTCGAACGCGAGAAACTGCCAGGCATCTTTTCGAGCTTGGAATGGGACTCGGCCAAACGGCTACGCGCGAATATCTGCGTAAGCTAAAAGCTGATCCAGAAGAATACACCATTGAAGCATTATGGTGTCCGCTGCAGTTACCCCGATTACGAGCTGACTTCGAGGTTGAAACCAACCGTGCATTGCACGCATTCTCGACCGCTTTTGGCGTAACTGGTACAGCCGATTCCGTTCTAACCCAAAAAGGTTATCCGATCAGAGCTGACTTTCTGCTTTGGCTGGAACCTAACTATGACAAATTGGACAGGGAATTACTTTGCCTGGAATTTTCGCTGAACGGCTTACCGGAAACCGCAGATTACACCAAACCCGACGCTCATCTGGACGAATTACGACGTTTTGCCTGGTTTATGGATTCCAGAAGCGTTTTTTCAAGGGTTTGCGCCGAAGTTTCCGGGGAAGGATTTGTACTTTCACCACGGATCAAGGAGCACTTGCCGGCTTTTACCGGTCGCGACAAACCTCTATACAAATTGTGTCAGGCCGCCTCCTATGTTCACACCACTCTGCGCTGGCTCAAGAGTAAAGGACTTGATGACCGTCCTTTCAATGCGCGGGCATTGTCTGTAACCCAAAACGGCTTTGAAAGCCTATGCGCCAAATTCTTTACGAAAGATGTTGCAGACCCGAGGACGGCTCTTATCGAAAATCTTGGCCGGGCTTATCGTGATACCGAAAAGATGCCGGACTGTGACGAAGAGGCGCTGGAAGATCATATCCGCTTTGCATTTGACAGGATTCGGAAAGCGCTGCCCAAGGTCATCAGCAAACAGTTTCTTGAAATGCGCGAGATACCGGCACCTGGCAACAGCCTGGTATTTAACTTCTCCGAAGAACTGGCAGGATTTCTCAATCCCATGGCGACTATGACATGGGAACAAGCGCTATCCTGGGTTGATTCAGACCAGAACATTACAGATTTTCTAAGACTGGATCCCAAATCCGCACTATCGGAAGCACTTGCTCTGCGGGTTAAGGACAAACAAAAAGTACCTCTGCGCGATCTGCACGCGTCGGCGATTATTGCCGGAATGCGTTCATCGATGATGGGTCAATTAACTGTTCTTGGCCTTGAAGGCAATCCCGGCATTGGCAAAACCACGGCTGTAGTGAGTTACCTCAAGGAATCCGATGGCGGATTTTTATTTCTTTATGTCAGTCCGCGCGTCATTATCAACGACGACGTAACCGGCAATCTTGCCAAGGATAGACAAACAAATAAGCCAACCGGCATACTCACGGTCACCACCAATTCGAAACTGATTGGAGCCGCCAAAACCTGGTATGAAAATCGAGTTCAGGCAGGCAAAGCACCGAAACGAAAAGTCGATAGTGCCGTCGTCGCAGAGGGTGTAGATGACCTGAAGTGTCCCGATGGAAGTACGCTTATTCTTGATCCCTCTGAAAAAGAAACCCTTGAATCGACTCATATTGGTTCGCGGAACCGAAAAAGCGCCGAAACGGAACGGCAAGACAGGATGGAAGATGTGAACCGCCCTGGCGTGCTCAAGGTTTTGTCGATAACCACACGCTCTCTGCTCAAAGAGAATCCCAAGGTTAATCAGATTGTCCTAACCGCGGCTATTCAAGGCTATCGAGAGCTTGGCAGCGACAAAAACACCCTGACTGCACTGGATAATCTGTTTAGAAACCCGGCTAACGAAAATACCGGTAAGCAGGAAAGAAAGGAATTTGCAAAACGTATTCCGACCATCGTCGTCATGGTGGATGAATTGACCGGTGATGGCGCAGGCGCCCCCTTTATCCATTCCGTTGCCAAGTGGTTGGAGCAGCAGTTTATCAGGCCATTCGAGAATGATCCGATGTTCCGGGTGATTCTGATTATTTCCGATGCCTCATTAGGCAATGAAATTGTCCTGGACCGCTATCTCAATAGCGGTCAGCGCGCCCCGGATAAAGTGCTGGTTTCAAAAAGTTCCGGGAAAAGACCGTTTCGACTGGCTGCGATGCCGGTCAGAATTGGCAGTAAACGCCTGCCTGTCTTACATATCATGACCAATAGTTACCCTGCTTCGACACTATCCATCGACTACCGTGTCAGGCTGGATATTGTGAAACCGGGTGAATTATCCGACGCAAAAATGCTAACTATTCGTCAGGCTATTGCCGAGCAACAGGGAGAGGCTGTTATAGGCAATAAAATCCAGGAAATTGAGCGAGCCCTCGCCTCTGGTGCGGATCAAGTGATTTTCTTCGCGCAGGACAAAGCTTTTCTTCGTTCCGTCGAGGCAGTGTTGGTCAGTGGCTGTGTTATGCCTTACATTTGTCCGCGTAAAACCTTTTTTTACAACGCCAATTCCAGGAGCCACCCGCAGGCAACACGATGAGCCAAAATCAGAAGACACAAAATCTAGCCTTGTATTGCGACTTTGAAAATATCGCGCTCGGAGTCCGGGACGCGAAATATGCGGCCTTTGCCATTCAAAAGGTCCTGGAGCGCCTGCTTCTCAAGGGCAATATCGTCGTTAAAAAAGCTTATTGTGACTGGGATCGCTACAAGGAATTCAAGTCGGACATGCACGAAGCGGCCTTCGAGCTGATCGAGATCCCGCATATCCGGCAATCGGGGAAAAATTCGGCCGATATTCGCATGGTCGTCGACGCGCTGGATCTGTGTTATACCAAATCCCATGTCGATACCTTCGTGATCATCAGCGGTGATTCGGACTTCTCCGCGCTGGTCAGCAAGCTCCGCGAGAACAACAAGGTCGTGATCGGTGTCGGAGTCAAAAATTCCGCGTCTGATCTCTTGATCGCGAACTGCGACGAGTTCATTTTCTATGACGACCTGGTCCGGGAGAGCGAAAAAAATCTCAAGTCGAAACGCAAGTCCCAGGCGACCAAGAACACCACCACGAAAACAGCCTTGCCAAGCGAGGACGCGAAAAAACAGGAGGCCCTGGATCTGGTCCTGGAAACCCTCGAAGACCTGTTCGAGGAGCGCGGAGAGGAAGAAAAGGTTTGGGGATCGATGGTCAAACAAGCCTTGAAACGCCGGAAACCCGGTTTCAACGAAAGTTATCACGGCTTTCGCACCTTCGGGAGGCTCTTGGAAGAAGCGCAGGCTCGCAACCTTTTAACGATGGAACACGATGAAAAATCCGGTGGATACATCATCAAGGGGATTGTGCATGAGGAATGATATCGCAGAAGTGGTAAACTCTACCTCAATTGCCCGGACTCACTACACGGTCGCTGCGATCCGGAAATTCTTCGGTTGAGCAAATGCGACGATCAACCGATCGCATTACCAGGCGGCCAGGTTTTCAGCCGATAACCGACACCGGATTCAGTCAGCAGATATTTCATCCGGGTCGGATCGGTTTCCAGCTTCTGCCTGAGCTGACTCATGTAAATCCTCAGGTAGTGGGAATTCTCGACGTAAGCCGGTCCCCAGACTTCCTTGAGCAATTGCCGATGAGTCAGCACCTTGCCCGCATGTTTCACCAGGGTGGACAAAAGTCGGTATTCGATGGGCGTAAGGTGAACCTCGCGCTCGCCGACATGGACCAGACGCTTGACTAAATCGACCTTGAGTTCGCCTGTGGTGAAAACCGGATCGAAGGGATGCTCCGGATTGACCGCCGAATGGCGCAATGCGACCCGAATCCGCGCCAGCAGCTCGCCGATGCCGAAGGGTTTGGTCAGATAATCGTCCGCGCCCGCATCCAGCGCCTCGACTTTGTGCTGCTCGGCGCTTCGAGCGGACAGGACGATGATCGGCAGCATCGTCCATTCCCGCAATGCCTTGACCACCTCGACGCCATCCATATCCGGTAATCCCAAATCCAGAACGATCAGTTCGGGCTTGCGCACACCTGCCTCCACCAAACCTTGCCGTCCGGTATCCGCTTCATACACCTGGAACTCGAGTGTACCCAGGCTGGTTCTCAGAAAGCGACGCATCTGCGGGTCGTCTTCGATCACCACGATAATTGGATTTGGATTGGCCATGGCTCGCAATCAGTCTTTTTCGAATTCTACCGAGGGTGGCGATTGGTCGAAGGGCAACACGAACGAGAACAATGCGCCGCCGCTGGCCCGGTTTTTTGCATGGATGTGTCCGCCGTGGGCTTCGACGATGGCACGGCAGATGGTCAGACCGAGCCCGACGCCGCTTTGTGCCCGTTCGCCCTGCACGCGATAAAATTTTTCGAACAACAGATCTTCCTGCCCCTTCGGAATTCCAGGACCCCGATCGGCCACCGAGATCGACACCGAGAACGGGCCGAATTCGGCTGCGATCTCGATCGGGCTTCCGTCCGGTGTGTAGCGCACGGCGTTTTCGAACAGATTGACCAGTAATTGCTCGATCATCACCGAATCCACATGTACCAGCGGCGATCCGGCGGGCAGTTTCACGCTTACCGTCCTGCCTTCCAACCGTTTATGCAGCCGTGTCAGTACCGAACCAATAATCTCGTCCAGAGGAACCCATTGACGGTTGAGCCGGACTAAGCCGGCATCGAGCCTCGCCATATCCAGGATATTACTGACCAGGTTCGACACGCGCAGCGCTTCATCGAGAATCGCGCGGCTCAGTTCGAGCCGGTCTTTGGTTCGAAGCGCATAATCCCGTTCCACCAAGGTACTGGCCGAGCCGACGATCGTGGCAAGCGGTGTGCGGAGATCATGGGAGATCGAACTCAAAAGCGAGTTCCTGAGCCGTTCCGCTTCCATCTCGATCGAGGACCTCTTCGCCTGCTCGGCCAGCCGGACACGCTCGATCGCCTGCATGATCTGGCTGATGAAAGTCTCCAGGAGCTTTTTTTGTTCCGGCAGAAAAATCCGGCGTAGATTGACCGGCAACAAGGCCAGCACACCGAGGACTTTTGTTCCGGCGCTCAAGGGGAAGTAGACCAGTTCGGTGCCAGGCAAGGTATGGGTTCCCTGCCCGGCCATTTCGTTATGATCGAATACCCATTGCGCCACACTGAGGTCGCAACCGTGAATCGATTCGGCCGATGCACTGCCGGTTGGATAGAGAATTCGTCCGTTTTCATCCGGGAAAAGAACCACATTCCGGCTGCCAAATTCCGTATGGATGTGACGCACCGCGATGCGCAGGATCTCCGCTTCGCCGCGGCCCGCGGACAGCTCCTTGATCATGGCGTAGAGCACGGCCGCGCGCCGTTCGCGATGAGCGGCCACTTTCGCCTGGGAGCGGACGTTCGCCATCAGGTTGCTGATGACCATCGCCACCGCGAGCATTGCGCCCAAGGTTACGAGGTATTGGGTATCGGATACGGAAAAACTGAAATAGGGCCGAACGAACAACAAATCATAAGCGACGACGGCTAGAATCGAGGTCATGATCGACGGACCGCGTCCAAAACTGGTCGCGACGAAAACCACACCCAGAAGGTAAACCATCACGAGGTTGGCGAGTTCGAACTTGCCGTAGAGACTTTCCGCGACCAGCGAGCACAGAGCGATGACGCCGGCTCCGAATGCATAGCCACGGTAACCGTGTGTCCGTTTCTTTTCCGACCTGGAGATGAGGCCAAGGGGTGGCGCCCTGCGAGAAACGGACAGTTCCGAGTCTTCCGTGCCGCTCCTTGGACTTCCCATCATTCGAATATTGATGTTATGGGCCTCGCCGATCAGGGTATCCACCACCGAGCCGAGCAGCCAGCGCTTCCAGCCGCGGCGCCTCGGTTTGCCCATCACGATCTTGGTGATGTTTCGCTCCCGGGCGAAATTGATCAGCGCTTCGGCGATTTCTGGCGCGCTCAGGGTCACCGTTTCGGCTCCCAGTTGCTCGGCCAATCGTAAAATATTCAGTACGCCATCGCGTTTACTGGCCGGCAAGCGCTGCAATCGCGGTGTTTCCACGTATGCCACGATCCATGCGCCACGCAATCCGCTGGCCAAGCGCTTTCCCGCCCGGACCAGCTGTTCCGCGATCGCATCCGGGCCAATACACACCAGAATGCGCTCGCCGACCTGCCAGATCTCGCGAATCGCATGATCTTCGCGGTAGTCCTGCATTTGCGCGTCGACCCGGTCCGCGGTTTGCCTGAGAGCGAGTTCGCGCAGCGCGATCAGGTTGCCTTTACGGAAAAAGTTGTGGATCGCGCGTTCGGCCTGATGGGGTAGATAAACCTTGCCTTCCTTTAGCCGCACCAGCAGTTCGTCGGGCGGCAAATCCACCAGTTCGACTTCGTCGGCCTGCTCGAAGACCGTGTCCGGTACGGTCTCCCAGACTCGAATGCCGGAGATTTGGCCGACATCGTCATTGAGGCTCTCGAGATGCTGAACGTTGAGCGAGGTATAGACATCGATCCCCGCGCCGAGCAGTTCTTCCACATCCTGCCAGCGTTTGGGATGGCGCGAGCCCGGCGAGTTGGTGTGGGCCAGTTCATCGACCAGGATCAATGCAGGGCGGCGCTTGAGAGCCCCATCCAGGTCGAATTCGCGAAGCATGGCGCCGCGGTAATCGATGCTTCTGGTCGGTAGCAGTTCCAGTCCTTCCAGCAACTGCGCGGTTTCCTTGCGGCCGTGGGTTTCCACGAGTCCCACCGCCACATCGATGCCCGTGGCTCGTCGCTCCCGGGCCGCGAGAAGCATGGAATAGGTCTTGCCTACGCCCGCGGACGCGCCAAAGAAAATCTTCAGCCGGCCGCGCCTGGCTTTGGCTTGTTCGCGCTCGACTTTAGCGAGGAGCACGTCGGGATCGGGGCGTTCGCCAGACATGGCTTCGATTATCTCTGATTGATCAGGACAGATCCATCCGATCAAGGTTAATGAATTTCATCCAAGGCAAGATTCAAATACAGGACATTGACTCTCGGTTCACCCAATATTATAAACTGGCGCGGTTCGGTATGCCCCGCAATCAATTCTCGGACTGTTTCCGGCCTCAGTCCCCTCGCCTTCGCCACGCGGTTCGCCTGATATTCGGCTGCGGCCGGACTGATGTGCGGATCCAAGCCGCTGCCGGACGCGGTGATCAAATCGACCGGTACCGGAGACTGATTACCGGGATCGGCGCTGCGCAGGACTTTGACCCTGGCCGCCACGGCATCGACTAGGGACGGATTGATCGGCCCCAGGTTGCTCCCGCTCGACGCGCCGGCGTTATAGGGTACCGGCGCAGTCGCCGACGGACGGCCCCAAAAGTATTTCGGATCGCTGAATAATTGTCCAATGAGCGCCGAACCGAGCGGCTGCTCGTTCTTGAATACCAGGCTGCCATTGGCTTGAGCGGGGAAAACCGCTTGAGCGATGCCCGTGACCAGCAGCGGATACGCGATTCCGGTAATGACTGTCCAGATGGCTAACATCGAAACAGACGATTTAAAATGATTCCACATACAGAACTCCTCAAGCCAGACCCAAAGAAACAAGAAATAGGTCGATGATCTTGATGCCGATAAAAGGCACAATCAGTCCTCCAATGCCGTAAATCACCAAATTGTCCCGCAACAGCCGGGCGGCGCCGACTGCCCGGTAGGCGACGCCCTTCATGGCCAGCGGAATCAGCAACACGATAATCAGTGCGTTGAAGATCACCGCGGACAGGATTGCGCTGGACGGACTCGCCAATCCCATCACATTCACCGCGTTCAACGAGGGATAGGTGCTGGCGAACGCGGCGGGAATGATGGCGAAATACTTCGCGACGTCGTTGGCGATGCTGAAGGTGGTCAGTGAACCGCGCGTCATCAGCATCTGTTTACCGGTTTCGACGATTTCGATCAACTTGGTCGGATTGGAGTCGAGATCCACCATGTTACCGGCTTCCTTGGCGGCCTGGGTGCCGCTGTTCATGGCCACCGCGACATCGGCCTGAGCCAGGGCCGGGGCATCGTTGGTGCCATCCCCGGTCATGGCCACCAGGCGCCCCTGGGCCTGGTGTTCGCGAATCAGTTTTAATTTGGTCTCGGGAGTGGCTTCAGCGAGAAAATCGTCGACCCCCGCTTCGGCGGCGATCGCGGCCGCGGTGAGCTGGTTGTCGCCCGTGATCATCACGGTCTTGATGCCCATCTTACGAAGTTCCATAAAGCGCTCTTTGATACCGCCTTTGACGATGTCCTTGAGTTCGATCACACCGAGCACCTTGGGTCCCCTGACCACCACAATCGGCGTACTGCCGCACAGCGCGACATTGTCCACGAGGAGCGAAATGGCCTTCGGAACCTCGCCTCCCAACGACAATACATAGGCGCGGATGGCATCGGCCGCTCCTTTACGGATCTGCTGTCCTTCGAAATTCACGCCGCTCATGCGGGTCTGCGCACTGAAGTGCACGAAGGTAGCTCCGAGCGATTGAATATCCCGTTCCCGCAGACCGTACTTCTGTTTCGCCAGAATCACGATGCTGCGTCCCTCGGGGGTTTCATCCGCGAGGGAGGCCAGTTGCGCCGCATCCGCAAGCTCTTTTTCGGTCACTTCGTCCACGGGCAGAAACGACGAAGCCTGCCGATTCCCGAGCGTGATGGTTCCGGTCTTGTCCAAAAGCAGCACATCCACGTCTCCCGCCGCTTCCACGGCCCGTCCCGAGGTGGCGATCACATTTCTCTGCATCATGCGGCCCATGCCGGCGACACCGATCGCGGACAGGAGCCCCCCGATCGTGGTCGGAATGAGGCAGACCAGGAGCGCGACCAGCACGGTGATGGTGATGGGCTGTCCGGCTTTGGCCACCTCCACGCTGTAGATCGAAAACGGCAGCAGGGTCACGGTGGCCATTAGAAAGATCAATGTCAAGGCCACGAGCAGGATGGTCAGGGCGATTTCATTCGGCGTTTTTTGCCGCTTCGCGCCTTCCACCATCGCGATCATGCGGTCCAGAAAGGCCTCGCCCGGATTGACTCCGATGCGCACCACGAGCCAGTCGGACAGCACCCGGGTGCCGCCGGTCACCGAACTGAAGTCACCACCGGATTCGCGTATGACCGGCGCGCTTTCGCCGGTAATGGCGCTTTCGTCGACCGAGGCAACTCCCTCGATCACCTCGCCGTCGCCGGGAATGAAATCGCCCGCTTCCACCAGCACCAAGTCACCGCGGCGCAGGCTGGAAGCGCTTACCTTGCTGGAACCCGCCCCGTAACGGGGTTCATCCAGCTTTTTCGCCATGACGTCGCGCTTGGCGCTGCGCAGCGAGGCCGCCTGCGCCTTGCTGCGCCCCTCGGCGACCGCCTCGGCGAAATTGGCAAACAACACGGTGAACCACAGCCACACCGTGATCGCCAGAATGAATCGCGAGGGCTCTTCTGCTGTTCCGATCAAGGCTTGAAAGTAAAGCACCGTGGTCAGGATACTGCCCAGGTAAACCACGAACATGACCGGATTTTTCAATTGGTCTTCAGGGGATAGTTTTCGAACGGAATCGACTACGGCTTGTGTCAATAATTTGTGATCAAGTGACGTAATGGTGCGGGTTTTATTGCTCATGAGATCTCCGGAATGATCCGTGCGCGCGGCGCACCCTAGTGTGCCCAGCATGGGCTAAAACTTGTCACCTGGAAGAGGAGACCGGAGAGAGTAACGACAACCGTAGCGAAACGCAAGGGGGAAACCGTGAGGT
>JBOICY010000594.1:0-13235 GCA_050740335.1 Methylococcales bacterium | reverse complement strand
TTTCAACATCTCGTGGACAACGGCAAGAAACCATGGCCGGCGATGTGTGCCGTTATGCGTAAATTGCTTCATGCTATCCACGGGATGTTGAA
Source organism: Methylococcales bacterium (assembly GCA_050740335.1). Lineage (GTDB taxonomy): Bacteria > Pseudomonadota > Gammaproteobacteria > Methylococcales > UBA1147 > UBA1147. Next base: position 13,143 of record JBOICY010000594.1, on the reverse strand, counting down.
ACACGACAAGCCTTTCGATAACACGCGTTTTTATGCCATTCCGGTTGCCGCCGGACAGTCAAAATCATCGATTTATTGATTGACTTTGAACAGAGTATCTTACGCGGGCTAAATAACCGGCCCCACACTCTGGGCGCGGGATAGTAACGAGAATCCTCGCAATATCTTCCTTGGCAATTGACGGTCAGACTCCGATACGTGCCATCAAAAGCATTGGCTAGACTCCTCCCGTTACCGGATTAGAAGCCAACTCTTGAAGACGTTCGGCCAACCACACCTTGATGATCGATTGTCGAGTAACACCAAGCTTTCTTGCTTCACGGTCAAGCGATTCAATTATCCAAATAGGAAAATCCAAATTGACCCGTTTTTGGCCCTGATTCGACCGCCTGAGTGTGGATAAATCCAGATGATCAATTATTTCTACCTTATTCTCATCAAATATTTTGTAGAATTCTTTAGCTTTCATAAAGTGCGACCTCGGTTTGCCTGGACCGTCTTACAGAAATAATCCGGATTTTCTCGCCGCGATAGGCAATGACTGCCGACCAGTGCTTCCCGTCAACGCGTCCAATCACCAGTGCGCGCGGCTCATCGTCCGACTTGGCATGGATTTCAACGAGACCGGGGTCTTCCATAGCCGTTGAGCTTCAATAAAATCAATTCCATGTTTGGACAGATTGGCTACGCTCTTGATCTCGTCAAATTCAAATGGAATCATGGTATAGAAAATATACCATCTATCGGGTTGATCGCAAGTGCTGGATAGGAGGCTTTTAAAAAAGGCCAAAAAATTACTGAGCGGGACGGGCTTTGTATTCCGTCCCTACTGTTTCAATAATACCGGAGGGTTGGATAAATCGTTCGAGGCGGGTTGAATAACCCGCCTCGCGCTGGAGTGTAGCTTTAATCAGCGCTTTCCTTAACCAGCATCCTCGATCTGGTCAAGCAGTTCGACCACGCGCATCACTTGTTGCAGCAGGATTCCTCCAACGCCCAGCGCGAACCACACACCAACCACGAATCCCCAATGGATCGGGGCCGTGAAGAATTCCTCTCTGAACCAGAACGTGTGTCCCCATTCATTGAATCCGACACTGACCAGGATCATGAACGGGCCGATCACCGCCAGCGTCAAGGGCAGGGATATGCCCTTAGCATACAGCGGCAGCCGGGTCCTCGCGTAGAGCCAGGCCGAGCCGCCGAGCAGCACATAAAGCGGGAAGTTGAAATAGAATTCGATGATGTGATTGGCGGTGAAGGGCGTATCCCGGATCGAGACCTGATGCCAGGAGTTGTCCTGTTCGGCGAAATAACTGCCGGCCCAGTATACGGCGAAGGTATAAATACTGATCCACATGGTCAGCGTGAAGTACCGGCGGATTTCCTCTTTCGGAGAGATCGCATCCAGATTGCGGTCGCGGGTTATCCAGAAGTATCCCCAAAGCGCCGGAAATCCCGCTTCGGGATTGATGAAGCGCAAATTGGCCGTTGCATACTCACCGATTCGGATTGTCTCTTCGGATCGATTGTGTATGCTGATCTCCATATCCATCGACCGTTCGGGGATACGATATTCGGTTCGTAACGCCTTGACCTGGATCGTTCCGTCGTTGACAGTTGCAGGCAAGGGATCGATATGATCCAGCGCGGCCTGAAGTGGAATGGTGTTCGGAATCCGGCTTTCCGTGATCGCATAAGCACCGAGCACGAACAGGGGTACGGTCACCCGGATGAGCCCCGCGAGGGGTTTGTCCAGCGGAGTGAGATCAGAATTTCCTCCCGACCCGACTGCAGCATTTTATAGCGCGGAATAAACAATGCCCGCCTGACCCACCAGAGCAACCAGGCGGTTCCGATACCAATCCAAAGCAGGCGCCAGAAAACCCGTTGGCCAAGCCGTAGGATTCCATTTCGACGATTTCGCCGTCGAGTGTCTTTACCGGGTTGGTAAAAGCAGCCGGTATACCGGTGACTTCGATCCATTGTCCCGGGCCCATCACGGCGCCCGCGTCCTGTAAATTGAAGAAGGGATGGATATGATAGCGGCCAGGCAGACGCGCTTAGATTTTCTTGACATAGCGAATCGTCGCGAACCACTTGGCCAGATGCCACCAGAGCGGGTACATCAGAGTGCACAAGAGGGCCGAACAGAAAGCCGAGAGCGGTGTGGCGTATTGGCCATAGGTGCGCAGCGTACCTCTCTCGATGATGCGAAGATATTCCGGCATCCCCGCACGGATGTACTGGAAGCCGTACAGATCGGCGAGAGTGAGCTGGGCATTGCCATATTCAACCGGTCTGTGAAACATCGCGAATATCGGCCAATTGCTCGGATAAAACAGCAGGGCGAAGGCCATGCCGCCGAAAATACTGGTGATCGTGAGGCTGTTGCTCAACATCAGGATGACGTCCAAGACCAGCGCGCTCGGCATCATGGTCGCCGGCAGTACCATGTTGACCGGAAAATAATTCCAGTAGTGATAAGCAAAGATCCGGGTGATCCAAGTCCCGATCAAAAGACAGGCAACACAAAGGGTCGCGCCGAGCGGCAAGCGGAAATGGGTCCATAACACGGCCTGGACAGCGGCCGGGAAAGTGATCATCATCAGCGGTGTAACCAGAGGCCACCATTGCCGGTCCTTCCAATCGAGCCAGAAATCCCAGTCGCCTACGGTGAGCGCTACATGCAAGTGAAAGGCTCCGATGAACAAAAACAGAGCCAATACCAGGATCAGATAATCGTAGGCTCGTGTGAGCCTCGCTTTCTCTCCGGTATACGGTTGCGGCGGAAGTTCGAATACGCTGGTCGCCATGCGGTGCTCCTGTTAAGAAACGCAGTGGATGTGCCGCCGAGCCGGATTCAGGGGCGTTCGGGCGGGTCTCGGTCCATCCCGGCAGCGGCGACACAGTGACGACAATTTATGGATACACTTCGCGCGAGTAAAATGATGGGTTTTCATGGGCGTATGAATAAAAATCACGGTGGGTTTCGGTGCTTGTCAATCGGCCGGATCCTACGGATTCGACCCAACCGCGCCCGGAGACGCCGAGATGACTGAGTTAAGACATTTCGATCTCAATTTGCTGAGCGCTTTCGATTTGCTGATGCAGGAGCAGAATGTCTCGCGTGCCGCGGAACGCATGTTCGTGAGCCAATCGGCGATGAGCCACATCCTGCAGAGACTCAGGCAGCAACTGGAGGACCCTTTGCTGGTCAAAACGCCGGCGGGCATGAAACCGACGGAACGGGCCAATGCCCCGATCGATCCGGTCCGGGTAATCCTGCGGGACCTTGAACGGTTGATTCGCGCACCGGAACAATTCGACCCCTCCACCAGCCGGCGCCGCTTCGTCATCGCGGCAACCGACTACATGGACTATCTCGTGGTGCCGCCGCTGATCGTAAGGGTAGCCCGGCAGGTTCCGATATCGACATGCAGATCAAACGGACCGAAGTCCCGTTTCCTGAGCGTGAACTGGAGAGCGGAGACCTCGATTTCGTGCTCGGATTCGAAGCAATCTTAAAACCGGCCGCTTACCTGAATTGCGAACACCTTGTGTTAGCAACAGTTCCCAGCCTCGCAATTGACAACTTATTCAACATGTCCTACAGTGCTGTCAACAGGAAAAAGCCGTTAATTTTTGTGATCCTTCATGCTCCGGTTGGGGCGGGATGACAGATGGAGGAAGGTGCAAATTGAAACAGCAGGGAGTTCGTTTCGTTAAGGCAAAGTCATTGCATTGCGGGAAACGCCAAGGTTCCGCGCGATTCAGGGCCGGTACCAACTTCCGGACTCAGTTTGTCGCCCCGGCAAACCAATTGGCTCCGCCGGCGAGATCATCATCGGGCTTGAATGTGTCACAAAAAATTAAAAGGGATTCTCAATGAAATTAGTTCGAGAGCTTATCCTGATTTGTACGGTATTAGTCGTGGCGGGTTGTGTTAGCCGCGATATCCGTGAAAACGTCGAGGATCGCGGACCTCAAGTCGTGGCAAGTAGACCACTACCGCCATCCGAGCGCATGACTATCGCGATTGCCCGTTTCACCAACGAGTCGATTTATGGGAGCGGATTGTTTACGGATGCATCGGGTGACCGTCTCGGCAAGCAAGCCTCCGATTTGCTGGCACGCCATCTCATGCAAACCCAACGCTTTAATGTCGTCGAACGAGTGGATATCGGGAAACTCGGTGCCGAAGCCGAATTGATGGGATTAAGCGAAGAGCAGTTCAAACAAAATCTCACGGCTGTCGATGCCTTGATTCTCGGTTCCGTAGCCGAATTAGGCCGGGATGAAACCGGCGGAACCTGGTTGGTCGGCAAGAAAAGAACCCAGCGTGCCCGCGCCCGGGTGGTATTACGCATGGTGGACCCGAAAACCGGCCAGGTTTTCTACACGCAAGAAGGTACAGGAGATGCGAGTTTGTCTTCGAACAGCACGCTAGGATTCGGAGGCACAACGGGATTCGATTCGACTTTGGAAGGAAAGGCCATCGACGCGGCTATCGTGAACATGATGAATAATGTCGTGGAAACGCTCGATTCGCGCCGTAAATCGAGGAAATGAAGTCGAGTCCATGAACTAAATGGACCCTGTCCATCAATTTTTAGGATGTATTTGTTCTCAGAGCAGGGCATTTCCGATACTTTTACTGGTTACAATCACCGGAACGACAGGGTGCGCTCCAACATCGCTATACGATTGGGGAAAATATGAAGATAGCCTTTATCTGCGTTACACCGATCACGACTTCATTCAAGCGGAATCCTATTTAAGCAATTCTTTGCCAACCACAGCGCATCCCTCGCGCATACCTCCAGGCGTTTATGCCGATTATGGATTCTTGTTGTACCGCCGCGGTGATTATACAGGGGCGCTTCAATATTTCGAAAAAGAGAAACAAACGTTCCCCGAATCGTCCGCGCTGATGACCAAACTCATTGATCGCGTGCGGCAAAAGATGGCTCAGACCGACAACTCCAAAATCAAGGATTATCCTGGAACGGGCAAAAGCGCGCCATAACGATCCGAACATTGCTTATGGCAGGCAGCTTGCTGGCTCTCTTGAATGGCTGCGCGATGAACAAGCCGGATCTTTCAGTTTTTTATTCTCGCCCGCCTCGTTCCATCGTGGTCGTGCCGGTGGTGAATGAATCGACCGAAGTGACTGCTTCAACCGTATTTATGACGACAATCACCACACCCTTGGCCGAGCGTGGTTACTATGTATTTCCTGTTTATTTAACCGGACTGTTATTTCAGGACATTGGTCTTTCCGAAGCCGGCCATATCCATCAGTTAGCACCGCAGCGGTTTTTTGAATTATTCGGCGCCGATGCGGTGTTGTTCATCACAATCAAAGATTGGAGCACAAAATATCTGATTCTGGCATCATCGGTGGTAGTAGCGATGGAATATATTTTAAAAGACACCCGTACCGGCACGGTATTATGGGAATCCAGCCAAGCGTACCACCATGATTCGGGTGGTGGAGACCTCGTTACGATGGCGGTAAGCGCTGCAATCAACGCACTGGTGACTGATTACCGTCCCTTGGCGCAACAGGCCAACAATCAGGTTTTTCTGCCGCCGAAAGGAATTCCCGCAGGCCCTTATCATCCGGAATACGGAAAAGATCAGGCGCGCTTTTGAGACCACGCAACCATGCGGTCCTGAACTTTGGTATTCGACCGTGGTCTCGACTTCGACGCGTAATTTCCCGAACCGCCTGGGCACGGGGGCTAATGTATTTCTGGCTTCGGCGAAACTTGCGGTTGTGTGTTCGATCATGGGCAGGATTCCGACGCTCGCGGAATACCAGGGATATGCGCGCCAAATCGACACCCTGGCCGCCGATACCTACCGTTATCTGATTTTCGACCAGATCGAGAGCTATCGCAGGATTGCCGGCGAATTGCTTCTCAAGGAGGCGGTGTAAGCCAGACAGTTTTGGCCTCGGGCTACCCTCCTTGCCTTCAGGTGGCGGCCGGTCTGAAAACCAGGATCACGGACACCGAGATTGTCGCTCCGGTGATATCGGCGATCAGATCAAAGGAGTCAGCGGTTCTACCAGGCACAAAGAACTGGTGGACTTCGTCGCTCAGACCGTATAGACCGCAGAAGCCGATGCAGTATAAGGCCAATAACGATCTTTTTTGAAGAAAATGGCCGAACGAACGCCAGGCGAGCAGTCCCATCAAAGCGTAGAAAAACAGGTGCATCGCTTTGTCCTGGTAAGAAAAGAGCTTGTCCAACGGGAGATGCGGCTGTGCCGAAAGGTAGAATATAAAGGCACAGTAGATTGTCAGAATACTCAGATCTCTGATCTTTTCCAAGGTGGAATCCCCCGTGTATACAGTGTTTGAACTGGCATCGGCTTGCCTCCATTCCAGTTCCGTCGAAGAAAAACTCGCACTGACGAAGCGCGCATGGGCGTTGAATGAAAAAGGCATGGTCGACTACTTTTCGAACGCCGAACCCTTGCCGATATCGGCCACCGTATTTCCGCTTCTCCCGGAACTGGTCGAGCCGAAAAACCTGCCCCGCCGCGGCCTCGCTTCCGAGAGTGGCCGGATCGCATTATTGCATTCGCTTGCACACATCGAATTTTACGCAATTCATCTGGCCTGGGATATCTTGTATCGGTTTCGCGGGCTTCCGGTAACATTTTACGAGGACTGGTTCGCGGTTGCGGCCGAGGAAGCGCTTCATTTTTCGATGCTGCGCGAGCGTCTCCGCCAACTGGGCTCCGAGTATGGAAACCTGTGCGCCCATCGCGGCCTGTGGGATGTCGCGACGGATACGGCCGATGATGTGCTTGCGCGTCTGGCCCTGGTTCCGAGGACTCTGGAAGCGCGCGGTTTGGATGTCACGCCGGGCATGATCGAAAAATTGCTCCGGGTTGGAGATACCGAAAGCGCCGGCATTCTCGAGCGGATATTACAGGACGAAGTCGGCCATGTCGCGATCGGCTCACTGTGGTTTAAAACCGTCTGCGCAGAACGGGGTCTGGATCCGGAATCGACCTATTTCGGCTTGGTGGAACGACTGCTGAAAGGGAAGATCCATGGCCCGATTAATTCAGAATTACGCAGACAGGCTGGCTTCGAAGAGTCTGAGTTATGTCGGTTGGAGCGACTCGCTTGAGCCTCTGACCCAGGTACCTCCTCGGTACCCGATTAAACCGGACAAATCATGTGCTGCAAACCCGGACAGTTTATTTGTTCTCTACAATCCGTTTTGTGCATACTTGCTAAAGTATCTTGACTATGGTTAATTTATCATAAAAATTGAGATACGGAGAAAGCCCATGAATGGTAAGAAAATTGCGCGAATCCTTCGCGGTACAGGCGACCATTGGGTAGGCGACGGATTTCCTGTGAACACACTGTTTTCCTATCAAACGCAAGGCGAAGCAATCAGTCCCTTCCTGCTGCTCGATTATGCGGGCCCCGCGGAATTCGAACCTTCCGATCGATCCAGAGGCGTGGGTCAACATCCCCATCGTGGGTTTGAGACGGTGACCATCGTGTATCGAGGTGAAGTCGAACATAAAGATAATGCCGGGAATGCCGGTAAAATCGGCCCCGGTGACGTGCAATGGATGACAGCCGCGCGCGGCATTCTTCATGAAGAAATACACGGGCGGGATTTCTCGAAGAAGGGCGGCACGTTAGAGATGATCCAGCTCTGGGTGAATCTACCCGCCAAAGACAAAATGACCGAGCCGCGTTATCAGGAAATTCTCGGCCAGAATATTCCGGCGGTGAAGCTTTATGATGACGGGGGAATGATCCGGGTCATAGCGGGCGAATATGCGGGCACGATGGGCGCCGCAAAAACCTTCACCCCGATTAATCTGAGGGATGCGCGGTTGAGTGCAGGGCGTCAGATCGATCTGCAATTACCGAACGGCTTCACCACGGCGCTACTGGTGCTGCAAGGAACCGTTCTGATCGATGGTACTCAAACCATCGAAGGGAAAGAACTGGCTATTTTCGAGCGCGCGGGGGACCAAATCTCCCTGGAGGCAATGAGTGAGGCTATTTTTCTGGTTCTGAACGGTGAACCGATCGATGAACCCATCGTCGGGCACGGTCCTTTTGTCATGAATACACAGGAAGAGATTGATCGGGCTTTGGCCGATTACCGTGCTGGACGGTTTTAATGGCTTTCCAGCGAAATTCACCTCCAACCCTGATGAGGAAAACGCTATGTTCGATAAAAAATCAGTGGATAAAAACCAATGGATGATCGATCCCGACGACGCCGTGATGCTCTTGATCGACCATCAGAGCGGACTCTTCCAACTGGTCAGAGACATCGATCAACCGACTCTTCGCGCACACGCCGGCGCGCTCGCGAAACTGTCTTATCTTGCCAGGATGCCAACCTTCACCACGGCGTCGGTTCCCGACGGACCGAATGGTCCTCTGATCCCCGAGATCCACCGCTACAATCCGGATGCGGTCTATATCCCCCGTACCGGCCAGATTAACGCCTGGGATAATCCGGCATGGGTCGAAGCCATCGAGAAAACCGGACGCAAGACACTGATCATTGCGGGTACCCTGACCAGTGTCTGTCTGGCTTTTCCTTCCCTCAGCGCGCTCGTGGCGGGCTACAAAGTGTTTTGTGTCGTCGATGCTTCGGGCAACTGGTCTAAGATGGCGACTGACATCACAATCGCCCGCGTTGCACAGGCCGGCGCGATACCGATCGACACTTTCGCTGTCCTGGCGGAAATCATGAGCACATGGAATCGCCCGGATGCGATGGATTTCGCAGGTGTAATGGTAGATCACATCGTGCCGCCTTATCGAGCACTCATGGAAAGCTACGACAAGGCACAGAATGTTCAGAAAGCCGGCCATGAAACCAAACTGAACTTGCTGGATGCCGCCAAAGCGGAGCATTGATCGGCCGAGGCAGGAAACAAGTTGCAACGTATCGGTTTATCCGGCAATTTGCGGCGGGAATCGTTTAACACCGCGTTGCTTCGAAGAGGCGTGTCATGCGTGCGCCGGCTCGTCTATGCGTTTGAGTCGAAACCGTTTTTGTATCCGCAGACGATTGATTTTTTTCGGCCCGACCCAGGAACTGGAGCATAGGATATCGGGTTCGGAAGGGCCTCAATCAGGACAGCTTTCCGATCCAATCCAGCGTCCAGGCTGCAACCTGGTCCCGCCATTGCCGGGTCGAGAAGGTATGGTCGGCCTCCTCCAGCGTATGGCGTGTGACCAGATTTTCCGGTGACAAAATTTGCAGCCATTGATCGGAACTGTTAATCAGGTCGCGAAACGCATCGGCGGTCAAATCCCGGCCACTCAAAATCAACAGGATCGGATGTTTGAATTGAGCCAGTGACTTCCGCATCCTTTCTGGGAAAGGCGTATTGATTTCGCCCGAGATTCGTTTTAGCCTGGAACTGGCAAGGTTGGCGATTGTACGCGTTAAGGACAGAATGGATTCCCGATAGTCGAAGCGGCCATGCAAAATTTTCCGCCACATTTCCCCATCGAAAATTTTGCGAACATAATAGTGCTTCAGATAGGTTCGGGCTTCGCTCGTGACTGTCAGCGTGTCGGGATTCACTAACACGAGCCCCTTCACCCGTGGGTCCTGGAAGGCGTAGAACATCGCCGCCGAGGCCGCGTCGCACAGGCCCCAGAGGATGATTTTGCCGATCTTCGACTGCCGTTCGATCAGGATGTCGATCGCCCGGCGAATATCGCTGTCGATCGTTTGAAAGGTCTCGGGAGATCCCGTGGCATCTCCGATGCCGCGATAGTCGAATCGCAGCACCGGAATCCGATTGGCCGCAAGACTGCGAGCCAGCAGCACGAATTGGCGGTGGCTGCCGACCCGGGTTTGCGGCCCGCCCACCACGATCAGAACACCATAGCCGGAAGGTGCCTCGGCATTGTGCAGGAGGCCGTATAGACGCTCTCCCCCGCACTCGAAAGCGAGCGGGATTTCTTCCCGCGCCGCGACCCGCCGATCAGATTCCATGACCGATCAGGCAATGAACGGTTTTTTCCAGCAGCATCGGGACCACCGCGATTTCCTGGGTGCTCCAGAATTGCGGGCCGGGCACGGTTTCATGATCTACCGATGAACCCTTTTCCTGCATCGCGGAGACCCATTCACGGTTTGCCGCCGAACCTGGTTTTCCGGGCTCTGAAACCAGCTCGAACAAATGAATTTTCTTGAAGGGAAATATTTCGAAATGCGCCAAACGCAGTTTCATGAGCGGATTGACAAGTTCCGGCCCGAGTTCATAGCCGGCGGCTTCAACCGATTGTCCGGCAAGCAGCCGGTCGCGTAGCTCGGACGTGGTCTCGGATTTGGCATTCCCGTCACTTGCAAACAAGGCCGAGGCAACCCGCAATCGAAGGAACTGCACGATCAGGGTCTTGCCATTCAGCGCGGGCTGCCACAAGATAAGATTTTCGAAAGGGTCCTTCCAACGCGCGGCAAAATCCATCGCGAGCAAAGCACCCATGCGCAGTCCCCACAAACTGATTCGCTCGATCCCTTGATTTCCAACCCAGCGGCAGGCGGTGCCAAGGTCTTCAAGCCAGAGATCCCATCGGGCTTCGCCGAAATCGCCCTCGCTGTCACCTGTTCCGAAAAGATCGAAAATCAACACACCGACACCGTGACGGGCCAATTCGACGGCTTGCAGCGAAACCATTCTGCGCGCCTTGTTCATTTCTTCGGCGAACGCGGGCGCATGAACGATCACCTGGCGCGTGGATGTCCGGGAGGATGGAGGATAAAAGATCGCAAATAACTTACCGGCCGACCCTAGCAGAAAAAACGGTCTTGGATTGTCCGCCCCGCTCATGCATTGAGCCGGGCAGCGACGAAGTTCGCGAGCGATCCGACCGTTTCGAAAATCGAAGCATCGATTTCGTCGTCCTCGACAACGAAATCATATTCCTCTTCGAGAGCCGTCAATACCGATACCACGGCCATCGAGTCGAACTCCGGAATCGCGCCGAGCAGAGGGCTTGCCGCGCTCAGTTCCCTAGCCCTGCCGCCGAGTTGCAGCACCGCATCCAGCATCTGAATTACCCGATCACAGACTTCCATAAATTTAGATTTTTTCAATTGAATTTGAGTCGTTATTCGTGGTGGCCCGAAGTTACATTCCGAAATCGTTCCGAGCTGGACAATAAGATTGCACACCAATCTATCGGTGGTAATGCGATTCGATATAACGCTCCACGATTTGCTGAAATTCTTCGGCGATGCGCTCGCCCTTGAGCGTCACCGTCTTTTCCCCGTCTTCGTAAACCGGCGCGACCGGTGATTCACCGGTGCCCGGCAGGCTGATGCCGATATTGGCATTTTTGCTCTCGCCCGGGCCGTTCACGACGCAGCCCATGACCGCGACATTCATGTCTTCGACACCCTGGTATTGGTTGCGCCATTCGGGCATTTTGTGGCGCAAATAACTTTGAATATCCTGGGCCAGTTTCTGGAAATAATCGCTGGTGGTACGGCCGCAGCCGGGGCAGGAGATGACCATCGGCGTGAACGAACGCAGACCCATCGTCTGTAGAATCTCCTGGGCGACAATGACTTCCCGGGTCCTGTCGCCGCCGGGTTCCGGGGTCAGTGATATCCGGATGGTGTCGCCGATCCCTTGTTGCAGAAGGATCGCGAGCGCGGCTGTCGACGCCACGATTCCCTTGGAACCCATGCCGGCTTCGGTGAGCCCCAGATGGAGCGCGTAATCACATCGCGTCGCAAGTGCCTGATAAACCGCAATCAATTCCTGGACCCCGCTCATCTTGCAGGATAGCACGATCCGGTTTTTCGACAAGCCCAGCGAAACCGCCTGTGCGGCGCTTTCCAGGGCGGAGGTGATCACCGCATCGCGCATGACCGCGGATAATTCTCTCGGGGAATCGAGTCGTGCGTTTGCGTCGAGCAAACGCGCCAGCACGGCCTGATCGAGGCTGCCCCAGTTCACGCCGATACGAACCGGTTTATCGAAACGGCACGCGAATTCGATCATCTGAGCGAACTGGGTGTCGCGTTTCTTGCCGCGACCGACATTTCCGGGATTGATTCGGTATTTACCGAGTGCTTCCGCGCAGTCGGGATATTTTTCGAGCAGCCTATGCCCATTGAAATGGAAATCGCCGACCAACGGTACGTTGACTCCCTGTTTATCCAACGCTTCCCTGATCCGGGCGACGGCGCCCGCGGCCTCGTCCGAATTGACCGTAATTCTGACCAGTTCGGAACCGGCTTTCGCCAATTCCTTGACCTGCTTCACAGTAGCCGCGATATCCGCGGTATCGGTATTGGTCATCGACTGGACGACGATCGGAGCGCCGCCACCGATTTCGACGTGACCGACCTTGACACGGGAACTGCTATTCCGATTCAGAGTTTTAGCTGACATTGAGCGATTCCAGGGAAAGGTCCGGGATGCGGGCACCTTTAACGGGGAGATTTTTGTGCAATACTTAGCCTAGTAGTGTGACCGGATTTAAACCTTCACAATACGATCCGGGTATTCCGGGTCGAAAATCCAGTGGCATAAAAACGGCGTGTTGATAAACTTTTTCTCCGGTATCCATCTGGAATTCGGGTCTTTACCCATTCCGGACACACAAGCGGATATTATTATAGCAGCGGGAGATATCAGGATCTATAAACAGGGCATGGATTGGCTGAAATCCGCGCGAAAGCCGGTCGTTTATGTGGAATGACATTGTCTTGAACATGCAACGAGATGACGGAACCGGGATTCCGGCGTCGGAACGAGATTTTTCGTTTTGCTTGCTGCCGCCGATACCGATCAATATAAATGACATCGACGACCTGCCGATGACGACACGGCCGGTAGAAAGTTCTGGCAATCGAGACCGCTGATTGAAATGAAACTGGCTGCCGATCTGTCTGGTCGTCGACACTCGCTGGGACCCAAAATCCGCGACTGAATTTTTCAGGCAAGAAAAAACCTCGCTGAATGAGTAAAATAGCCTTATTCGAGGCGCTTTTTTCATCACCCGTGAGGTTTTGAGTATGTTGTCACAAACGGTTCTGCCGTTCCAGTTGGATTCGACGCAGGATACGATCACGGCGCAAGCCGGGCTGGTGTTGTTCGGGGAATAT
>JBOICY010000593.1:0-33689 GCA_050740335.1 Methylococcales bacterium | reverse complement strand
TGTGCACCATCACGGGCGCACTCATTCCTGCCGGGAAGCAGGAATCCAGGCCATGGACGGTAACTGGCCGATTGCATCAGTGCTTGATTCAGCGGAAGCGCCAATCCGCAGTTTCACATCTCCTTCGACAAGCACAGGACAGACTTGTGACTGGATTCCGGCAATCCCTTATATCTTCCGGAATGACGGCAAAATGAGAATTGCTTTCCTGTTTGAGTTGAGCACGACGTATGGCCGAAAAAAAGATAAAATAATAGCCTTTTTTTGCCGGTTTCGTTAAACGCGCACAATCCTTGGGTTTCCGTGCACTATATTTTACAGAACCTGCAATCGTGATCGGAGATACAACCTTGAAACCGGATTCGATCAAACCCACGATCTTGCTGATACTGGATGGGTTTGGCTGCAATGCGTCCTACCAGAACAATGCAATTGCAATGGCCCATAAACCCGTGTGGGATGCCTTATGGAAGCATTGTCCGCATACCCGGCTCGACTGTTCCGGGTCGGTGGTTGGATTACCCGACGATCAGATGGGAAACTCGGAAGTGGGCCACTTGCACCTTGGCGCGGGGCGAATGCTTCCTCAGGATTACACACGCATCAAGGCGGCTCTGGAGAACGGAGAATTTCAATCGAATCCGGTTTTTTGTAACGCGATCGATCAAGCCGTAAGGGATGGGAGGGCCGTGCACATTGTCGGACTTTTATCGCCTGGCGGCGTGCACAGTCACGAAGACCATATTCACGCGGTAACCGAACTGAGTTTTCAACGCGGCGCCGAACAGGTTTATGTGCACGGATTTCTGGATGGCCGGGATACCTTGCCGAAGAGCGCGATGGCTTCTATCGGAGAGATGGAGGCGGTTTTCAACAAGGCCGATAAAGGCCGGATCGCCTCTCTGATTGGACGCTTTTACGCGATGGATCGGGATTGTCGCTGGAGCCGCATCGAAAAAACCTATTCTCTGATTGTCGAGGGGAAAGCGGATCGGGTTTGCGGGAGCGCCATGGAAGCCCTGATGCAGGCCTATGAGCGCGGGGAAACCGACGAATTCGTGCGGGCGACGGCGATCGTTCCGGAATGGGATGATCCGGTGGGGATCGAGGATGGCGATGTCGTGATCTTTATGAACTTCCGGGCGGATCGGGTTCGACAACTGGTTCGGGCAATGACCGACACCGATTTCCGAGGCTTCAAGCGCGAACGCGTACCGCGTCTTGGCCAATTGGTCACCCTGACCTCCTATCACTATGAATTCAATTATCCGGTCGCGTTTCCGCGTGACAAGGTCGTCAACTGTTTCGGCGAATATCTTTCCAATCTCGGAATCGACCAGCTTCGATTGGCGGAAACCGAGAAATACGCCCATGTGACTTTCTTCTTCAATGGCGGAAGCGAAGAACCCTATCCCGGTGAATCCAGAATTCTTGTCCCGTCGCCGAAAGTCCGGACCTATGACCTAAAGCCCGAAATGAGCGCCTATGAGGTTACCGATCGTCTGGTCGAAGCGGTGCAAATAGGACGCTACGGTTCGATCGTCTGTAATTATGCCAACTGCGATATGGTCGGGCATACGGGTGTGATATCCGCCGCGGTCTCGGCGGTCGAAACGGTTGATGCCTGTTTGGGCCGGGTCATCGCGGCCGTGAAAACGTCGCGCGGACAGCTGCTGATCACGGCCGATCACGGGAATGCGGAACAAATGGTCGATCCGATGAGCGGGCAGGCCGTGACTTCCCATACCTTGAATCCGGTGCCCTTGGTTTACTTCGGCGGGGCGCGAAATTTGCTGGACGGCGGGAATCTGGCCGATGTCGCACCTACCCTGCTGGAATTGATGGGGCTCGATAAACCTTCCCAAATGACCGGCCGATCACTGCTGGAAAAAGGAAAACATGCGGGTAATCCGGTTTATCATTGTATTTAGTCTGGTTTTTGCGGCATTCCCCGATTCGGGGTGGAGCGAGGTCGAAACCGAGGAAAAAAGGACACAGCTCGAAGCCCTGCAGGAGCGCATCCGATTGCTGCAAAGTGCGCTTGAAGACTTGGAAAATGAAAAGAATTCTGTGCGTGCCGAACTAAGAGACAATGAGCGCTGGTACGGAAACATTTCCAATGCCCTGAAACGCATCAATGACGACATCGTGCTGCAGGAGCAAAGGCTGCGCAAAGTGCGTCTGGACCGGGATCTGACGCAAGGTAAAATGAACCATTATAAGTCTTCGCTGGTCAGGCAGATCCGCGCTACCCACGCGATCGGGAAACAGGAGCGTCTGCATATGATCCTGAATCAGGAAGACCCCTCGAAGGCGCTGCGTCAGCTCACTTATCACGATTATTTCAATCAGGCGCGCGTTGCCGAGATCAAGGCATTTCACGCGGTTCTGGAGCAGCTGAAGACGAGTGAACAGGAACTTTTAGCCGGAGCCGAGCGTCTGATTCGCTTACGGATGGATCGGGAAGCCGAGGCCACATCGCTCGAGGAATCGCGCGAGGCCAGGAACCTCCTGCTGGCCAAACTGGACCGGGACTATCGCGACCGAAACTCCGAACTCAACCATCTCAAAGAGGATGAACATCAGCTGCGAAGCTTGATCAGATCCGTGGAGAAGGCGGCCAGGGAAGTGCCCTTCGAGCCCGTGACCCGGAAATCCTTCTCGAAATTGCAAGGGCGACTGCAATGGCCGGTCAAGGGTAAGCTGGTGCAAAGCTACGGTAGCCGGACGGCCTCGGGTCGGTCGAACGGCGTGTTGATACGGGCGCGGGAAGGCGAACCCGTGCATGTGATTTCCGATGGCCGGGTCGTGTATGCGGACTGGTTGGTGCGCTACGGCCTGTTGATGATCGTTGATCACGGGAAGGGCTTCATGACGCTTTATGCCTTTAATCAGAGTCTTTACAAGTCGGTCGGCGATACGGTGAAAAGCGGGGAGCAAATTGCGACTGTCGGGCGCAGTGGCGGCCGTTCCATCCCGGCCTTATATTTCGAGGTTCGTAAAAACGGAAAACCCGTGAATCCAATCGAATGGTGCAAGAAAGTCGACAACGACGATAGGGGTTGACCGGGTTGCCGCTAACGAATCGGTCATAATATTCACCGTCCGGAATGGTTCGTCCCGCTATCAGCGAAGACGCGGGCCGCTGATGATCGGTATCGATCGACGCATAGTCTGGCTATTTTTGTACCGATTTTCTGGCACGGGAGGCGAGTTCTCTCACTTATTGGATTCAGTAAAATCCTGAAAAACCTGCATCCGACCAACCGGAAAGATCCTTTTCGGTGCTGTTATGGGGCATAATAGGATGGGTCGATTTATTAGCAGAATTATTTGATCGCTGTGGAGCACACGAGTGATGTTTAGCAATAGAAAATTGAGCGCTTTCCTGGTCGGCACCCTGTTCGGCTTGCTGCTGAGTGCCAGCGGAGTCATCATCGCCGAGCAGGGACCCGTTGGCGGTGTGCCCTTCGACGAGTTGAGAACCTTCACCGAGGTCTTCGGGCGAATCCAGAAAGATTATGTGGAACCGGTATCCGACAAGAAAATTCTCGAAGATGCCATTCGAGGCATGCTTTCAGGGCTGGATCCCCATTCGACCTACCTGGATGAAGAACAATACAATGAATTGAAAGTCGGGACCACCGGGCAGTTCGGGGGTCTCGGAATCGAAGTCGGCATGGAAAACGGGTTTATCAAGGTGATCTCGCCAATTGACGATACCCCTGCGCAACGGGCCGGTGTAAAGGCCGGTGACTTGATCATCCGGCTCGATGAAAAACCGGTTAAAGGGATATCGCTTGAAGATGCGGTAAAAATCATGCGCGGCGAACCGGGCAGCGAAATTATTTTGACGGTGGTCCGTGACAACGAGGAACAACCGCTGACCATTACGATCGTTCGCGATGTAATCAAAGTGAAAAGCGTCAAGAGCCGCTTGCTCGAAGACGGCTATGGTTATGTCCGGATCAGCAGTTTCCAATCGGGCACTGGAGAGAGCCTCCAGGAGAATATTCTCGATCTCGAGAAATCCAACAAGGGAAAATTGAAGGGGCTGGTGCTGGATCTCCGCAATAATCCCGGCGGCGTTCTGAACGCGGCGGTATCGGTCAGCGACGCATTTCTAACCAGCGGGCTGATCGTTTATACGGAAGGCAGAATCGAGGATTCCCAGTACAAATTCCGCGCAACTCCGAACGAATATCTGGGGGGCGCGCCGATCGTGGTGTTGATCAATGCCGGTTCCGCATCGGCTTCCGAAATTGTCGCGGGCGCGCTTCAGGATCATAACCGGGCCATTATCATGGGGGAAAAGTCCTTTGGCAAAGGCTCGGTCCAGACGATTCTTCCGACCACCAACGGAGGGGCAGTCAAATTGACCACGGCCCGGTATTACACGCCTTCCGGACGTTCGATCCAGGCCGAAGGCATCACACCGGATATCGTTCTTTCCAAGGTTCGTTTGCAGGAACTCGAAAAATCCAGCGTGACCCCGATTACCGAATCCGATCTCTCCAACCACCTCACGAACGGAAATAGTAATGAGGAAGCCAAGGACCAAAAGAAGAGCGACACTGATACGCTCGCGCTGACCAATGATTATCCATTGAGTGAAGCGCTGAACGTATTGAAGGGGATCAGTATCGTGAAGTCCCGCTTGAAAAATTAAGCCGGCAATCGCGATTGGTAAGCGTACGGAACGAGTAGCCGGGCTTAGCCGTTATCGCAGGCGGTCTGGTATCGTACGGAAAAATCCTCGAGCGCCGAAAGCGCTCCTTCAAGATCTGAAGTGTCATTCATTTCGAAACTGTTGACTCCGACCCTGGAGAGAAAAAAAATCTGATCGCGGATGAATCCGCCGAGGGCTCTGATTTCACCTTGGTAATAATAGTGGCGCCTTAGAATTGCGGCAATCGAAAACAATCGTCCATCGGTAAAAGTCGGGAATTCGAGGCCGATGAGCTGAAAATGTTGCAGGTCACCGGCAAAATCATCGATCTGATCTACCGGTGAAATCCGGAGTCCGAGCTCTCCGTCCCGCGCGAGAAGGTTCTCCCGTTCGGCTTTCCATCGAGCCGCCGAAACGCTGATACGACCTTCGGCGGGGATCGGGTCGTCGGCGATATGCAGCCAATGGTCTTCGATGATTTCTTGATCTTTAATTACTTGCATAGACTCTATCTTTGAATGGCTGAAGACCGGTTCGTGTGACCATATCGAGGAATGCTTCGTCCTCGAGCCGCAACTCGGTGAATACATCGAGTATTCCTGTCAGCGTTTCGACAACCTGGTCTTTGGCAACAGCCGGACCGAGGCGTTCGCCGATCGCCGCATAATTATCCGATGAGCCGCCGAGTGTGATCTGGTACCATTCGGCGCCTTTTTTGTCGACTCCCAGTATGCCGATATGGCCCACGCTCTGATGCGCGCATCCGTTCATACACCCGGACATATTGATTTTGATATCTCCGAGATCATGGATATAGTCCAGATCATTGAACACTTTATTGATCTCGGCCGCGATTCCGATCGATCCCGCATTGGCAAGGCTGCAAAAATCCAGGCCCGGACAACAGATGATGTCGGTCAAGGTGCCGATATTCGGCGTCGCCAATTTCAACTCGACCAGTTGTTCCCATAGTTCGAACAAATCCGATTGCCGCACATCGGCCAGCACCAGATTTTGGCGATGGGTACTTCGGACTTGTCCGAAGCTGTATCGATCCGCGAGGTCCGCAACCGTATCGAGCTGGGATTCGGTAATGTCTCCGGGAGGCGAATCCGGGGCTTTCAGAGACAGGTAGACCGCTCGATAGCCTGGTATTTTATGTTCCGCCGTGTTGTGTTTAAGCCAGGTTTGAAAGGCAGGATTCTGATCTCTTGGATGAGTCCCGTTGGTCTCGGTCACTGCTTTGTAATCATAGTCCGGCAACGCGAAATGTTGCCGCATGTATTCAAAACGCGCCGGATCGATTTTCATCCCCTCGCGGATCTTTTCCCATTCGTCTTCGACCAGCTCCCGGAATCGGTCCAGACCGGTTTCGCGCACGGTGATCTTGATTCTGGCCTTATATTTGTTGTCCCTCCGGCCGAGCAGGTTATAGATCCGTAAGATCGCCTCGAGATAGGAAAGCAGGTGCCTTTTTTCGAGGAAGGGCCGAATGATCTGCCCGATTACGGGGGTTCTGCCGAGACCCCCGCCGACCAGCACTTCGAAACCGATTTCACCGAGTTCCGATTTGATCAGATAGAGACCGATATCGTGAACCTGGGTGGCCGCTCGGTCGTTGCTCGCACCACTGACCGCAATTTTGAATTTGCGGGGTAAAAAAGCGAACTCAGGGTGCAGGGTCGCCCACTGGCGGATGATCTCGCAATAGGGACGCGGGTCCTCGATTTCATCCGGTGCGATGCCCGCAAGTGGATCGCTGGTAATGTTGCGTATGCAATTACCGCTGGTCTGGATCGCGTGCATCTGGACCTTGGCCAGATCGGCCAGAATATCCGGAACCCGTTCCAGTTTCGGCCAGTTGAGTTGTATATTCTGGCGCGTCGTGAAATGTGCGTAACCTTTGTCGTAGGTTCTCGCGATGTGCGCGAGCATCCTGAGTTGCCGGGAGGCCAGCAGGCCATACGGGATCGAGATGCGCAGCATCGGCGCATGGGTCTGCAGGTACAAACCGTTCATGAGTCGAAGCGGGCGAAACTGATCCCCGGTCAATTTACCCGCGAGAAAACGCTTGGTCTGATCGCGAAACTGTGCGACTCTTTCTTCCACCAGGGTCTGGTCTGTTTCGTTGTATTGATACATGGGTCATTCGGGTTGTTGTTCGTCAGAAGATGCGTGTCACACTATGCCCCTAGCGGACTGAAAATGATACGCCTAGCATAAGATAAAAAAAATAATATAAAATGATATCTTTAAAAAATAAACCTATAAGCGCGCCAGGGTCGTCTACTCACCTGGTAAAACCGGGTCATTTCGAAGGGCTCCGATTCTTCACTCCGCGATTTTCATGTACACACGGGGCTGGGGATGTATTCCAACACAGAAAGCTTGACACGATTTTATTTGCATCTTCAAACAGAAGACGGGGGTTACTTTGACTCGTAAATTTTTCGCATGGCTTTGGTTATTCCTGCCGGAGTTCGCGGCTGCCGAGGAGCTCCCGGTTCTGGGCGCGACCGGGACCGAAACGGGGATCTATTGCCTGCTTATTTTCATGATCGCCTACTGTTTCGTGATGGCCGAGGAGTTCACCAGGCTCAGGAAATCCAAACCGGTGATTCTGGCCGCGGGCATCATCTGGGGCCACGTGGCCTATCTGGCGAATGAACTGGGTGTGCCGAAGGAGCAGACTCATGCGGCCCTGATCCACAATCTGGTCGAATATGGCCAGTTGTTCTTGTTTTTGCTGGTCGCGATCACTTATGTCAACGCCATGACCGAGCGCCACGTTTTCGAGGCCTTGCGTTCCTGGCTGATGCGTAAGAATTTAAGTTACAGACAGCTGTTCCTGGTCACCGGAGTGATCGCCTTTTTCGTCTCCGCGGTCGCCGACAATCTGACAACGGCTCTATTGATCGGCGCCGTCGTGATAGCGGTCGGAGCAAAAAATCCGATGTTCGTCAGTATAGGGCTGATCAACGTAGTCGTCGCCGCCAATGCCGGCGGAGCGTTCAGCCCCTTCGGCGATATTACCACCCTGATGGTCTGGCAATCGGGGAAAGCGGATTTTTTTGATTTTTTCGAATTGTTTATTCCATCGGTTGTTAATTTCGCGGTGCCGGCTGCGATCATGTACCGGGCGATCCCGGACGAAGGTCCGCCGCGCGATGCGGGCCAAGATATCGTTCGGCTTAAACACGGAGCGATCCAGATTTGCCTGTTGTTCGCGCTGACCATCACGCTGGCCGTGAGTTTCGAGAATTTTCTGCACATTCCACCCTTTCTCGGCATGATGACCGGCCTCGGAATCCTGATGATTTATGGTTATCGGATCAAGACGATCATTCCCGGAGAGCATGACTTCGATATCTTCAACAAGATCCGCGATGCGGAGTGGGACACCCTGATGTTTTTCTTCGGGGTGGTTTTCGCGGTGGGAGGGCTCGGCTACATCGGCTACCTGAAGCTGCTTTCCGCCGGAATGTATGGCGGTCTCGGGCCGACGACCGCCAACGTTCTGGTCGGCCTGCTTTCCGCGATCGTCGATAACATTCCCGTCGTGTTCGCGGTGTTGAGCATGTCGCCGGATATGGACTTATATCAATGGCTGTTGATCACTCTCACGGCCGGAGTCGGGGGTTCGCTGTTGTCGATCGGCTCGGCCGCGGGTGTGGCATTGATGGGACAATCGAAAGGCATGTACACATTTTTTAGCCATCTGAAATGGACACCGGCCATCGCGGCTGGATATTTTGCGAGCATCCTGGCTCATTATCTGGTGAACGGCTAAACGCCGATCGATTTTAAGATCCGAAGAACAGGCACCTCGACGTGTACGATTCCTTTCGGCTGGCTGTGGACTTCGCCGTGGGTCTGCCGGCTTTGCGGAGGACTCCTGTTATCGGCATGGAACCCACGCCAAGGACTTCGCTGGTGTCGAATCGCGTTTTGACAATGCGGTACTGAAATGGAATCCGGGAAGCGGCGGGATCGGAGCTGGCGGGAAGCCTTCGAAGCGTTTTTCCATCCCCGCGTGATTACCATGCTGTTTTTCGGATTTTCCGCGGGAATCCCGCTCTTGCTGATTTTTTCTTCACTTTCCCTCTGGCTCCGGGAAGCCGGCGCGGATCGGTCGGCCGTGACTTTTTTCAGTTGGGCCGCCCTCGCCTATTCTTTCAAATTCGTTTGGGCTCCTTTGGTGGACCGACTGCCGATTCCCTTCTTGAGCCGCCGTCTCGGGCGCCGGCGAAGTTGGCTGTTGCTCGCCCAGCTTTCCGTGATGGGTGCAATCTCGTGGATGGCAATGGTCGATCCCGCGGCGGATCCCGGGAATTTGACCCTAATGGCTCTGGCCGCGATATTTCTGGGTTTTTCCGCTGCGACACAGGATATCGTGATCGACGCCTATCGGATTGAATCGGCCGAGAGTGACCTGCAGGCGATGATGTCCTCGTCCTATATTGCCGGTTACCGGGTCGGAATGATCTATGCGGGCGCGGGCGCGCTGTTCCTCGCGAGTCGTCTCGGCTCGGAAACGGGTGCCTACAGCTACGCGGCATGGCGAGCCACCTATCTGGTCATGGCGCTCGGTATGTCGGTCGGAGTGATTACCACCTTGGTGATACCAGAACCCGAAGAGAACCGGGTAGTTCCTTATGAGTATCTGGTTTCCGATTATTTCCGGTTTCTGCTGCTGTTTTTTGCCGGGGCGGCCGGATTTATCGCGGTGTTCTTTCTGACGGCGGACTTCGTAGAGAAAATAAAAGCGGGGCTTAACGGTCACTTCGTCCATGCCCCTGTACTCGGTTTTGTTATCGAAGCGCTCAGGATATCGGTTGCGGCCTTGGCCGCGGTGTGCATCGCTTTTTTTTCGATCCGCGCGAGTCTGGTCAATCGGCTCATGGTTCGGGACAGTTATCTGGCTCCTCTGACCGATTTCTTCGAGCGTTACGGTACAAAACTTGCTTTTCTGCTATTGGCACTGATCGGATTTTACAGAATTTCAGACATCGTGCTGGGGGTGATTGCGAATGTTTTCTACCAGGACCTCGGCTTTTCCAAGACCGAAATCGCTACAGTGGTCAAAACATTCGGTTTGATCATGACCATCGCGGGCGGTTTTCTGGGCGGGATCCTTTCGGCCCATTATGGCGTCATGCGCATTCTTTTCCTCGGGGCGGTACTGACCGTTCTGACCAATTTGCTGTTTATGGTGCAGGCCTGCGCCGGCCGTAATTTAACCGTGCTTTACCTCGTGATCTCGGCGGACAATCTGACCGCCGGCCTGGCCAGCGCGGCCTTCGTGGCGTTCTTGTCCAGCCTCACGAGTGTATCGTTCACGGCAGTGCAATACGCCATCTTCAGTTCCTTGATGACTTTGTTTCCGAAACTGCTGGGCGGATATTCGGGGACCATGGTGGAAGCGATCGGTTATTCCAATTTTTTTCTGGTTGCGAGCCTCATGGGATTGCCGGTCCTGTTATTGGTCCGGCTGGCCGGCCGGTATCTATCGCCAACCGATTTCTGACCGTGTCTGATCCGGTGTCGCCGAACGCAGTCACGGGTGCCCGGTGGGTCGGACAAAAACCGCCGAGGTGTTGCGATTCAGTCACTCGTGAAATAGAATGACAAATTCGCTTAAAACGTTAGTCAATCCTAACCGAAAAAGGTTAAAAGATCATGAAACCGGATATCCATCCAAGATATGAAATGATTCATGTGACTTGTAGTTGCGGGAATCGATTCGAGACACGATCGACCCTGTGCAAGGACCTGCATGTAGACGTTTGCTCCGCGTGCCACCCGTTCTATACAGGAAAACAGAAGATCGTCGATACGGCTGGCCGGGTCGACAAGTTTCGTCGTAAATATGGTGGTTCCTGATTTCAGCGAATTGTCCGTCTCAAGTTTTCATCGGTCATTCGAGAGTTCAGGCCTTGTTATTCGAAACTCTGGCAATCTAAAGGTTCATCCGTGTCTAATAATTCATTTAAAGTTTCCGACGATAAACTCGGTAAAACAGCCTCGTTTCCATTGCTGGAAGGAACATTGGGCCACCCCACGGTTGATATTCAAAATTTGAATCGGGATATGGGTTGTTTCACCTACGATCCTGGATTTACGTCGACCGCGAGCTGCAAGAGCGATATTACCTATATCAATGGTGACGAGGGAATTCTTCTCTATCGCGGCTACCCGATCGATCAGCTTGCTGAGCAGAGTAATTTCCTCGAGGTTGCGTATCTCCTGATGACTGGAGAACTGCCGAGCAAGGCTCAATACGAACAGTACGAAAGCGAGATCAGGTGGTACTCCAAGATTCACGAAAAACTTCGAGGTTTTATCGAAGGTTTTCATTATGATGCCCATCCGATGGCGATGATGGTCGGGGTGGTTGGGTCGCTATCGGCCTTTTACCACAGCGAACTGGACGTGAATGATCCCGAACACCGCCGGATTTCAGCCTTACGGATGCTCGCCAAAATGCCGATCATTGCCGCGGCCTGTTACAAACACAGTATCGGAGATCCGTTCGTGTATCCGAGGGCCGATCTCGGATATTGCAAGAATTTTCTGAATATGATGTTCGCGAGGCCCTCCGAACGGTTTTTCATCGATGAGCGCGAATATCTCGATCCCGCCGCGGCCCGGGCGCTCGATCTTTTGTTCATCCTGCATGCCGATCACGAACAGAATGCAAGTACTTCGACCGTGCGTCTCGCGAGCAGCACCGGAGCGAATCCTTATGCGTGCATCGCGGCGGGAATCGCGGCCTTATGGGGTCCGGCGCACGGGGGGGCGAACGAGGCGGTGCTCAGCATGCTGGAAGAAATCGGCGATGTTAAACGCATTCCGGAATTTATCACGAGGGCGAAAGACAAGGACGATCCCTTCAGATTGATGGGTTTCGGTCACCGCGTGTACAAAAACTTCGATCCGAGGGCTACGATCATCCGACGGACCTGCCACGAATTGCTGGGAAAACGGGCCAGTAAAGATCCCTTGTTCGAGTTGGCCCTGGGTCTCGAGGAAGTCGCGCTGAAAGACAGCTATTTCATAGAGCGCAAGCTTTATCCGAATGTCGATTTTTACTCAGGAATTATCTACAAGGCCCTGAATATACCGGTTGATATGTTCACGGTGATGTTCACCATCGCGCGCACCGCGGGGTGGGTATCTCACTGGCTCGAGCTCATGGCCGATCCCTCGAAACGAATCGGAAGGCCTCGCCAGTTATATACCGGAAAGCCCAGGCGCGATTACATTTCCATCGATCGGCGCAGTTAAGTGATCAATTGCGGTCAGTTCCCGTTAGATCGTTATCGAGAATCGTTTTAACTCGATCCATTGTCGCAGATTGAGTGGGCGATTGTCGACTTTGGAAGCATTCCCTGAACGGGATCTCGGCTAGAATATGAGCCTCGATTTTAATGTCATCGTGCATAAAATTGAGCACCGGATAGACCATTTGCTTTCCCGCGATCAAGCGACGCCGGGATGATTCCACAAAAGGGATATTCGCGTTCAGAAAGGAGATCACCACCGGTTCTGGATTGTCCGCTGCAAGATAGATCACAACCGGGCTGTGTTGCCCGGCGGTGCCATCGACCACATTGCCGACCAGTCTGGGTGAAAAGTCTGCGAGGAAAGTCATTGCTTTCAACGCGACGGACCTGAGCTTTCTGATATGCGAGTCCTGAATCCGTGCGCGGAACAATCGGTGGTATTCATGGACCGCATGTTCGATTTCTTCGTTTCCGGGTAAGGGATGGGTGGGACCGTAACCCAGACGTCTTGCCGCTTTTTGTTTGGCAAGCTGAAAGTCATCAATCCCCTCCTCGATCAGGATCTTCGCGGATTCCCTTGCAATCAATTGCTTTTCTTTATCGGTCAAGCGCTTCAAAAGATTGATTCAATCTGAGAATTTTCCGATTCCTGATTCGTGATGAAAGGTGTATCTCCGCTCGCGACGCTTCCGGATCCCGGAGTATCTTCTTCACGAAAAATATCGGGAATCGCATCGGGGTCCGAGGCGGAACTCAAAAATCCGGAGTATCGGTTGACATAGACGGTTTTGATGCCTTCGGGCACCGGCAGTTCTTCATCGGCAATGTTTTTCAGGGCTTCTTCCATGTAGTAAATCCACATGGGCAAGGCGGCCATTCCCCCGGTTTCCCGGTTGCCCAGGGGCTTCGACGAGTCGAATCCGATCCAGGCTACGGTCGCATAGGCGGGCGAAAATCCGTTGAACCAAGCGTCGCGTTGCTCGTTGGTCGTGCCCGTTTTACCCGCGATGTCCAAGCGTCCGAGTTTCTTCGCCGGGGTCGCAGTGCCGCTTTGGATCACATCTTTCAGCAATGACGTCATCAGATAATTGATTTGAGGAGATACGATTCTCGGCGCGAAAAGTTGATTCTGATCTCCCATGTCCCCGCAATGAGGGCACGCGATTTTTGGAAAGGACTCTTCAATCAGTTCGCCATTACGATTTTCGATCCGCGCAATGAAATAAGGGTCGATCAAAAAACCGCCATTCGCGAATACCGAGTAGACCCGGGCCATTTCGAGCGGAGTCGCGCTGCCGCTTCCTAGAGCCAGGGAAAGGCTTCTCGGAATCTGGTCGGATGGAAGGCCGAATTGCATCGCGGTCCGGGCGACTTTCTCGACCCCGATCTGCCGCAGCAGCCGAACCGACACCAGATTGCGAGACATTCTAAGCGCGTCTCTGAGACGGGTCGGACCGTAGAATTTTCCGCTGTAGTTTTTCGGCCGCCATTCTTTCGAGGTCCACGGATCGACATAGACGATGGGCGCATCATTGATCACGGTCGATACCGTAAAACCTTCTTCCAGGGCCGTGGTATACAGAATCGGTTTGAAGCCCGATCCGGGTTGGCGTTTGGCCTGGGTAACCCGATTATACTTACTCCGGTCAAAATCAAATCCTCCGACCAGGGCGACGATCGCTCCGTCGGAAGGTTTTAGCGAGATCAGGGCTCCTGAAACGTCTGGAACTTGTGTCAGCATCCAGTTTCCGTCCTGGTTTCGCCGGACTCTTATAATATCCCTCTCGGCCACAATTTCCCCGGGTGAATTCGGTGAAGGGCCGCGACTGTTTTCGTTGATATAACGTCTGGCCCATGTCATTCCCTTCCAGGGAAGCTCGATTAACCCCACACCGTGTACTTCGACCGAAACCGAGTCGGAATGAACCGACGTGACCAGGCCCGGAAGTGTGTCGCCGACTTTCTGATAGGCGATCAGTGTCTCCTGAATTTGGGCGGCGCTCGCGCCGGCCGGGATTCGTCCCTCGGTACCGCGGTAACCATGTCTTCCGTCGTATTCGTGGAGCGTTTGTCGCAATGCGTTAAGCGCCGCGGTCTGCAATCGGCTTGAGATTGTGGTGTAGACTTTAAACCCATTGGTAAAAGCATCCGGACCATACTTTTCGACCATTTTTTGCCGAACCATTTCGGCCATATCGGGCGCGGCGAGCTCGATGGAATCACCATGGAGCCTCGCGGTAACCGGTTGCATCAAGGCCTGATCGAGTTCCTCCCGCTTTATGAAATCCAGTTCCGCCATTCGATTCAGAACATAATCACGACGCTCCAGCGCACGCTCGGGGTTGGTGATCGGATTGGCCTGTGAAGGCGCCTTGGGAAGACCCGCGATCATCGCGCATTCGGAAAGGGTCAGTTCTTCGACCGACTTCCCGTAATAAACTTGGGCGGCGGCGCCAATTCCATAGGCCCGGTGTCCGAGATAGATTTTGTTCAGATAGAGTCCGAGAATCTCGAGTTTGTTCAAGTGGCGTTCGATTTTAAGTGCGAGTAATATTTCCTTCAATTTCCGCATGAATGTCTTTTCATTCGTCAGGAAGAAATTGCGCGCGACCTGCATGGTGATGGTGCTGCCACCCTGCCGTTTCTGCCCGGTCGAGAGCAATTGCAGCGCGGCTCGAAGCAAGCCTTTGTAATCCACCCCGGGATGACTGAAAAAGCGATCATCCTCCGCGGCGATGAAAGCATCCATCAAGCGCTTCGGAATGTTGGCGGTAGCGATTGGAATACGCTTTTTCTCACCGAACTGCGCGATCAGTTTTTCATCTTCACTGTAGACGCTGAGCGGGACTTGAAGTTTGATGTCGCTGAGAACGGTGATGTCGGGCAATTCCGGTTCAATCATCCGATAAACCAGGAATGAACCGGCTCCAGCCAGCAGACCGCCGATGATCAGGACGATCAGGAAGAATTGCAGGCAGCGCACCAGGAACGATTTTTTTTTTCGGTTCGCGGAACGTCACGGGCGATAACCGACGGGCCGGATGCGGATATTCCGGTGTACCAAGGGTGAATTGGTTAACAAAATATTGTTATGCGTTATGCAAACGGACAATTGCTACTATACTACAGGATACGTGAATCATGCCGGGAAAAATTCATTGGTATTAAGGGCCTTCTGGGCAGAAGGTTATCCTTTTTGACACACCGTCCAACCTACAGCACGATCGAGTTATTATGGTTTTCTTAAAACGGAAAAAGCCGCCGCTGATCGGGATCGATATCAGTTCAGCCGCCGTCAAGCTGCTGGAATTGAGTCAGAATGGATCCCGCTACCGGGTTGAAAGTTACGCGGTCGAAGCCCTGCCGCAGGATGCGGTAGTCGACAAGAACATCGCGAACGTCGAAGTGATCGGTAATACCATCAAGTCGGTGGTTAAAAACTCCAACACCCGCTTGAAACACGCAGCAGTCGCGGTCGCCGGATCCGCGGTGATCACCAAGGTCATTTCGATGCCCGCCTCGATGAACAGCGATGAACTGGAAGGCCAGATTGAACTCGAGGCCGACCAATATATCCCCTACGCGCTCGATGAGGTGAGTCTCGATTTCGAGGTATTGGGGCGGAGCGAAAAGAACCCTGAAATGGTCGATGTGCTGTTGGCCGCGTCCCGAAAGGAGAATGTCGAAGACCGGGTCGCCGCTTTGGAAATCGCGGGTTTAAAGGCAAAGATCGTGGACGTTGAAGCCTACGCGATGGAGAACACCTTCGCGTTGATCGCGGATCAGATCCCGGAAGGCGGGGACCATCAGACGATCGCGATCGCCGATATCGGCGCGACCATGACGACTCTGAATGTAATCCATAACAAGCGAATTATTTATACCCGTGAGCAGGGTTTTGGCGGCAAGCAGTTGACCGAAGAAATCCAGAGAAGATATGGTTTGTCGTATGAAGAAGCCGGACTCGCGAAAAAACATGGCGGCTTGCCGGATAATTATGTTTCCGATGTTCTCGAGCCATTCAAGCAGGCGATGGTTCAGCAGATTTCGAGATCGCTGCAGTTTTTCGTGTCCTCGAGCGTCCATCGAGGAATCGACGCAATCGTTCTGGCCGGGGGTTGCGCATCCATCCCGGGCATTGACAGCCTGGTCGAGGAGCAATTGGGGACCCCGACCATTGTGGCGAATCCATTCATCAATATGGTTTTATCCAGCCGTATCAAGCCTCAAAGTCTGAGTAACGATGCCCCGGCGATGATGATCGCGTGTGGCTTGGCGCTGAGGAGTTTCGACTGATGGCAAAAATCAATTTACTACCCTGGCGCGAGGATCTCCGCAAACAAAAGCAGCAGAATTTTTTCCTGGCCATCCTGGGGTCCGCCGGGTTTGCTCTCGTAATTATGTTGTTGGTGCATAGCCATATCGAAGGACTGATCGAGCAACAAAACCGCCGAAACCATTATCTCGAAACGGAAATCGCAGCTCTGGACCAAAAGATCAAAGAGATCGAAGACCTGGAAGAAAAGAAACACATGTTCATCGCTAAGATGGAAGTGATCCAGGAGCTTCAGGGAAGCCGTCCCGAAATTGTCCATCTGTTTGAGGAAGTGGCAACAACGACCCCGGATGGTGTTTATCTGACTGAAATGAAGCAGGCAGGACCCACTTTAACGGTTGACGGCGCGGCCCAATCGAATGCGAGAGTTTCGGCTTATATGCGCAATCTCGAGGCTTCGCCCTGGCTCGCCGATCCGGTGTTGAGTATCATCGAAACGAAAGGAAGCGCCAACCAGGGTCGGGTGAGTCACTTCAAACTGAGTGTCCAGCAGAAGAAGCAGGATCAGGAAAATACCGGGGGGAAATCATGAACCTATCTGAGATCAACTGGGAACTGGACGCCGCCGGGACTTGGCCTTTGCCGGTCAAAATCGCAACTGTAATCATCGTCTGTCTGATTGCCGTCGGTTTGTGGATCAAACTGGACACCCTGGACCAGCTGGATGCGCTGGAGTTGGTGGAAAAGAAGGAAACTGAATTGAAAGGGACTTTTGAATTCAAGCAAAAAAAGGCGGTAAACCTGGAGGCTTATAAAGATCAACTCAAGGAAATCGAAGAAACCTTCGGTACGATGCTCCGGCAGTTACCGGACAAGACCGAAGTCGCCAATCTTCTGGTGGACGTTTCGCAAACCGGATTGGCCAGCGGGCTTGAATTCGAACTATTCAAGCCGCAGGAGGAACTCAAGCAGGAATTCTATGCTGAATTACCGATCAACATTCGTGTAATCGGTGCCTATGAGGAATTTGGCACCTTTGTCAGTGGACTGGCGTCCTTGCCGAGGATCGTGACGATTCATAATGTGAATATCAAACCTCAAAAAGACGGTGCCGAAATGATGACGATGGAAGCCGTGGTCAAGACCTATCGATACCTTGACGAGAATGAACAGGCCTCCGCTTCGAGCAGCCAGAACAAGAGAAGGACCAAGCAATGAACCGAGCAGAACAGCACAGAATCCCGATTTTGAAATCGGCTCGCTTGCTTTTCATGCTGGGCGTGGCACTTTCGGTGTCGGCATGCACGAGCGGCGAACTGTCCGACCTGGAAAGTTATGTCAGCCAGGTCAAAGCCCGCGAGAAAAGTGGCATAGAAGGCCTGCCGGAAATCAAAACCGTCGAAACATTCGTGTTCGATCCGAGCGATTTACGTAACCCCTTCGTTCCGACCGAAACCAACGAGGAACCCGCCGAGGTCGCGATTCAGAACGGAGTCAGACCGGATACGGTCCGGTCGCGTGAAGAACTCGAGTCTTATTCCCTGGATACGCTGCGAATGGTCGGGACAGTTACCATGGCATCCAGCCTTTGGGGTTTGATTCAGGCGAATGACGGGACCATCCATCGGGTCCGCAACGGGAATTATATCGGACAAAATCATGGCAAGATCATCCGCATTCTGGATAATCAGATCGAACTGCTGGAGATCATACCGGATGGTCCTGGATCGTGGCGCGAACGGCAGGCGTCTGTGAAGCTGTCAGAGAGTAATGGGTGAGGAATGAACATGAAGATTAGTCACAATGCATTCGATCAACGCTCCAGCGCCAGCTGCGGATTTTGGGGGACCGGTTTGTTGTTCGCTTTTTTTACAGTCTATGGGTCATTTGCGAGCGCCGCCGGATCGACTTTGAATTCGATCGAGTTTGCGTCATTACCTGGCGATCAACTGCAGTTTCAGCTCCGTTTTGACGGTGAAGCGGTCGAGCCGAAAGTATTTCAGACAGACAATCCGGCCCGTATCTCCATGGATTTTATGGGGGTCTCGAATGGATTGAAGAAAAAAATGATTCCGGTTAATGAAGGCGCCGTAAGCGGCATTCATGCGGTTGAAGCATCGGGCAGGACCCGGGTCGTCATCAATCTGATTGACATGGTGCCGTTTGATACCCGGATCGAGGGGGATAGTCTCGTCGTTACCCTGAACAATAAAGGCCGAACCGCCTCGGCACCGCCTGTCCCGAGTACCGCCAAGCCCCCGGTCGCAAGGGTTGCGAAGACAAGCGCCGAGCTGCCTCCGCAGACTATCCGCAATATCGATTTCAGACGCGGCCCGGGTGGCGAAGGCCGTATCTTGATTTCGCTGAACGATCCCAATACCGTTGTGG
The DNA here is from genome assembly GCA_050740335.1 of Methylococcales bacterium. GTDB lineage: Bacteria > Pseudomonadota > Gammaproteobacteria > Methylococcales > UBA1147 > UBA1147. The sequence continues at coordinate 15,070 of JBOICY010000593.1, read as the reverse complement.
ACATGCAGGAACAGGGAGGCAAGGTTGTGCTGCGATTCGTCAATACGGGCATCACCGGGGATCTCGCCAAGTCGCTCGATGTGACTGATTTTGCAACCCCGATTCGTCGTATCGATACACGCCGGGACGGAAACAGCACGACCATGTTGGTGACTCCGTTGACCTCGAACTACGATTATTCTTCCTATCAGACCGAGGGTTTGTTAACGATTGAATTTCGTCCGCTGACTCCGGCCGAAAAGGAAATCGCGAAGAAGAAGAAATTCGAATACTCGGGGCAACGCCTGTCGTTGAATTTTCAGGATATCGAGGTCCGTTCCGTATTGCAGATTCTGGCCGATTTCACCAACTTGAATATTGTCGCGAGCGATACCGTCGGCGGCAACATCACGTTGCGCTTGAATGACGTGCCCTGGGACCAGGCGATGGACATCATTTTGAAGTCGAAGGGTCTCGCCAAGCGTCAAACCGGTAACGTGATTCTGGTCGGTCCGATACCCGAAATCAACAAACTGGAGAAAGAGGAACTCGAAGCCTACGCGGTCAAGGAAAAACTGGAACCCTTGAAAACCGAAATCATTCCGATCAAATATGCGAAGGCACAGGATATCCAGAAAGTATTAACGGGAGTGCAGGAAACCGCGGAAACCGCGCCGACTCCGAGTGAGGCAGCTTACAATAAGGCGCTCTCGCCCACCACTTTGACTTATCCGGAATCCAACCTTGGCGCGAGTACCTTCGGTGAGACCAACCAGGGGTCAATTTTATCGGATCGGGGAACCGTGAATATCGATGACCGTACCAACGTGTTGATCGTCAAAGACACATCGCGCAATCTGGAAGCGATCCGGGAGCTGGTCAATCAATTGGACAAACCGGTACAGCAGGTCATGATTGAATCGAGGGTCGTGATCGCGAACGATAACTTTTCCAGGCAGTTGGGTGTTCGCTTGGAGGCTGCAGGAGAAAATGGCGACCCGAGTGGCAGCGGATTTATCGCCGGGGGGCGAGGTAGCAGAACACCCAATTCCACGGGTGCCACCGATGATGTAACTGGTTTCGATCCCAATGGATTCAATAATCTCGTTACGGATCTTGCAGTTGCCGGTGCGACCGGGGGGTTGGGCGTAGTCTTGTTCAAAGCCAGCGAGTTTTTGCTGAGATTGGAATTGACCGCGGCCCAGGCTGAAAACCTCCTGACCATCGTATCGAACCCGAAGCTTGTGACCACCGATCAGAATACAGCGAGTATCGAGCAGGGTGTCGAAATACCGTTTCAAACCTCGAGCGGGCTGGGCGGGGTCAATACCCAATTCAAAAAAGCGGTGTTGAAATTGGAGGTGACCCCGCATATCACCCCGGATGATGTGATTCTGATGGATGTATTGGTGCAAAACGATACGGCAGGGCAGCAAACCGCCACCGGTCTCGCGATCGACCGGCGCGCGATTGAAACCAGTGTTCAGGTCGAAAGCGGAGAAACGGTCGTCCTCGGTGGGGTCTATATCGGGGAGACTCGAAATGATCTCGATAGCGTCCCGTTTTTCGGCGAATTGCCCGGGATCGGATGGTTGTTTCGCAGAACCATTGTCCAGGATAACAAAAGAGAATTGTTGATTTTCATAACGCCCAGAATTCTTAAGGAAAGTATTCAAGCGATCTGATTTGTCAGCATAAAGTATAAGAAGCGGGGCGATGCCCCGCTTTTTTATTGTCGATCATTTTTTTGCGGGCGCTGGAAAAATGTTACCGATCCGGGCGCCTTTTTAAAGGATTATGATGAATCAAGATCATGTTAGAATCGCTCGATTTTCCAATTTACTGTTATATCCATGAGGGATTCCCGGAACATTTACTTGATCGGACCTATGGGGGCGGGTAAAACAACCATCGGCCGGCAGCTTGCGCGCCAACTCGAACTCGATTTTTACGATAGCGACTGGGAAATCGAATCGAGGACCGGTGTCGACATCCCGATGATCTTCGAATACGAAGGCGAGGAAGGTTTTCGCAAACGGGAATCGGCAGTGCTTGCAGAACTGACCCGTTTGTCACCGATCGTGCTCGCAACCGGCGGGGGAGCCATACTAACCGCGGAAAACAGACAGTGCCTGAGCGAAAATGGATTCGTTGTTTATTTGCGCTGTTCCGTGAATCGTCAGCTCGAACGCACCCTGCGTGATGCCAACCGGCCGCTCCTGAATCCAGATCAACCGCTGGACAGCCTTGAAAGTCTAATGAAAGTCCGAAGCCCTCTGTATCAAACCTGCGCCGACATCGTTGTCGATACCGGCAGCCTTTCCACTCGGATGATCATAAAACGAATTCTCGAAGCTTTTCAATCGCCTCAATTTTAAAATCGATTCAATGCGAAAAACTCTTCAAGTTGATCTGGGCGTCAGAAGCTATCCGATTTATATCGGCCCGGATTTACTCGAACAAAGCGATTTGCTGAGCAAGCATGTCGGTTCCGCTCAGGTCATGGTGGTGACCAATGGGACCGTCGCTCCGCTATACCTCGAGACCGTCACTCGGAGGCTCAAGGCATTCACCGTCAAGACACTCGTGCTGCCGGATGGAGAGCAGTATAAAGAGCTGGCGACCGTGGAGAAAATATTCGATGCATTGATGGAACACCGCTTCAGCCGAAATTCGACTCTGGTCGCGCTCGGCGGTGGTGTCATCGGAGATATCACCGGGTTTGCCGCCGCCTGTTTTCAGCGAGGAATCCATTTCATCCAGATCCCGACGACACTGTTAGCCCAGGTCGATTCCTCCGTTGGCGGCAAAACCGGTGTCAATCATCCGCGTGGTAAAAACATGATCGGCGCGTTTTATCAACCGGACTGTGTGATTGCCGATACCAGCTTGCTGAAGACCCTGGAAAACAGAGAATTGTCCGCGGGCCTCGCGGAGGTGGTGAAATACGGCCTGATCCGTGACCTGGAATTTTTTGAGTGGTTGGAGGCCAATATAGAATTATTGTTGCAAAGAAATCCCGAGGCCCTGGCCTTTGCGATCGAACGTTCGTGCGCAAACAAGTCACAGGTGGTCTCCGAAGATGAGCGGGAGTCGGGTCTGCGCGCGATCCTCAATCTGGGGCATACCTTCGGCCATGCAATCGAGGCGGGCATGGGCTATGGGCGTTATCTTCATGGTGAAGCGGTCGCGATCGGCATCTGTCAGGCAGCGCACTTATCGCATCGTCTGGGGTGGTTGACTCAAGTTGAGGTTCGCCGGATCATAGACCTGCTTCAGCGGGCCGACCTGCCCGTGAGTCCTCCACGTGAATTGAACGCCGATCGCTTTCTTGAAATCATGTCGGTCGACAAAAAGAATGTCGACGGAAATATCCGTTTAATCCTTCTGCGTGGCATCGGTCATGCCGAGCTGCCTTGCAGCGTAGATCGAGTCCAGCTGGAAAGGACATTGAATGAATACGGTAGAAACTGATCTCGCGGGCCGGCGTGCAATGCCTCGAAAACCTTCCGGCGACACCGAAAAGTCGAGTCCCTTACGGCCGCTCGTGAGTAATGAGCGGTCGCAGAAATTTGATCTGTTGCAGCATCTGATATCCAATATCCGCGATGGAATCGTCGTTTGCGGACCGAAAGGGATCGGAAAATCGACGATTCTTGATCTGGTCCAGGCGGCCGGGATTGCAAACAGGACTGTTTGTCGAATCAATGCCACGAGTTCCACTCGATTCGAAGAAGTTCTGGACGCATTGGCCGGATCGATCTCCGCTGATTCCGGAGGCGGGCTTCAAGGATCGGGTAGCGACCTTTTAAGGAACAGGCTCGGCCGGTTCAAGCGCGACGATCGATTGCTCATCTTGCTGCTCGACGACGCGGGTGAAATGGCGCCGGGCATTCTCACCGCGGTGTGTCAGTTTGCCGATTCCAATCCCGCGCTGCGGCCGGTTTTTACGATGACCGCGGACCGCCTGCAGCTGACCTTGGCATCCGATCCCGCGGTCGCGAATTGCCAGGTGATCGAGATCCCTCCGTTAACGGAAAGTCAATGCAGTGAGTTGCTGCAAAACCTGTCCGGAAAACCCGGCGCCCTGATATCGTTCAAGGCGATCGGCCCTGCCTTGATTCAATACGTTTATCGAAGAAGTTACGGGGTTCCGGGCAATGTCGTCGCATTACTGCCCGAGTTATCTCGGGGACAGCTGGTCAAAGCGCCGCTGAGTTCATTGCCGATGGTGGCTATGATCACGATGATCGGCGCGATCTTGGCCGGATACTGGTTATGGAAATCGTCGGATGAATCGGGAGTTTTCGAAAAGATCTCGTCTTTTTCCGGCACTCGCACAGAAAGCGAGGAAACTTCCGTCCAACTGAAGGATCCCGTACAGTTTCGGCCAGAAACCCGAACACCGCCTGCCATCGTTGAAAATCAGCCGGTCGCGGAGATTCCTCAATCCGGCTCGGAAATCAATCCGCTTTTTGGCTCATCTTCAAACTCGTCCGGGAACGCCTTGCCGCTTGGCCCCGATCTGGAAAAAATGCTTTCCGGGCCTGCCGCGGACTTGGACCGGCTCGATGGGAAGCCAGCGCCGCCGTCGACGATTCCATCGGCCGATCGGGTCTCTGGCGATTCGGGTAACCGTCTGGAAGGTCAGCAGACCGGTTCCGGTGGCGAACAATTGGAAACCCAGCCGCGTTCGGAAGATCAGTCCGATGCTCAGGTCGCCGTCGAGACCGATGCGGGTATGCCGCAACCCGATGAAACGACGGATGCATTAACCACTGTGGTCAACGAGGATCTGAAAGCCAATCCAGGAGATCCCGTGATTGCAGAAACCGAATCCGGGGTCGAAAACGAATCGGCTCAAGCACTGGAGGCTGAACCGAAGGATTTCATCGACGGTGTCCAAGGTCATCAATGGATTCGCCAGCAGGATCCCCGCCAGTTCACATTGCAGCTTCTGGCCGTCACAAAGCTCGAGGCCATGAAGCAGTTCTTGGATTCGCATACTCAACTCGACGGTTTGGCCATTTTTAGAACACAAAAAAGCGGGATGCATTGGTACGCGTTGATCAAGGGCGTTTATCCTTCGGTAAGTGCGGCCAAAGAGGCGGCCAACAAGTTGCCAGCCAGTTTAAAAAACGCCTGGCCAAGAAGTTTTAAATCGGTTCATAAAGCGATGATCGATTCCGCCTCCGGATAATTCATTCATGGCCTTAAACCGACCTTATTGTCTGATTGATGCTTTGTTGCGCCGTCCGGTTCGGCGCACACCGGTTTGGATGATGCGGCAGGCGGGTCGCTATTTGCCGGAATATCGCCGCGTGCGGGAGAAAGCCGGCAGTTTTATGAATCTTTGTACGAATCCGGAACTGGCCTGCGAGGCGACTCTGCAACCTTTACGGCGCTACCGATTCGACGCGGCGATCTTGTTCTCTGATATTTTGACTGTCCCGGACGCGATGGGTTTGGGCCTTCATTTCGTTGAAAATGAAGGGCCTCGTTTTGAAAGACCCGTGCAAAGTGCGGTCGAGGTGCGGAAATTGCCGATTCCGGACCCGGAGATCGAATTGCGTTATGTCATGGATGCGGTGCGACTGACCAGGAAAAGTCTGGAGGGACGGGTTCCTCTGATCGGATTCTCAGGCAGTCCCTGGACCCTCGCGACCTATATGGTGGAAGGGGGAAGCAGCCGGAATTTTCAGAAAATCAAACTCTTGATGTACAATGATGCGCCGACGACACATGCCTTACTCGAGAAACTCGCGGAAGCGGTCACACGATATCTGAATGCTCAGATCGCGGCAGGCGTTGAAGCGGTCATGCTCTTCGATACTTGGGGCGGCACATTGTCGGCGCAGGATTATCAAACCTTTTCGTTGTCTTACGCGCGCGCGGTTTACGAAGGTCTGAATCTGAATGCGGCAGGAGACAACCCGGTCCCGGCTATTCTATTCACCAAGGGCGGCGGACAATGGCTTGAAAGCATGGCGGACAGCGGTTATTCGGCCCTGGGACTCGACTGGACCACCGATCTGGCCTCGGCCAGACTCAGAGTTGGCAATCGGGTCGCGCTGCAGGGCAATCTGGATCCGCTGGTCCTTTATGCCGAACCGGAAGTCATCCGGGAAAAGGTCCGATCCACCCTTAAACAATTTGGAAAAGGTTCCGGCCATGTTTTTAATCTAGGACACGGCATACTTCCGGACGTCGATCCCGCCCACGTTCAAGTGATGGTCGAGGCCGTACATGAATTCAGTCCTGAAATTCAGGGCTGATTGCCCGCATTGACCGCTTTCGGGAATCCCTTCCAGCGCGCCTGAAATGAAAAAATGCGGCTTGCCATTCGCGTTGGTGCTACCCGCGACGGTGCTGTGCTTCCTGGATTTTGGCGCTGACCCGGCGATCCAACGGAACGGCCGCGACCGGATTCGCCGAATCAATGACGCCACGGTTGCCGTGATGATGTCTTTTGTGTTATTTCTGGTTTTGATTGGATGACCTTTTCACAACTACTTTTCAGAGAACGGAGAGCGGCGAGGAAGAAAAATGAACATTGAAAACAGTGTGCTTGAACGGTATTCAAAAGGAGCGGAATCGGCCCAGCCATTGCTGTGTTGCGCGGTCGATTATGACAGTGATCTGCTGCGCATTTTACCCGCGGAAGTGATCGAGAAAGATTACGGCTGCGGTGACCCTTCGCGCTTTATCCGGGAAGGCGACGTGGTTCTCGATCTGGGTTCCGGATCCGGGAAAATCTGTTATATCGCAGCCCAGTTGGTCGGCGAGCGCGGAGCGGTGATCGGAATCGATATGAATGACGACATGCTTTTTCTGGCCCGCAAATACCAGTCCGAAATGGCGAGGAAAATCGGAGCCGATCGCGTATCGTTTCGCAAAGCCTATATCCAGGACCTTAAATTGGATCTCGAAGCCATGGACCGTTATTTGTCGGATCATCCGATCGCGAGTTCAGCCGAGCTTGCCCGCTTCAACGACTGGAAATCCGAACACAGAATCAAATCGCCACTGATCGCCGATAACTCGGTCGATCTCGTGGTATCCAACTGTGTATTGAACCTGGTTGACGAACGCGACAAGCGTAGCCTGGTCGATGAAATTTTCCGCGTGATCAAGCCCGGCGGGCGGGTTGCGATCGCGGATATCGTGAGCGACGAAGCGGTACCCGAGGATCTGAAATCCGACCCCCTGCTCTGGAGCGGATGCATTTCCGGCGCGATGCAGGAACAGGCTTTCGTGGGTGTGTTTGTCGAGGCCGGTTTTCAGGGAGTCTGCGTCGCCAAATGGGACGATTCTCCCTGGCAAACGATCGAAGGGATCGAATTTCGCTCCGTGACGGTCACCGCGTTCAAGGGACAGGGCAGCAAGTGCCTGGATAAGGGACACGCGGTGATTTACCGCGGACCCTTCTCGCAAGTCCACGACGACGACGGGCACTACTATCCGCGCGGCGAGCGCATCGCGGTTTGCGAGCGAACCTTTACCATGCTGATCGACCGCTATCCGGATCACTTTATCGGGATCAGTCCGGCGCTTGCGATGGAAGCCAGAACCTGGTGCGCGCCGGCCGGAACCACGCGTCCGGCCCGTGAGACCAAAGGCGGGGTGCATCGTCAGAATGTCCCTGGAGGAAGCTGTTGTTAGGGAAGCTTAGGACCTATCCATGGATCTTTCCGGATTCCTGCCTGATCATTTTTGCAAAAGCGCCGGAACCCGGAAAGGTCAAGACCCGGCTGCAACCGGCGATCGGCGCTGCGCAGGCGGCAAAGCTGCAGGCCCGATTGATTTTCGAAACACTGGATCTGGTTCACCGCTGCGGGCTCTGTCCGGCTCAATTGTGGTGCAACCCTTCTACCGAGGATCCGGTGTTCCGGCGCGCTTCAAAACGTTACCGGATCACCCTGCATACCCAGGCCGGGACGGATCTCGGCGATCGAATGGAGCACGCAATTTCGATAAATCTGGAGACTTCGGGGGCTGTCGTGTTGATCGGCTGCGATTGTCCTTCGCTCACGCAACAAGACCTGACCGATGCCTTATCGGCACTTCATCACGGTAGCGACGTGGTATTGGGCCCGGCCGAGGACGGCGGATATGTGCTGATCGGCATGAATCAACCGGTTTCGGATCTATTCCGGAATATCCGCTGGGGAACGGCCGAGGTCCTGCCCGAAACCCGTTCCCGGATCAGGCGCCTGGGCCTTCAATGCTTCGAGACCCGGTTGCAATGGGACATCGATAGGCCGGAAGATCTACGGCGATATCTTTTGTCCCGCCCTCCGCATGGAGAGCGGCGATGGTGTTGGCAATCGAGCTGATCAGCAAGCCCGGGGTGTCGAAGTTCAGACAGTATTGTCCTCATGCCTAAAAGAATCCAGCAATAAAATACAGACACCGATCGTAATCGCCGAATCGGCGATATTGAATGCGGGCCAATGCCAGGTTTTGTAGTACACATCGAGAAAATCGATCACATAACCATAGAGCACGCGGTCGAGCAGATTTCCGAGCGCTCCTCCAAGCACGAGTGCAAGCCCGGCCGATTGCCAGGATGCATCGCTCGGCAGGCGCAATAACCAGACGCAAAGCACGGCGCTCACCGCGGACGACAGGCCGATAAAAAACCAGCGCTGCCATCCGCCGGCATCGCTCAAAAAGCTGAAGGCCGCCCCCGGATTATGGACGTAGGTCAATTGGAAACACGGAACAAGTTGAATGGTCTCAAAAACTTCCATGGTGTTTGAAATTCCGATCTTGCTGATCTGATCGAAAATCAGCACGAGCCCCGCGATGATTATCCACCGGACCATGCCGAGCCCTAGGCGAAACGCCGGGGCTCACTCGAACCGAGCACATTCTCGACGCAACGGGAACAGAGTTTCGGGTGGTCTGGATGTGCGCCGATATCGTGGCGGTGATGCCAGCAACGTACACACTTTTCGTGTCCGGAGCGGCTAACCTTGATCCTGAGCCCCGGAATCTCGGTATCCCGGGCATCCGCGGCAAGAAATTCATCGGATATCACCGCGGCATAGGAAGTGATCAGCACGAAGCGCAGTTCCCCCTGCAATTCATTCAGTAAATCATAATATTCGGCGGTGCAGTATAATTCGACTTCGGCATCCAGCGATGAGCCGATTTGTCCTTGAACTCGGAGTTTTTCCAGTTCCTTTCCGATACAGTCACGCACCCGAATCACGCGATTCCAGTAATCCCGGTTCATGAATTGATTCCGGTCAATCGCGTGCAAGCCTTCATACCAGGTTTCAAGAAATACCGAATCGGAGCGTTTTCCAGGCAGAACCTGCCAGATTTCATCGGCGGTGAAACTCAGAATTGGCGCGAGCCAGCGGACCAGAGCTTCGGCGATATGGAACATCGCGGTCTGGGCCGAACGCCTGGGCAGGCTGTTTTCGGGAGTGGTATATTGCCGGTCCTTGATGATATCCAGATAAAATGCGCCCATGTCCACCGCACAAAAGCTATGCACCTTCTGATAAACCTCGAGAAAGTGATAGCTGTCGTAGGCTTCGATCACTTCCTGTTGTAAACAGAAAGCCCGATCGACCGCCCAGCGGTCCAGCGCGAGCATCTCGTCGAAGCGCACTTCGTGACACTCGGGATCGAAGCCGTTGAGGTTCGCGAGCAGGTAGCGCGCGGTGTTCCTCAATCGGCGATAAACGTCCGAGGTTCGTTTCAATATCTCGTCCGAAACGCCCATTTCTCCCCGGTAATCGGTCGCCGCGACCCACAGGCGAAGGACGTCCGCCCCGAGGCTCTGCATGATTTTCTGCGGGGCCACGACATTTCCGCGCGATTTCGACATCTTATGGCCCTCGGCGTCGACCGTGAAACCATGGGTCAACACCGACCGGTAAGGCGCGACCTCGTTCAGCGCGACGGACGCGAGCAAGGACGACTGAAACCACCCTCTATGCTGGTCCGAACCTTCGAGATAAAGGTCCGCCGGAAATTTCAAATCCATTCTTCGATCGAGCACGCAGGCGTGGGTCACTCCGGAATCGAACCACACATCCAGGGTATCGTCAATCTTCCGGTACTCGGCCGCTTCATCACCCAGCAGCTCTTTTGGGTCCAACGCGAACCAGGCGTCAATCCCCTGCTTTTCCACGAGACCCGCGACCGTCTCGATGAGATGGGGCGTACGCGGATGCAAATCTCCGCTTTCCGTGTGAACGAACAACGCGATCGGGACACCCCAGGTTCTTTGTCTGGAAATACACCAGTCCGGCCTTTGGGCCACCATTCCTTCGATACGTGCCTGCCCCCAGGATGGAATCCAGGTGACCCGTTTGATCTCGGCCAGAGCCTTGTCGCGCAACCCGTTTTTCTCCATCGAAATAAACCACTGCGGGGTCGCGCGAAAGATGATCGGGGTCTTGTGCCGCCAACAATGCGGATAGCTGTGCTCGATGGCTTCTTCGTGAAGCAGCGTACCCTTCCGGGCCAGAATCTCCAGCACATGGGGATTGACATTGAACACATGTTCACCCGCGAAATATTCCGTTCCGCTTTGAAAGGTCCCGTCATCCGCGACCGGATTGTAAACGGGCAAACCGTATTTTTGCCCGACGATGTAATCATCCTGACCGTGCCCCGGTGCGGTATGCACGGCGCCGGTTCCGGCCTCGACCGTGACATGATCCCCGAGAATCACCGGGACCTCGCTCCGGTAAAACGGGTGTTGGAGCCGGATATGTTCGAGCGCTTCGCCCTTGCAGTAGGCAACCACGTTGTAGCGGTCGACCCGATAGCGCAGCATCACGTCCTTCAACAGGACCTCGGCTACAATGATCCGCTCCGCTTGATCCCCGAGCGTGCATTGCACGACCGCATATTCCAGATCCGGATGCAAGGCCACGGCCTGATTGGCCGGCAAGGTCCACGGTGTGGTTGTCCAGATGATCAGCGAGATCGGGCCTTCTCCGGCATGCTCCGGAATATGGTGGCAACGGCTCAGCAACTCTTCCGTATCCAGCACTCGAAAACGCACATCGATCGCGGGGGAGTGTTTGTTTTCGTACTCCACTTCGGCTTCGGCCAGCGCGGAACCACAGTCGGTACACCAGTGGACCGGTTTGGCTCCCTGCTCGATATAACCGCGCGCGCCGATCTTACCGAGTGCGCGGATAATGTCCGCTTCAACCGCAAAATCCATGCTCAAGTAGGGATTCTGCCAATCCCCGAACACGCCGAGCCGCATAAATTCTTCCCGCTGCAGCTCAACCTGCCTGGCGGCGTAGTCGCGGCAGGCTTTCCGAAACTCGCCCGGCTCGACCTGAACACCCGGTTTGCCGATTTTCTTCTCGACCATTAATTCAATCGGCAGACCATGACAATCCCAACCGGGGACGTAGGGCGCGTCGTAGCCACTCATCGTCTTGCTCTTCACGATAATGTCCTTCAGCACCTTATTCACCGCGTGACCGATATGGATCGCGCCATTGGCGTAGGGCGGTCCATCGTGCAGAATGAACTTCGGCTTCCCCGCGAAGCGCTCTCGGATTCGCGCATACAGGCCGGTTTCATTCCAGCTTGCCAATCGTTCGGGTTCCCGATTCGCCAGGTTGGCTTTCATCGGGAACGAGGTATTCGGTAAATTAAGCGTTTGTTTATAATCCATTTTTTATCTAATTCAAAAACTTTTACATATCTCACAAAATCACGGCCAGCCTCGGTATTGCTCTCCGGCATTGGATCAAAACCGGGGCCGTTCTGAATCGATAAGGTGGTCCGTCATCCCGAACCGCCGGCCCAGGATTTCCCGAGCCGCAACGACATCCTGCCGGATTCGTTGTTGCAATTCACCCACGGAACCGAAACGTATTTCATCCCGAATTTTTTCATGAAAATGCACTTCAACAAAACTGCCGTAAAGATTCGACTCGAAATCAAACAGATGGACTTCCAGAAAAAACACCGAACGTCCGCCGAAGGTGGGCCGCACACCGACATTCGCGACTCCAGCCCATTCGCGGTTCCGGAATCGGGTCATTGTAACGGCAAATACGCCACGAACCGGAGGATTTTTATGAAGTATCGCGATATTCGCAGTCGGAAACCCGATCGCCCGGCCATTTTGGTTACCCTGAATCACCTTGCCGTTGATCGAGAATGGTCTGCCCAGAAAGCGTTTCGCGCGATCCAGATCCCCGGCCGCCAGAGCATCGCGGATCAAGGTGCTGCTGACCCGTTCACCGTCGATGCTGTGAGAACCCGTGTTCTCGACTGTAAAACCGAATCGGGCCGCAAGCGACTTAAGTAATTCATAATCGCCCGATCTCTGGTAACCGAATCGAAAATCATCCCCGACCACCAGGTATTTCGTGTTCAAGCCGTCCGCCAGAATCTTCCGCACGAATTCGGCGGATGATAACCTCGACAAAGCGTGGTTAAAACGCAATATCAATAGATAATTGACCGGCAATGTCTGTAACAACATCACCTTATCCCGCAAGCGGCTCAGGCGCGCCGGTGTGGTTTCCGGACGGAAATATTCGATCGGCTGCGGTTCGAACAGCATGACGACAACCGGTAAATTCAATTCCCGGGCTTTTTCGGCAAGTTTTGAAATGACCGCCTGATGGCCCCGATGAACACCGTCGAAATTTCCGATCGTCAGGGCGCACCCCTGCTCTAGCTTAGGGAGATTGATCAGACCACGGATCACGTGCATGCGAAAAGCCAGGAAATTGTCAAAAGTTCGAAAAATAAATAATTCTAACGCAAATTGCGCAGCAAAATGAACGGAAAACCGCGAATCGAGTGCAGCCATTCTAAGGACTTGGCGAAAAATAACTTCCCGAAATCAATTTTCTTGTGGGATGGCCCGAAAGAACCAGCGCGAGAGGCGGTCATCAACGACTGGCGCTTCACGTCTTTGGTCGGCTATTATTGGGCTAGTGGGTGTTGTAATCGGTGCCTTTATAACTATTGTTGGTAATTTAGTTCTACATTGGTTTCAACAGAAAAAGCAAAACAAACTCGATGAAGCGCGAAAAAAATTATTACGCGAAATGCTTGACAACCAAGGTTTCAAAGATGGAAGGTCTTTTGAAACACTGTCCAAGGTAACTGGTGCCGCACCAGAAGATTGTAGGCGACTACTAATTGAAGTCGGTGCAAGAGGATTCACCCTTAAAGACGGGCGAGAAAGGTGGACATACATTAAAAACCGCCCGCTAAATACGCAATGAATCTACCAACGCTCGAGCGGAGCTTCGCTATCACTCGCCCGCTGAGCTTTGCGTTAAGCTTCTGATATACACCAGTCTCTCAAAAATCTTCGTTTTTGAAAGACGAATGCGGAAGGGCGGTTAGGCCGCCCCGTCCCAAAACTTTTTATTCGTCATTGACAAGGAAGCGGTGCGCCGGGTGCTCTTGGAATCATAATTCGATTTCTCGTCGTTCTCTTTTAAAGGAAAGGCGGGGGTCGCCTGGAAGTTATTGGTTACTACAGCCTATCGGCGGGTGCAATCAGCCATGAAGCAGCCCCCAAAGCGATGCGGCGCAACATGCCTTACCCATTGCCCGTTCTGCTGCTCGGTCGGCTTGCCGTCGATAAGCGCTATCATAATCAGGGCATTGGGCAAGCCTTGCTGCGCGATGCGATGATACGGGCGGTCAACGTCACCGGTGATGCGGGTGTGTTTGCCTTATTGGTTCACGCCCTTTCTGACCAAGCCAAGCAGTTCTACTTTTCACGCGGTTTTGCCGAATCTCCTCTACAGCCAATGACCCTCCTCATGACATTAGAAACGGTTCGATCAATTCTGGCCGAACCTGACTGACAGCAAAGTGAGCCGAACTCTAGATAAAATCTATTGTTAAGAGTAAATGGCGGCGATAGAAACATGGCAACGGATGTTACCCGGTTTCTGTATATCAAACATTTTGAGAGGTTATACCGTTAGAAGAAGCTAAATTCCTGTACCGTCATCGGCAAAGTTCAATGCAAACCGGTAAGATATACAGAAACTACTTAATAACTTGTTAGGTCCTCCGGTTGGAACCCTCAATCAAGGGTTGGTTACGACCGGAAGGGGATCGGAATTCCAAACGCCGTTACGCCATTACATCCGAAATTGACACCTCACGAAACTTCGAGTACTTTTCCCTTGAAGAAAAGGCCGTTTATTTTCCCTATTCTCGCCGGAGGTTGACCATGAATTTGTCTTGCCGGTGTGGGACAAGCCGAAAGTGAATCACCGGCTCGACCCTGCCAGGATCATCGAAACCGCGGAGATCTGGCCCGACGAGTTAGCGACAGGCTGCCGGGGGGTCGTCTGGCCGACCTCGCAGTCGAATTGGTGCAGACCGCGCGCCAGACCGACGGGCGTACCCGAGAGGCGCGCAGACCGATCCTCGCGATCCGATTGGCTTCCGCGCTGGCCGCGGACGGGAGTCTACTGTGCCTCTGGTATCTTGCAAGTCATGTCCAAGCGCGATGGGAGTTTGGCACGTTCACCGAACTCTTCGAAGCCGCCGATGCCGGCTTCAACCTCGTTGTCGTTCTCGGCGGGGCTCTTTGGTTCCTCATCACACTCGAGGCCCGAATCAAGAGAAGGACGGCACTCGAGTCGATCGAAGAGCTACGGGAGTTTATCCACGTTATCGACGTAACACAGCTTTATTACACTTTCCAAGCCCGCCCTGGTCGGAACTTTGTATAACCCATATTTCGTATAAAGCTGCTGACTTGGAAAACGACATGAGCCGATTCCTCGATCCTTGACCTTGTGGCGTTTCATCAGATGCTTTCTCATACGCTCCTCGGTATGCGTCTTCACCTTCTCCAATGCTTGACTGGAGCAGCCATAATGGAAGTATACTAACGACGGGTACAAAGCCCCTTAACTTTACATGGTAACATAGTGTATTATTTTGGTATGTTTTCGCTCATAGGAGGCGACCAAGATGTTGAGGCTGACGTTTACAGTGGCTGACAAGCTGGCCTTGGGGCAGGATCGTTTTCATTGCCTTTCCACCCTCGTGTTCGGCGCAATATGGATGTGCTGTGGCTGAAGAGCCAAGGGCTTGCCTGCCCCAAGAG
>JBOICY010000592.1:0-2603 GCA_050740335.1 Methylococcales bacterium | reverse complement strand
CATCCACCGGGCTCCGCTCGCGAACATAGACGGCTTTGCCATTGGTCAAGGAAAGCTGTCGGTGAGCGGTTTGGTCTTGCCTCCGGACGGCGATCCCCGACTCGTGTCCGTGACGGGGGAGAAGGGAGTCGCGTATGAGTTTATCTATCCACTACCGAGTCCATCTGCGAGGGACATATATTGGTACTGGCCAAATGGCGACTATAGTGGATATCAATTAGTAATTGACTTAGCGCAAACACGGCATATCGGAACTTCTTACGCATTCATGTTTGGTTTTGGATCTGGAGATGTAGATAAGTGCGCTGATATTAAGAACACCTTTTGGATCCCGAAAGAAATCAACGCGTATCAGAATTATCCGCCACAGGACAATTTGAAGCGCGTTCAGGCGTTCGACAATATCTCAGGAGTAACCGTAAGAGGATACAGCGATAGCCGCCGGATCTGGGAAATTGCCAACCGATATGGTCTCGACTGTACGGGCGCTAAAGTCCTAGACTGGGGCGCTGGTCATGGACGCGTAATCCGTCATTTTCATTCGCTGGACACCAGCGTGAGGGCGTACAGCATCGACATAGACGAAGAGAACGTTGCGTGGGCACGTGAGCACCTTGCGGCTGTGTTTGTTTCTCACGGTCCACTGATGCCGCCGACCGTATATCCGAATGATGAGTTCGACTTGATATACGGCATATCGGTTATGACTCATTTGACACGCTCTGTCCAGAAAGCATGGCTGGGAGAGATTCGCCGAATCCTCAGTCCAGGCGGTAGGGCCTTGCTGACTTTCGCGGGTGATACTGCCACGGCATTCTCATCGCGATTTCTCGACAAGACATGGATGGAGGGATACCTTTACTCGGGAAGGGGAAGGGATCTTCCATCGGATGATCTAGTCGGGAAGATCAGTGATCCTAATTATTATAAAAACGTAACAATTTCTTCTGTCGAAGTTGCGCGCTTGTGCGAACCATATTTCGAAGTCCTCGATGTTCTTGAATGCATGTTTGGTTATCAGGATTTAGCTGTTCTTGCCAAAGCGGCGTAGACGTGTGGCCCACCACGTGGGGATGTCGCGGTCATTGTTGAAATAGAAGAAGCGGCGTTGCTCGCCATGAGCTGGCGGGCGCGGGGGCCGGTTCATGTAGTGGAGTTTGCAAGCGTCCAAAGAGGAGGCGGCGCGTACCGGCATCCGGCGGGCTAGCCTTTGGAAGGAATATGATCTTAATCATTGGGACAGAATTATTTAGAGTTCTCGCTGAGACGGTGACCCAATAGGCCACTTCTGGTGCCGCTTCACCGTCGATCAACGAACAGGTCGATAGGCCAAGTAGAATTTAAGGACCCGGCCTTCTAAGAACCCCCACCCCGCAAAATTTCTTGAGCTAAGCCAGGAAATCTGCTTCACCGAATCCATCAATGGTTCCAGAGTTGTACGATGAAGCAGCCTGGTTTTGTCGATATGTCGGAGCGGAAAATGAAGCTGGTGCTGACACCGGCTTTTCTGAAACGGGTGGACGTGATCGTGGATTGGGAAGCGTTCCGGCCCATCCTGGACAAGGCCCGAAACTTACTACGGCCATGGGCACATCGAAGGCGCAATATTATTAGGCGATTGGGATCTCTGAAAAACGCAGTTCCCAATGGATTTTTGAAGAGCGCGTTCGTCAGGGATTTGCGCCGCCATTTCGATCGTGAGTTCGATCCGGAATTCTTTCGCCAACGGTACGGGCATCTCGTGCTCCCCAACTTTGCCAGGCGCTCTGATCGGGATGACGCTTTATTTCTGTTTTACCTCACGCATGTCCGAGGGGAGTTCCTTGATCTGAATCGCAGATTTTCGGAGAAGGATTACCTGGCGTTGAACCGGGACGTCAAAACTGCGGTCGATAAAGGCGATTACGTTTCCGGTTTTCATCATTGGGTGTTGCACGGCCGCGATGAAAAACGGCGCTGCCGCGGCGTCGCACAGGACTTTCGTAATATCACTCCTGGGAGAAATGCAGTCCAAGTTATTTTTGATGCTGATTATTATGTTTGGAAGTTAATGGAAACCACAAACCTGCGGATTCCGAAGGAGGAGGCGCTGGATCACTTCTGGTTTGTTGGTCTAAAAGCCGGAATTGTTCCAGTACCAATTACGATGTTCGATGAAGAATTCTATATAACATATTACGATGACGTTAGATATGCAAAACTCGGAGGATATATACCTTCAGGTTATTATCATTATGTTCATGGAGGAATGACCGAAGGAAGGATTCCCACCCATGATCTGCCGCAGCTTCTCGAAGCCAAACTCGGCGAACTTAACAGGTCGGTGGGCCTACAAACGCTCGACGGCCTTCGCCACCGTTTAAAACCGGTGCCGATGAAGATTTCTCCAAGGAGGTCCCGCCGCATTTGGAACATCTTCATTCCGTCACTTGATCCAGACATCATGTTCGGCGGATACATCGACTTTCTTAATTTTTTGTGCAGACTCGCAGAAAACAACAACGAACTCCGCTTTTTGGTAATGGAGGACGGTCAAAGTAATAGAGAGTGGTTCTTGCGGGAAATTGCGTCAGAGCCACGCTGGCTGAAGGCGTTTGCTGGAC
>JBOICY010000591.1:0-2709 GCA_050740335.1 Methylococcales bacterium | reverse complement strand
GAACAGGCCGGCTGGACCCGTCGACGATTCATGAAAACCGCGGCGCTCGCGGGTGCGGCCGGCGCGGTGTCGGGCGCACTGCCGCTTCCCGTTCGGGCCTTGACCGCGACAGGCTTCGGACCGTCTCCCAGGATCGCGATCGTGGGCGGCGGTATCGCCGGGCTGAATGCCGCCTACCAGCTCAAGAAGGCCGGGATCGGTGCGATGGTCTACGAGGCGCGGCGGCGGCTCGGAGGGCGCATCCTATCGATCACCAGAGCGATCGGTGAGGGGCTTGTGACCGATCTCGGCGGGGAGCTCATCAATAGTGACCACGAGGATATGCTCCATCTCGTCCAGGAATTCGATCTCGAACTCTTCAACCGCATCGAGGACGCTGAGCGTTTCGCGTTTCCGACGACCGGGTACTTCTTCGATGGCGTGGCACGCAGCGAGGCTGAGGTCGCGGGAGACTTGCGGGCGCTCGCCGCGCAGATCGCGAGCGACAGCGAGCGACTCGATGCTGACTTTGAGTGCTTCGCCCCGAAGCTCGACCGGCTTTCGGCCAAAGGCTACCTGGATCGCCATGCCGGGCTGATCCCGCAAGCCTACATCCGCACGCTGATCGAGGGCTCCATCCGCACCGAGTACGGCGTCGAGCCCGAGGACTCCTCGGCCTTACAATTGATCTGCAATCTCCCCACTGTGGATGGACAGGCCGTCGAGGTTCTGGGGAACAGCGATGAGGTGTTCGTCGTCAAGGGTGGCACCGGCGAGATCATCGAGAGCCTGGCGCAGCAGCTCGACGGGCGGATCCGGACACATAGCCAGCTTAGTCGCATCGATGCGCGTGAGGACGGATTTCGCCTGCTCTTCGCCTCGGGGGAAACCGTGGCGGCCGACTTCGTGATTCTCACGATTCCGTTCCCGGTGCTGCGTGATGTGGTCCTCGATGTGCCCCTGCCCAAGCGGCTCCGGCGTTTCATTGGAGAATTCGAGCTCGGCCGCAACGAGAAGCTCATCGCGGGCTTCGACGAGCGCGCCTGGTGGCAGCCCGAAGGGTTCGTCGCGGAGGCCTGGACCGATCTCGGCTATGCGGAGGTCTGGGACGAAACCCAGCGGCAACCAGAGCGGGCGGACGGAGCATTAACCTTCTTCCTGGGCGGCCGCGAGGTCGCCGTCTTGGCCGAAGGAAGCGCGCGTTCAATCGGCCGCACATTTGTACAGCGGCTCGATGGAATCACGCCAGGGGTCGAGGCCGCTTCCACCGACAAGTTCCTGCGCACGCGCTGGAGCCAGAGCCGCTTCACACGCGGCGCTTACGCCAATTTCAAGCCAGGCCAGCTTACCAGGTTCGGCGGCTTGCTCTGGATCGAATCCGAGGATACCGAGGAACGCCAGGAGGTCCACGCCGGCAATCTCGTCTTCGCCGGCGAGCACCTGAGCGACGCCTTCTACGGCTTCATGAACGGGGCTGCCGAGACCGGCCGTCTCGCGGCGGACTTTGTGGTCCGGCGCATCGCGGAGCTGACTGTCGCCTCTCGCCGAGAACCTGAGAGCAGAGTGGCCTGAGCGGGTAACAAGGAAAGATATTGTGAATTGGGCATCTTCGAGTTTCCGGCCCTCCGTTCTCGCTCGTCGCTCGCTGCAGTAAAAGGTGTCCGTTTCGATCGCTGTAAATGCTGCGGCCAGCCGGTCACCTTCCGGTTTACCCACCGCCCGTATAAAACAATCTGCGGCGGTCGCCGCTCCCTCCGATTCCTCGCCATCCCCGGAAAGCAAAATTTGATACTGACCGTTTTGTTCCCTCACCACGTCCATTGTTGTGGCCGTATTCCCGGCTGCGGCATACCTTCCGAATCTAGAGCTGGAATCCGGCATGTCCGCAACAGAACCTTGCCATGTGACGCTCAAGGCTGTAATCACGATACCAATGGAAGCGCCTAGCATCGGTTCCTATTGATCCAGGGCGGCCCAAGTCTTGGGTCCGACTATACCATCGGGGACCATCCCGCGGGCACGTTGGAAATCGCGCACGGCGGCCTCCGTTTTGCGACCGAACTCGCCATCGGGTCGAACGCCGACTTTTTCCTGCATGTGTTTGACCAACTCACCTTTTAAACCGCGGCGCAGGGTTAGTCGAGGCACGGCGTCTGTCTCAAGTTGATCCGGGCTTTCAGCCCCCGGTATGAGCGGGAGCTTGGACACCCTACCCTTCATGACCGCGTCAACCGCTGCGCGGAACTCATCCATGTCGAAGAGCGGGTCGGGTTTGCGCCGAGGAGCATATTCCTTATGCCCCGCGCACATGATTGGTTCCAGACCGAGGTGCTGCAAAATTGCCGCGACCCCTCGGCGGTACGCATCCATCTGTACCTCAGGCCAGGGATCGTGCCTCGAATCTCCTGGATTATCGATACCAGTATTTTCCGCCTCGATACCGATGAAACTGATATTCCCGGACTGGACGCCTCGCCACCCCCCTTTTCCAGCATGGTTGCACCGGCCTGCCGCGACCACGTAATAGGTACCGTCACGACCAAGGCACAGTTGCGCCAGTGGTCCCGGAAGATCGCTTCGCCCTTCGGTCACTGTGCGAAGGCTAGGCATATTGCCGCGCGTCGGCCCGCCGGTGTGGTGGCAAAGGACGCCCTTTATCGGGCCAAAGTGTCCGGGACGACTACGCGTTTCCCAACCATCTACCGTAGCCACTTTAAGATGGGCGTCCTC
>JBOICY010000590.1:0-12353 GCA_050740335.1 Methylococcales bacterium | reverse complement strand
GGTCAGCAGGACGGTCCTTTCGCGGTAACCGAGCGTCCGGGAAATACCAAAAATAGTTTCGATAATCCCCCAGAAGGCGTTTTGCGGATGCGCATAGTATTGACGCACTTGTAACGAGGCTCGTCCGGGCATGGAGCCGAGTACCAGGATCTGTGCGTCGGCTTCGAAAATCGGGGGGAAACTGCGCGCGAGATCGGAAATGTTGGCTGCTTCAACCGAAGCTGGGGTTACCATATCAGGTCATCAGGGATCTTGTATTGGGCATAAGCCGAGTCGATTTCCCCATAGTGATCCGGACGGGTCGGGTTTTGCCAAAGGACGAGAGCAGACTCGTCGCGGGCCTTTATCTTTTGAGCAATTTCGGCAGGAATCACCCGGTAGCGGTTTCCGCTGATGACGATCGCAAGCTGGCCGTTAATGATTTGAAGGCGCACCGGCTCGGAAACATAGACTTTTTTGACGATTCCCTTGTGATTGAAGTGGAAGGCCTCTCCCTCGTTGTCCTCGACGATCCGGTTTCCGTCGACCAGTTGTCTGATCTGAGCCTCGCTAGCCCGAACCTGTTTTTCCTGGTCCCGCTGACGATTCAGCGCCAGGTCCCGTTCGACTTTCTCGGCCGCTTTCTGTTCAACTTCGAGGCGAGTTCTGTCTTTTACTTGGGTTTTCTGGTTCCTCTGCTGTCGTTTCTGTTTAGATTTAGACGCATTGGCCTGTTTCGCTTGTTTGGTACTGACCAAACCCGCGTTAAGTAACTGGTCCTGAAGCGATCTTGACAATGGAGTAACCTCAAAAACCGGTTGGTGTGAAATGTGATTTCCTGGTCGATCCAAACCCGCGGTAATTTTATATAATAATCCGATGCAGTTGAAATCATTTATCGACAAAATCGAGGAAATTTTACCGCAAACTCAATGTCAACGGTGCCATTATCCCGGTTGCAGGCCGTATGCGGAAGCGATCGCAGCGGGACAAGCCGATATCAACCAGTGTGCTCCTGGGGGCGTGGAAGGAATCCGTTTACTCGCGGATTTGCTGGGGGTCGATCCCAAGACATTGAATCCCCTCCATGGGTTGGAAGCACCGGCAAGAGTCGCGATGATCGTTGAAGCGGATTGTATCGGGTGCGCGAAATGTATTCAGGTTTGCCCGGTTGATGCGATTGTCGGAGCGCCGAAGCAACTGCATACTGTGATCGAATCGGAATGCACCGGTTGTGAATTGTGTATTCCGCCCTGTCCGGTGGACTGTATCGTACTCAATGCCGTGAATGCCGGAGACCCGCGTACCGAAGGCATGGATACAAATGCCAGAAGGAATGTCGCGAGGCGGGCGAAAGCCCGTTTTGAGGCTCGGAATAGTCGGAAGGAGCGGCAAAAACAAGAATTCGACGCTCGTATTGAAAGGCAAAGGGAGGCTTTACGAAGGTTCAGCCTTTCTGCTCGAAAAAAAGTTTGATCTGTTCAATGTTGTCGTCGAAGTTACGGTCTTGTCGAGTCCTGTGAATAAAGAAAAGCGCAAGATCATTTTCGAGCGCCTCGCCCGAGCGAACCCCAATCCGAGCACCGAGTTGGAATATTCCTCGCCCTTTGAGCTGTTAATCGCGGTGGTGCTGTCTGCCCAGGCCACCGATAAAGGGGTCAACAAAGCGACCGCCGAGCTGTTTCCAGTCGCCAATACACCGGAGAAGATTTTCGCGCTCGGTGAAAGCAGACTTAAAAATTACATCAAAACGATCGGATTGTTCAACAGCAAGAGCAAAAATATCATCGCGCTCTGCAGGATTTTGCTGGACCGGCATCAGGGTCTGGTGCCGAATCGAAGAGAATTGCTCGAAGCTTTGCCGGGCGTCGGTCGGAAAACGGCGAATGTGATTCTCAACACAGCGTTCGGGCAATCGACGATTGCGGTGGATACACATATATTCAGGGTCTGTAACCGGACCCGTCTCGCACCCGGAAAAAATGTGCTCGAGGTGGAAAAAAAACTTGAGAAATGGGTGCCTGCGAGGTATCGGAAAGACGCTCACCATTTACTGATTTTGCACGGCCGTTATACCTGCGTCGCGCGCAAGCCACGTTGTGCCAGTTGTGCGATTGAGGATTTATGCGAATTCAAGGACAAGCCGTAATGATGAGAAACCTGTTGCCTGTTCCTTACTCGGGTCGGTGATTATCGGGAGATATACAAAAAGTTTTCGATTTGATACTGTGAGGGCCAAGCGGCGGGTAAGATTTTATACGGACGCAAGGTCCTATGGGTCAGGCATGTTGCTTGAGAGTGCCATCCCATTTGGAGAAGGCTCTGGAACGAGCCGACCAGAATAAAGATGATCCAGGACACATGACTGGATTCCTGACCTAAGGTTTTAGGGTATTTTATTTTTCGAAAATAGCACTATCCGGGAAACAGAAAGGAACTCCGGCCTTAGCGGAGTTTCCAGTCGTTGTCAATACACCTATTCAGTCGATTGAGGAGATTTTATTATGAGCAAGAAATTTTCCAAAACCCCCCGGGCGCTTGCGATCGGTACCGCTGTCGCCGCAACCTTTTCTTTGACACCGATCGTCAATGCCGAACAGAGCCCGTTTGGAATGACAGATCTTGCCAGTGGGTATATGCAAACTGCCGAGGGCGAGAAAAAAGCGGATGGCTCCTGCGGTGAAGGCAAATGTGGCGGTGAAATGAAAAAGAAAATGGAACAAAAAAAGAAAGCCGAAGGTTCCTGCGGCGAAGGCAAATGCGGGGAAGGCAAGTGTGCGGCCAATAAGAATAAAGCAAAGGAAAGCACCAGCGAAAAGAAATAAGACCGCTTCGGTGACAAATTGAAATACAGGTTAGCCGTGTAATTTTCTTGGATTCCGCCGTTCATGCAACGGACTCTGCCGCGGCATCGCCGCGGCAGAGTACCTTGCCCGATGATTGTGAAACGACATTTTACCGTTGAAGGCGCAGGGCTCGGACTGCGGCGAGCTTTTCTTGATTCGTTGGCAACAGTGCCGGACGTTGCTGTCGATTTCTATGAAGTCGCCCCGGAAAACTGGATCAAGTTCGGTGGACGGCTCGGAAAACAATTTCGAGCCTTGAGTGAACGTTTTCCCTTTGTGAGCCACGGACTGTCCCTTTCGATAGGGAGTCCCGCCCCATTAGATGAAGCTTTTATCCTGGAAATCAAGAAGTTTCTGAGCCTTCATCGGATTCGAAAATATTCAGAACATCTGAGTTACTGTAGCGATGACGGACATTTATACGATTTGATGCCGATTCCGTTCACCGAAGAGGCGGTCGAATATGTAACCGGTAGAATTCGCCGGGTCCAGGATATGCTGGAGCAACGGATCGCCATCGAAAACGTTTCCTACTATGCTGCTCCGGGCAAAGAAATGGAGGAAATCGATTTTTTGAATGCGGTCCTCGCTCAGGCTGATTGCGAATTATTGCTCGATATCAATAACATCTATGTCAACAGCGTGAACCACGGTTACGATGCGGAAGCATTCCTCGCGGCAATTTCGGCCGACAGAATCGCCTACGCGCATATCGCGGGCCACTACGTCGAGGCTCAGGATCTGATCGTCGATACTCACGGTGCGGAGGTGATTTCCCCGGTATGGACTCTGCTCGAAAAAGCCTACCGACTTCATGGTGTTTTTCCTACCTTGCTGGAAAGGGATTTCAATATTCCTTCGTTGCCCGAATTGGTGGACGAAGTTCAGATGATTCGTTCGATCCAGACCGACACGATGTCAGAGCCGAATGTCCGCTACGGTTAAGCCAGCTTCATTTACCGAACACCAGTACCGCTTTACGGCTTATATCCGGGATCCGGACCGTGCGTCTGTTCCCGAAGATATCGAAAAACGCCGGATAGATCTGTACCGCGAGCTGATGTTCAACAATGTTGAAAGTTTACTTTCGAATAGCTTCCCGGTATTGCGCCGGATTACGAGCGAGGAAATCTGGAGTGATATGGTGGAGGATTTTTTTTCCCGCCACCGCTGCAAGACTCCCTATTTTTCCGAGATTCCGGAGGAGTTTCTAGAATATCTGCAAAATGAACGGGGTGAGCGGAAAGAAGATTTTCCTTTTCTATTGGAACTGGCTCACTACGAGTGGGTGGAATTGGCTCTGGCGCTCGCCGTCGATGAGCAGCCGGCGCACGGGCGCGGTGCGCTTTCCGCTGAAGCCCTCAAACACAAATATCGCGTTTCCGATCTAGCCTGGCCTTTGGTATATCGCTATCCGGTCCATAAAATTTCGACTTCCTTTAAACCCCAACAACCGCCGGACGATCCAACTTATGTGGTGGCGTATCGGAATCCGGAGGATCAGGTCAAGTTCACGGAAATCAATGGGGTGACTTACCGATTTCTGCAGATACTGGATGCAACTGCCGACAAAACAGCGGAAGATTGTTTAATCGGTATTTCTAAAGAACTCCTTTACCTGGATCGGAATAAGATTATAGAATTCGGAAGAGAAACGTTACAAAGCCTTTGGATTCGGGGAATTGTGTACTGTCGTTAAATCAACGACATCACGAATTCCGCGCGTCGAACAATGCTCATTTCTCCCAGTCAGACTCACCCGTGCCAATCACATTATTATTATCGGTATCCCAGCCGCGCACCCCGGTATCAAGCAGTTCCAGGTATCCGTCGCCTGCCTGGACATTGGCCGGCGTTGCCCTTAATGTGTAGCTCGTTTGGTCCACGGCGTTCAGGGCCAGATTGTAAGCGATGGTTGAACCGCTTTGAGGCGACCGGCTGAATGGGAGAACGACGTTCGCTCCGGCCATATCCCGGTCGTACCGGCTGTTTTCGGTAAAAAACCGTTCCATGAAGCTCGCCAGTTGCAGCAGATCCGCCTGGGCGTCCGCGCGACGGGTTGCACGGATCTGACCCTGGTAAGCCGGGTAGGCAACACCTGCCAGGATACCAACGATCGCTACCGTAACCATCAGTTCAAGCAGCGTAAATCCGCGTTGCTTTGGTGTTTTCATATCAATATTCCTAAGTTAGTCGATTGACCTTCGCTTGAATTTTCTGCGCAATACCCTTCCAATGATCGAAGTTTCAGTTATTGCTGAGCTGTTGCCACGATAACCGTCCCGAACCCGGACCGCCGAGGTCGGCCACATCCCGTGTTTCGATAACCTTGCTTCCGGTACCCGGCGTGTACTGTTTATTGCTGAGGAAAGTCGATTGAGCAGGCAGACCGTTGACATAGGCTTCCCCGGCCGCCGCGTGGCTGGTCGCGCCGCTTGTTACTAAGTCGTTTTTATCCACAACGGAATCGGAGTTAACATTGAATGCGGGCGCGTCAGGTTCCCCTCCGTTGAGTTGTTCGACGGACATCAGGAAACCGGTTCCCCCGGAATGACATGCCGAAGAATCGGGTATCCAGGTATTGAAGAAGACCAGCGAACCCCGGACAGTTGGATTCACCACCACGCGTTCACCGGCGATGAGACTCAGATCCATATACCATCCGGATTTACTACTGTAGTTAACCGAATTGTCGCTGATGAGCCTGAGATTGGTGTGCGTGGTCCCGGTTGAATCGGTAAAGCTTCCGGTACTGAGCGTCTGCTGGACCAGTTTGCTTCGGTCGAGATTGCTGGTTCCGTCGTCCCAAACGCCATAGAACGATTGTGTACTGGTTGTGGTCAGATCACTTTGTTCCAGATACTTCCCGGTCCCGAAGAAAACCAGGACATTGGGATCATGGGTTCCTCCGGAAGGGGGGTTGGGGTGAAATACTAGCGCCGGTTTCGAGGTGATAGGCTGTAGATTGTTTAACGAGTCCTTGGCAACGAATAGAGGCACCGGGGTCGTACCACTCAAATACGCGGATTTCCAGGTCGGTCTGCTGTTCGGTGAGCCGAGGGTGGTGGCATCGCTGAGGTTGAATACCCACATATTCCCGAGCAGGTCTCCGGCGTAAACCCGGTCCGCGGCGCCGTTTCCATCGATATCGACCACCGCGGGTGTTGCGAGTCCATTCGGAGTTGTGGTCGAGCCGGCACCGGTTGAAAGCACGATGTAGTCCAGATTAGTGCCGCTGCTGCCATCGGTCCAAACCCCGTCGAGACCGCCGTCGATAAATACGATAAACAGTTTCGCCTCGCCGGTACCGCTATCGTTGTAGCCATTACCGAAAACCGCGGCGAAGCGACCGTTTTCCATCATTGCTACGGTGGGTTTGCTGTAGGTGAAGCCGAGGTTGCCGCCGATGTCGTTATGGGTGAATTCCCACCATACCAGGTTCGTGGCATTGCTTTCCGAGAAGTGCGTGGGATCGGTTATATCAAGCGCGAAAATGCCCCGTCCACCGGACCGCTCGGCCCCTACCAGGATGGTATGCCAGGCCGGGTGTCCAGTTCCGTTGCGATCGATATAGACATCCGAGATCGTCGGTGACAGATCGACATAGTACCGGTGTTGATATTGGGAATCGGCGAGATAATGAAGGCCTTGATTGACACTCGTGGAATACAAATTACGCGGAATGTAAGTCAGAATTTCCTGCCCGTCGCTGGCCTGGACTCCATGCAGCATGCCGTCGTTGCTCCCGAAATAAACGACTTCTCTGCGGGGGTAGTTGATCAGATTCGCCCTGAAATCGAGGTAACGATCGGGTGCTGTGGTCGGAAAGGGTACCGTATCCGGCCAGCCGAGATTCGGTTTCCCCGCAAAGATTGGGCTGGAGTGCACGATGTCGGACAACACGCTGCCCCGCACCCGGAATTTTCCCGAGCCTTCGTTGCTGCGGTCGCCGCGGATGAAATCCAGACCTCTCTGGCCGTTGCCTCCGGGGACCAGATTCAAATCGGCTTGCTGGCTTGCGCTCAGATTCGCCCACTGGAATCCTACACCGAGCGAGCCATTGTGTGTCAGGATAACTCTGGAAGCTGGTGGCGGAGTAGCCCTATCCAATAAGCTTGCGGCTGACCAGGTACTGGCCAGATTGACGTTTCCAAGACTGTCCAGGCCGAAGGATACCAGGTCGCCGCTCCAGTTGCCGGAATTGAAAAATGCCAGGTAGACGGCGCTGTTGGTTTCCAGGGTCGCGGTGTTGAAGGTAACCGCCGCGGCCGAACCAACCTTTGATTGTATGCTCTGAAGGGCGCTTGTGAGTTTGGCCTTTAAGTCTTGAGGCGACCTGGCATTGTACATTTCACCCCGGCCATTGACCGCGGCGTGATACAGATCATCAATCTGTCTCGGATCGCGCGCGGTATTGGTATCTGGCCACACCGGTGGACTGCCATAGGCATCCTGAACAGCGTTGTGAGTAACGCCAAATATTGTGCCCTTTCCGGCCAATCCGACCGTAAATGTATTCATGTGCAGGTTGTTGTTACAATCCAATTGGGGGTCGATTGGCGATGCGTTACAACCGACCGCCGTGGGAACCTGATTGGCGGTTTTATCACTTCGAAGCACGGTCGTGTAATACTTCATGGCAATATCGGCGAAGGTATCCGTATAGGAGTCTTGATAGGGAGCGCCTTTACCGCCATCCGCATTGCCCGGCGGGGTCGCAGGATTATTGAGCGTTGAATACCCGTCAGTGAAATGCAGAGTGAAGTTTTTCTGACAGGCTTCCGTAATCGGCGCGCCTGTGTCGGTACGCATAAACTGCTGTCCGGCATAATCCAGTGCCTGCCGGTTCGGTGTTCCGCCGCCGTTGCCCGCGACAGCATACATCTTTTCAAAAAAGCTGTTGTATTGGGCGACCACATCCACATCCCACATGCTTACGGGATTTCGATTGTTAATCGTAAACAGGCCGGTACGGAGTGCCTTCATGTTCTCAAACGAAAGTCCCATGCCGGCGCGCAGGGTCAGATGGCGCTTACGATAATAACTGTACCAGTTGGCAAAATTCTGGATTTCTTCCGTGTAGGTGCAGGAAGATGTGCTGGCGCAGTCGGTTCGCGATCCGTTATGGGCGTAACTGGCTGTTGCCGGTTTGATTTCGACTTTTGTCAGGCAGGCGCCGTCCGGTCCGAGCGCATCGACACCGCTCAATGTACCGGGAAAATTTTCCAATGTTGTGTAGTGTGTGGTATTGGGTGTTGAGCAATCCCCTGAGCTTCCGTTTATTGTGTAGGTACCGGAGGTGACCTTGATGTAATAGGTTGCGGGGAAATAGGTCAAACCCCAATCGATATAGGAGGGCTGTCCGCTTGTATTATTTGGGACGGTGTAATTGGAGGTCAGGGTTAGCCAGGTCGATGTCCCCGCGATGGAATACTGGGTTCCCGAAGGTACATTGGTTCCGGTGAACAGCCTGAAGGTCTTATTCGATGCGTCGGATTTAATATTATTGGTCAGGTCAACCGGTACCCCGGTTCCGGTTACCGGATCAGACGGCGCGCTGGCCGGATTAATGTTCCCGTAAGTCGCGAGACCGTAATCCGCCCAGGTGTTGTAGGTTACATTCGGATCATAGTACATCTTGTTGTAGTTACTGGAGCGCAAGAAGGCGTACTGCGGCAATGGCGGAATCGCATAGTGGTCGTCGGTACTGTCTGCATAGACACGTTCTCCTGCGCCGGTGCCGTTGGGGAATAGATAGACAAACTTCTTCCAGGACGCATTCGCAGCCCCCGCAATATTGAAGTTAACCGCACCGCCAGTGACGAAGGTATGGTTGGCGGTATCCCACCACAAAGCGCCGTCGTTACTCTCCAAAAAGACTTCGGAGTCCATACTGCCGGAATTGTCGATCGACAGGATCAGATTCGGTTTGACCGCGTTGGTCGTAAACAGCGGAGTGTTTTCCAGCGTAAGCGTGGCGGCCGAAAGTTCAACCGAGACTACTGACAGCATGATCGCTAAGGCATGCACTTGGCGTTTGCGGCGGGTTTGAATATTCATAGAATTCTCCGGGCTACTGGGCCGTTTTTAATTGGCAGCGGTAGATTTTTGCTGGATCGCGATCAGAAACGTTTCCCGTAATAGGATTGCAGGAGCACCCGGGAGTCATTGGTGCCTCCTGTTCCCCGGGCGGTTATCCGGAATACGGTCACCTGGGCTCCGGGGAGTTTTTCGCCATATCCACCGATGTTGAGCCGGGCGTTGGTGTCCGGGTCGTTTTCGGCGACGTATTTGACGATATATCGGGGTTGAGTCCCATATAAAGAGGATACGAGGTAAGTTGTCAGGACCGATCCGACCGTCGAACCATTGGTCGAATACCACGTATCGCTATTGAAATAATCCGGATCGGTTTGAGCCTCCGAAAGCAGGCCGTCGTTGATTCTCTTGGTGTTGAAATCGGTGGTCGTGATCAGGCTTTCTACGTAGGTTTCGGCGGTTCTCAACGCGATTTCCGCGGACTGAAACGCGAGATTGTAGTCGCGGCCATTGCCGGACATCTTTTCTTCCATCATGGTGGTCTGCATGCCGGTGATACCGACCAGGGTCAGGACCAGCAGCATGATCAGACTCACGGCCAGCGCCGCGCCTTTCTGGTTTGAAGAAGAGTCTTTGGATTTGTTCATGACAGGTTCTCAGGGCAAACGGTTTCGAAGCGTAACGGTGGAGGTGAAAACCTTGCGCAGTTGGCGGTCGGCCGCGGTGGTCGGCAGGCCACCGTTATAGGTATAGGTGACTGGCTGGCTGGTGACGTTAACGTCTGATAGAGATCGAGTTAAAAGGGTGACCTTGACGCTGACTACGTTTTGCATCGCGACCACGTTCGCGGCGCTGACATAATAATTCGCGGTATTGTCACCATTGATATCTTCGCCATACAGAATTTGCATATCTTCGACGCCTTCGACCACTTCCTCGCTAGTACCGGTGGCGTTGTCGCGCCGATACAGAGAAGAGGTGTTTCCAATCGTATTCTGCGCGATGAAGTAGGTTATCGATTGCAAGGAGAAGATCTCGGCATCCGTCCCGTAGGCTTTTTTCAAGGAACCACTGCTATTATTGTCGGCAATGGCATGAGTGACCCATCCCGGCGGTAGAACAGGATCGACCCCGGCGCGAAAGATATCGGTGTCTACGCAATCACTGATGAAATAAGGCCAATTCGGTGTCAGATTGGGCCGATCAGCGGACAGACCGCAGGTATTGTTGGCATCAATCTGGATGTTCGCGTTGTTAGCGGTCATGTTTTCAACCAAGTGGCCGGCACAACTGCCCGCGAATTGGAGATTGATAATGTCGGTTCCGGCGATAATGGATAAGCTGGCGACCGTGGCGCCACGAGCAACAACGGGCAAGCCGGTGACTGGGTCCGGGGTACCGGCCACAACATTGTTAAACCCTCTAATCCCGCCGTTCTGGTTCCATATTGATTTAGGGTCCAAGGGATCTATAACGGGAGGCGGCGATGGAGATGGTACGTTTGGATTGGCGATGATGGGATTTATCGTGTACTGCTGCCTCGATCGGCAGCCCTGGAAATCCGCCAGCCGAATGTCGTGGGGCAGGAAATGCATGGCCAGACGGCCGTTTTCCTGCAACCTGGACTGGGCTTCCTGGAGGTTATAGCTCTGCTTGGTGCCGACGAATATCTGGACCACGCCGCCCATGAGCACCAGACCCAACAGCATCGCGATCATCAGTTCGATCATGGTGAGACCGTTCTGGCTGCCACACAGTGGGCAATTCTTTATTTGGCTGGTCATCAGAAGCTCACCGTGGTGACAAAGCGTTTTTGAAGACCGCTTCGATCGTCGGTCCACCAGACTTTGATCGCATAGCTGGTCCCATTTCCGTCACAGTTCGGGGCGGCCGAGGTTCCGTCGTCGGGCACGGAATCAAGACAGACCATCCCGGCGCCGTTCGGCAGCACATTGGCCACCGAGGTCTGGGAAGCCGCAGCGCTCCATTCATACATATCGTGCAGCGCCATTTGCGCGGGCGTACAGCCGGTGACGGTCGTGCAATTGGCGTTCATCGTGGCCGCGGGCTGGTCGTAGGCCAATGCGGCGAGTGCCGTTGCGTTTGCGCGCATTCGGTCGGCCATATCATAGGCCAGCAGGGTAGCTTGTGATCGGAGATAGGCGCTGTGGTTGTTCTGCAAACTCGCGACTTGCAGGCCGGAAAGTCCCAAAAGACCCAAAGCCAGGACAAATACGGCGACGAGCACCTCGACCAGGGTAAAGCCCCGCCCAGTTGCATTGCATCGTTGCATTGACGTCTCCTCCACTATGGACAGGCGATCGAGTTCCCCGAACCATTGTCGACAATTCCGTCTCCGTTACTATCGATCGCGCGTCGAGTTCGACCGTTATTCGAAATTACCAGACCCTTTGCATTGCGAACTCCCCGACTGTCACACAACCTGAAAGTGTTCGCGAAACCGACCGCGAAACCCTGGCCGTTGTAAGTGACGCGGTTTTGTCCGGTGCGCAAGGTGTTGTTTCCATCGAATGCTTCATGAGCCCTCAGAATGGTTTCATTGGCATCGACCGCGCCATCGTCGTCGAGGTCGGTGAAAACGATCCAGCCGCTTTCCCAGGTTCCCGCATTGTTGCACGCGCTTCCGGCCGTGTTGCGCTTGCATATAGTGACATCGATGCTACGCTTGATCGCTTCGCTCCTTGCCAAATTTAAAGCAGAAACAAACTGGTTATATTGCGTGGTCATTCGGTTGTCCCGGATCAGTCCCTGAAAACCAGGTATTCCCATACTCAACACCAGCGCACTGACTCCCAGTGTCACCATGAGTTCGATGAGTGTAAATCCCCGGTTCCTCGCGACGTGGTAGGCCATCTTGATTTTCGTTGCACAAATTTCGACACAGTGTTTAGCGGTTCGCGCATCGAATTCTTTAACGAGTTATCGTGTTCGGCAGGAATGAAATCGCAGAAATGTGCACGACTTCACATTTCTGAAAATATGACCTGGCCCATCGATGTGTTAGCTCGGATTTGACCTGGTCAGCGCCGGAGTGAATGATCGCCTCGAAACTGGAACCGCTGATCCGGCGGGCGGTCTGAATGCAACGGATCCGGAATATCAGTGATAAAATCGGTTGATGAATAACAGGAATATGCCAACCTCAATCCCTCAAGCTGTCATGGTCTCCGCCCAGCCCGCAGATGGCTTCCAGGCTTTAAAAGCCTATCTGCAAAAAAATATTATCGGCCAGGAGTTTCTGGTCGATCGGATGCTGATCGCGCTTCTTTCCGACGGGCATATCTTGGTTGAAGGGGCTCCCGGACTGGCGAAAACCCGCGCCATAAACATGTTGAGCAAGGGCATCGAGGCCGATTTTCATCGGGTTCAATTCACACCGGACCTGTTGCCGGCGGACCTGACCGGTACCGAAATCTATCGACCGCAGGATGCTTCGTTCAACTTTCAAAGGGGTCCCCTGTTTCACAA
>JBOICY010000589.1:0-9304 GCA_050740335.1 Methylococcales bacterium | reverse complement strand
GTGGCTTAGCCTTCGCATGACTGCCTTCTTAACCGTTTGCTTACTTGAACATTTCGGACCATGTGACAGAGATGTACCTCGCTGGATCGAGGCAACATTATATCATCATTACTTACGCAATACCCTCCCATAAAGGAAGTACAAGCAAACCGAAGAACAGTCTTACCGGCCGAATTATGATTTCAGGTTCCCAGTTATTAGGATCACCCTTCCTTAGCCTTGCTCGCCATTCAATTGACCAGATCATTCCCCATATGAGTAGAAACTTTGGAATTATTTCAGCTACCTTTACAGGATGGTTGTCTGCGGTTGCTCCCACAATAGAAACGATTAGAGCCGTGGTATAGCCTAGGATCAGTGACAGAAGCGGAATAATGATCCAATCCCGAATTTTTCGATTCCTGCCGATCAGAATTGCTTTTTCATTGAGTTTAAATTGTATTCCCTTACCTATCCTACCGATTTCCTTTTTAGCAGTTACAGGTGGAAAGACCTCACCACGGAATGTGTCAATAGAAATGAGACACTGAGATGGACAAATTAGTGTCGCTAA
This sequence comes from Methylococcales bacterium, assembly GCA_050740335.1. Taxonomy (GTDB): domain Bacteria; phylum Pseudomonadota; class Gammaproteobacteria; order Methylococcales; family UBA1147; genus UBA1147. The sequence continues at coordinate 8,751 of JBOICY010000589.1, read as the reverse complement.
TCAACCTCCTTAGCCTTGGAAGAAGTAACTACGTTTGGCGGATTGATCCACACGGCTGTCTGCATAGCCTTTGGCACCGGTAACCGGCCTTTAAAGCGTTGTGGGTAGAGCGCAAAGGCAAGCTCAAGGGTTTGACGTCGAACCGGTACGATCTCGGGTGCATGACCGGAGTGGACGGACTCCGGGGTCATGAACGCGATACCGGAGTGGCGGTGCTCGGTGTTATACCAACGCAAAAAAGGCTGACAGAAAGCCCGGGCAGCTTGCAGCGAGCCAAAACATTTCGGGAAAGTCGGTCGATATTTGAGTGTCTTGAACTGGGCCTCGGAGAACGGATTGTGGTTGCTGACGCGGGGACGGCTGGGGGTCTTGGTCACCCCCAAGTCAGCCAGTAGGAAGGCCACCGGTTTGGAGGTCAGGCTGGAGCCCCGAGCTGCGTGCAAGGTCAGGTCGCCAGGCTCGAACCGCTGTTTGGTGCAGGGGTTGCGGATGAGTTTCTCGGCCAATGCAGCCGACTCGCGCGTTGCCACCCTCCAGCCTACCCCCACACAGCGGGAGAAGACGTCGAGGATGACGTACCGACAGAAATAGGTCTGCCTTTTGCCGGCCCTTTGAGCTGGGTGAACTCCCGGGACCCCGGTTGGTTGGGAGCGCTAGCCAGCAACTCCGGTTGGGTGTATTGCGGATGGCGCCGCTGATTCGCCTGCTCCAATTCTGCCAGGCGCTGAGTCTCGGCAGGCCGCGGGTTGGCTTTGCGGCCGCGTTGTTGGGTGTCAGCCCTGCCAAAGGCCCCGCATCGTGCAAGGCGACGCCAAGTGGTCAGTACAGCCCCTCCCGCCTCAACAGGGCGGCAATCCCACCCGGCTCAGTGCACTACTCAGCTTCATCAAGAACCCGCTGCTTGTAGGCGGCGATGAATCGGCGCCGCTTCGGTTTCGCCAGTACCTCAGGATCGCCCCCGGCCGGTACGGCGGCCGCCCCGGTGGGGGAAACTCCAGTCGCCCTGCGGGCTCCTTCCATTTCCCCCACCGGGGCTACAGAATCAGATTGTTTCTTACCTTTGATCATTGGTGATATCCTCCTGCCCTACAGTAAATTAAAGTGGGTCGGGTGTCTCACCTATATTGGCACAGAGGGGGTGGGGTTTGTCCCAAGGTTGGCGGATTCCAATATTTCCTATTATATTAGTGGACCGTATGATATAAGTGAACTGTTATAAATCTAAACGATTTGGTCTTTTCTAATTGGGAAAGCCGGGAGGTTGGTATGGGCGTGTCTGTAGTATATTTAGGGAAAAATGATGACGACAAGGAAATGAATAAAATGTGCGAGGCCATCGTGCGGAAGCTCAGAAGCGCCAATATTTTGGTCGAGGAGACCAAATCCGGACAGTACCAACCTGCCCAATCCGACCAGCGTTTCTTATAACGAGATCTGGCTTTGCGGGCATAGCCGATTTGTCGAAGCCAATGCATCGATTCGGAAATCCAGCGCACGCACCTTGGGCGGAATTCCTATTCAGGATATCGCAAAGTTTCTTACCGCTTGTGTTGACATACGCGTCAAAAAGATTCGCCTGGTTTGCTGCGAATCGGCTCAACAACAGCGGCATAAGCCACGGGAGGTTGGCGAGCCGCCCCCCGGGCTGGAGGCCGTGGTTGGTAAGGAGGTGCTGCATCCTACGCATTTCAAGCTCTTGGACCAATATGAAAATCCGATCGACGCCCGGATCAGTCATTTGGAACAGCTGATTGTCCAGATGGCTTATTCCTGGGCAGATGGAAAGAAAAAATCGCATCTTGCATTCGACATCTGTGGCTTGTGGGGGGCCGGCGATATTACCGATGATGATGTTCCAATCACGTCTTTTCTCCAGGATAGGGGGAGTCTCGATGCCCAGGTTAAGATGGAAGATTCAAAAGTCAAGGAGCCGCAAAGAAAAAAATTCAAGGAAGTTTTCGATAATGCCCACTGCACGAAAAGAGGCCTGCCCGATTTTTTTGGTTACCAGATCGACAGAAACCTTCTGATCGAATGGCGTCATTTTATGGGCGATTTGGCAAAATCCAAAGAGGAGTCCGAAAATGAGAATGTGGTTTAACACAGACCCGGTAGCGAGTCGGGCGTGTATTTGAGCCAAGTTACAGAGGGAAATCCGGAATGCACGGTATCCCAGGTTCAAAGTACCTTTCAATCAAAGTTTCTTAGCGCGAAATTCCTCGATCAATCGCTCGGCCCGCGCATGATATGGCTGCCTTGCCAGTAGATCTGCCCGCAATGCTCGCAGAAAAATTTCAGTGTCAGGTCTTGAGAAATAACACCTGCGAGTTTTGAATAGGGTTTAAACGAGAAATCACTTCCACTACTTCCGGGGAAATACTATTCTGAGCAAGTAACGATGTGTTCATACACAATTCCATCCTGGCTGCGCTTTGAAAACATTATAAAAGGTATATTAGTAATTACTGAGTCCCTTAGCGGCGAAGCGGCAGTCGAGGCCATGAATCGGTTCTTCGAAACGGGATTGAAGGGTCTTAAGGAATCTGTGGAAAAGGTGCGTCCGGCCCTACCGTATTGATCGCTCGATTCTAACTGCCTAAAGAGTTCAATCTGGATTACCGGCTTTCGATCGCCTGCCGTGCGGTTCGGGAAAGTTCATTCAATTCATCTTCCATTCGATCCTGCAAACGTTCCAAGCCGGTGTTGTCCAATTCCGTTCCCGCATAAACCGGAACGCCCAGCGCGACAACGATCCGCGCGAAGGGTTTCGGGATAATGAGACTGTCCCAGGTTTTCACGGTCCAGAAGCGATCCGCGGTGCAGGCGATGGGCAGCATCGGTGCGCCGGTGAGCCGCGCAAGGTTGACCCATCCTGGCTTGAACACGCAGGGAGGTCCGAGCGGACCGTCCGGGGGCGTCGCAATCGATAGACCGTCGCGTTTTATCGCGAGGTACAGCTCACGCAGGCTCTGCGCGCCGGTATGACTGGACGAGCCCCGGATAAACGGGATTTTGAGGAATTCGAAAACCTTCGCGCCGATATCGCCGTCCTTGGAAGGGCTGATCAGAAAACCCAGCTTGAGTCCGCGCGGTATCGATTCGATCAGAAACCAGGCGCAATAGACAATTTGCCGGTGCCAGAAGCACGGGAGCAGGGTTACCCGGTCCGCCAGCAAACGGTCGAAGCCATTTTGGCCGATTACTGACTGCACGCGATAACTCCGAATCAACCAACGCGCACCGATAGTAATGAGGTAGGGAGCCAATTTGCGTTCCAGCCGGCGAAGCCACCGCGGCCGGTTTTGCCAGCACGCGCGCGCCCTCAAATCCCGCTGTCCTGTGTGCGTTCGAGAAACGCGGACAATGCCCCGACACTCGGATATTCAAACAGATCGCTGACATCAATCCGACCCGGAAAGCACTCGTCGATCTGTTCGTGGATCTGAGCCAGCTTCAGGGAACTGGTTCCGAGTTCGAATAGATTGTCGTCGATACCGATCGCGTGGTCGTCGATGACCGAGCGACAGATTTGCAGCAGAATTTCCTGGATGCCGACTGCGGCCACTGTCAACTTCAGGTCGCAAGGCGCCATCAATCCCTCGAGGTCTTCGACCAGAGAATCGAATTCACCACTCAGAAACTGCTCGGCCAGCAGGTAGCGTTGTATTTTGCCACTCGTGGTTTTCGGAATTGTGCGAACCGGAATCACGTATTCGGCGTGGACTCCAGCCTCCTCGCTCAACAGACGCCGGAACTGCCTTACTGTCGCGATAAAGTCTTCGAGAGGTCCACGGAACAACACAAAAACCACCAGAGCTTCACCGTGATCCATCCCGGTACGCAGACCGCAGGCCGCAACCCTTCCGGACTCGAACCCGCCGGCTAATTCACAAATGCTTTCGAGGTCGTGGGGATGGAAATTCCGCCCGTTGATGATGATCAGGTCCTTGTTACGCCCGGCTATAAACAATTGCCCGTCGTTCGTGAAGCCAAGATCCCCGGTATCCAACCAGCCATCCGCCTTGAAAACCTGACGATTCAGATCATCGTCCCGATAATAACCGGATGTCACGTTGTCGCCCCGGATCAGGATATGGCCGACCTGTCCGCAGGCGGCAGGCTGGCCATCGCTGCCTGCAATCCTGACCGCACATCCCTCGATCGCGGAACCCACGCTGACCAGTTCGACACTCCGGGGATCGTTTTCGTCCGCGAGTTCGATCTCTCGACCGCGCGTCAGACTGGCTCGGTAAACTTTGATGGATACTGGGCTCGATTCCGGTTCACTGAAAGTGACCGCTAGACTCGCTTCAGCCAGTCCGTAGACCGGGAACATAGCTTGATCACGGTATCCAAACGGCATCAGGGTCCGGGAAAACGCCCGGCACAGCGCAGCGGAAATCGGTTCCGCCCCGTTAAAAATCAGGCGAAGGCAGGACAAATCCAGCTCACCGGCTTCGGCATCGAATCGTCTCAGCAGATGTTTATATCCGAAATTCGGCGAAGCCGTGATGGTCGCGCGTTTTTCGCTGATTTTCTGAAGCCAAAGCATGGGCCTGCGCACAAAAAGTTCGGCCGGCATCAGATATAGCGGCGCATTGGCCACCAGCGGCGCGATGTGAAATCCGATGATCCCCATATCATGCGTCATCGGCATCCAGCTCAGACTGCTGTCCGTGTCGCGTATTTTTACGCCGCGCAGAATCCCGCGGACATTGGTCATGACATTGCGGTGGGTCAGCACCACACCCTTCGGATCCCCGGTCGAACCCGATGAAAACTGGATAAATGCGGTTTGATCCGGCAGCACCTCAGTCGGTTTAGCGAGGGACTGACAGTCCGACCCTTGCGCCGCTATTACAGTCGCAGCGCGGATTTGATTGAATTCGCGGTCGAGCCCCTGGCTGATGCCGAATTTCTCGATCCGCCTCATATTTTTCGCGGTACTGTACAGCCTGGGCCGCCGCAATCTCCGAAACACATTGAAGAGTTTCTGGATATGAACGTCACTCGTCCCGATCGCGAGCGGTACCGCAATAATCCCGCCGAGCAGGGACGCCCAGAAAACCTCGACGAATTCTTCGTTGCTTTCGACGAATAGAATCAATTCGTCGCCTGCGCTGACTTTATTCGACAGCAGATAGCCGAGCAAGCCCGCTGCGTGTTCCCGGAGATCCCGGTAGCGGAGTTCGCGTTCGTCGACTTTGCCATTGATATAGGTGATCGACCGGTCGCTTCGCGCACTCCCCTGAAGGGCTTCGACAAGGGTTCCAGCGGCCAGATTCATTATCTTGCTGTACTTTCTGCAATCATTTTTTTAGCGATGCCGCACTCGGCCGCTCGCTCGTTTTGTCTCGACTGTGAAGTCCGGATTGACCGATCGATAGCCATGAGCCCTAAAGTAACGATTGCACCGGAGAAAAGGAAAAAGTTCTCTATTCGGTCTCGCAAACAATATTGTTCTTAAAGAATCTCTGAACAAGCTGATTCTGTTCATTCTGACCCTGTAGAGGCATTTATTAGAACTTCCCTAAGCCGAATCACTTTGATCGACCAACGTCCCGATGGTTTTGCCTATTGCTTTGATTTCTTTAATTTCTGCAGTGCCTTTGCGCAACCGACGGACATTTGTTCTTTATTTGCCATCAGGCAAGCTTTGATCCGGCCGCTACCCGGTTCCACAGTTGGACAGAGCCGTTCTACGTCGGCCTTACAGTAAGTGCGGAGAGCCTTGATTTCCTCGGGGTCCATTTGTAGTCCCTGGGCAAAAGTTGGCATAGCGGCCGAGATCGATAGTAAAAAGATAGTGGTACGAATGGTCATCGGTGTTTCTCCTCAAATGGTTGTGGCGCAGGGTATCAATTCATCGACACAATGTAGAACAAAGGGTTCTGTGGATCGCACGACGGAATGAATCGACGTGTATCTTACTGCTTTCCATGGGTGGGATTGGTTTCATCCCCCTTATTGAAAAGCATGCCGTTCGTGGGCGGCGGTGTACGAACCTTGTTCCGCCATAAGCCTTTCACCATGGATCTGAGCAATTCTGGCTGATAGGACCCTGATCGCGCAACGGTCGTGGGCGTTGCAGCCGGTTCATTTCGAACTTGACTGCCGTACTTTCTCCTGAAACTTCAACACTTAGCCTCCATTTGTTCCTGGCTCAATTCGACACCACCGCCGAACTTATGAGATCCGAGCATTCGACAGCCGGAAGCCTTAACCGCGCATAAGGCCACGCAAACGCAGGTCAGGACTGTGGTTCTCGACTTGATCATGCCTCCTCCGAAGTGATCAGCTTCGGGAAACATGGTACACAAAAAGAGCCGGAGTCGGTATGGTAATCTTTTGGCAGAGTCTAACATTCCACTCCGCTGTTCCGCAAAGGAAAAATCCCTGGAATGGGTATTTCCGGATGAACACTAGCCAAGCTCCCGGGATAAATACAGGTTGAGCAGTTGCTGTTCCGGCAGGGCTTGGCGAACCATGGAGCCGAGCGGGCTGCCGACAGCGATCGCGCCGCTGTAATCTTCGGGATAGTCCAGTCCAAGCACCGTCCAGTCTTCCACATTGCCACAGGATTCGGGAAGACTGACGGGACGCTCCAGATCATTCGACAGCGCGCAGTCCGGCATGCCCAGCGAAACTCCCTGCCCGTGCGCTTTGATAATCGCCTCCTTGCGCACCCAGATCGCAAAAAAGACCTGCGCTCGCCGCTCCGCGGGCAAATTCAGCCAGGTATTCTTTTCGGGCTCCGAGCAAATCCGGTCGACCAGGGATTCGAGACGCGGGATATCCCGAAATCGCTCGATATCGACACCCAGCATGCAATCCAACCCGAACGCGAAGACCATGCGTTCACCGGAATGCGATACATTGAACACCAGGCCGGTATTCGGGGGATTGTCATTCAGACGCGGCTTGCCGTGTTCCCCCGGGGTCAAAGGGATATCGCCCGGATGCAGACCGGTATAAGCCGACAATAGCAGGCGAAGCCACCCCCGACACGTAACGAAGCGGATTTTGTGCTGCTCGGCGCGGAAGCGTTCCGCACGCTGCCGTTCCGCATCATCGAGGATTTCGTAGAAACAGCGATATCGGGTCGCTTCGATCGATCCGATCCCATCCCAAACATGGATCAGCCCGTGGGATAATTCGAAGCTATCACGGCCAAAGCGAGGTGGCCGGAATACACTGCCGGATGTCATCAAGGGGACTGCGATCGGGAGTCTGCGGGGTCGTGTTGGATCGCGGCAGGCCAGTGACTATTCCTTAGAAACGCGGTATATGCCGGCAACCGAAGCGCATCCACCGCGAATATTGCGCTTCCTGTCTCAACACATCCAACGATGTACTTTCACAGTAAACAAGCAGCGGAAATTCCGCTTCCATTCGAAGCAAAGCATTTCCTATCCTGATCGTTCAGTGTTTTACGTAAAGGCGGAAAAGATCTTTAAGCCTGTCGATTTTCTCAGATTCACTGGGATGCCATCCATCGATCTTAATATTATTCAAAATTTTTCTGCCTTCTTCGCTTCGATTCATACTCAATAGAATTTCCTGAAATTCTCCCTTCATACCATTGATATGGGGAGCAATACAGAAAAGCGGGTGGGAAAAAGATACTTGCGACATTAGACGCAAGGATACTGAATTCCGGCTGAACGACGAAAGCCCGTCATAGGTCTGTCTGGAGATAAAAGCCAGATCCGCGCGTTTTTTGACTAGATTTTGTATTGCCTTGATTTCGTTCCCGGAGTAACTGTAAGTCAGGTCCGATGAATTCAGGCCATTGTAGTCACACATTTTACGTCCGAGAAGAAAGACCAAACTGTCCGCTGAAGCGGTGGTTACGCGCGCACCCCTGAATGCAGAGATAGCCAGTCTTGACTCCGCATGGCCGAGTACGACAACCTGTTCGGTATTTCCGTTGGTTCGCGCGACGGGTATCAGTTCCTTGGATTGCATCAGGCTGCACGCGAAAAACGGATTGGCATAAAATAGATCAACCTGCTTTCCGGTAATCTGGGCAATATCCATACATTGTTCGAAGCGTATAGCGGTTTTGAGTTGTTGCTGCATAAAAGTTGTTAAGGCGAACCATCCGCCCCGGTGGAAACTATTGCTGATGTTCGCTGCAAATCGCAAGGTAGCTCCGGTCTTTATACTGGACACCGCCGGCGAAATCGCAGTATTCCGATAATCGGTGTGTTCCAGGATCTCTTGAGATGGGACCTTTGGCAGGTTTGCAACAATCGGTGCTTGTTGCAGGGCTGGTGCAACGGCAGTTTTCACGACATCGGCCAGATCACCGCTCATCACGTAACTACCCAAACCAGTAATCTTGAACAGGATTCCGACCATTTTGTTGAGGTTATAAACCTCTACGCGAGTTCCGTTTTTTTTCCATTCCTGAAAAATTTTCAGCAGCAGGGAAAGGCCCATTGAATTCACGCGTTCTACTTGCTTGAAATCCAGCAGTACGCGGCTATTTTGAGGGACTTCTCGCAAGACTTCGAGTACCGGATTGGCTCTGACATCAATACAGCCCTTGCATTCGAATAAATAATCTCCGCTCCGTTCGCAATTTCCGGATTTAACCTCGAGGATATCACTAATCATGGTAACTTATCGCCTCGTCATATTCGCTATGATAAAGAAACTGGAATCCAGAATTTAGCGATGCTTCGACAGGAGGATGCTCGAGATCCCATAATGCGGTGACTTGGGTTTTAAGGTGAGGGCACGCTC
>JBOICY010000588.1:0-5178 GCA_050740335.1 Methylococcales bacterium | reverse complement strand
TCAAACCTCATCTTCCGAGTCTCCTGTAGCCATTTTGTCCGTTTCATCCGAGTACCTCCTCGGTACCGGATTAAAAACCGGACAAATCATGTGCTACAAACCCGGACAGTTTATTTGTTCTCTACAGACCTGATATTCGATTTTCATGACGAACTGGAGATGTTAAATTGACACCATGAACGATGAGCAATTACTCCGTTACAGCCGCCAGATCATGCTGCCCGAGATCGACATCGAGGGACAACAGAAGCTATTGAATGCGCGGGGTCTAATTATCGGCGTGGGGGGACTGGGATCCCCGGTTTCCATGTATCTCGCTGCCGCCGGGGTCGGCACTCTGGTCCTCAGCGATTTTGATCGTGTAGATCTTTCCAATCTGCAACGACAGATCATTCACGGCACTTTCGATATCGATAAACCGAAGGTAGAATCGGCCCGCGAAACCCTTGAAGCTCTGAACCCGACCGTCCGGATAGAATTGCGCGACAGGCAACTGGATGCGGACGAACTCGCGTTGGAAATCGGCGCGGCGGATGTCGTACTGGACTGCAGCGACAATTTCGCGACCCGTTTCGCGGTCAACCGGGCTTGTGTCGCGACAAAGACACCGCTGGTTTCGGGTGCGACGATCCGATTCGAAGGGCAAATCTCGGTGTTCGACCTGCGCGACGCGGCCAATCCCTGTTATAACTGCCTCTACCCGGACCTCGATGATCTCACGGAAAGTTGCACCCGAACCGGCGTGATCGCTCCGTTGACCGGTATCATTGGAAGCATTCAAGCGCTCGAAGCGATTAAAATCCTCAGCAATGTCGGCGAGCCCTTGGCAGGCCGCCTGTTGATTCTTGATGCACTGAATATGGAATGGAACACCCTGCGGTTATCGAAGAACCCGAGTTGCCCAACCTGTTCCCAGCCTTTCCAAACCAAAGCCCGTGGAGCCTGTTTTAAACCGAAATAGGATATTGCTTTCCGGAAGCATGCATCGTATACTTCGAGCTGGCTTTACCAAAAGCGCTGTCGACACGAATAACTAATTGACGCAGGAGGTACTCAGAATATGAGATGGGAAAAACCAAGCTACAAAGATCTTCGTTTCGGTTTCGAAGTCACGATGTATATCTACAATCGCTGAGCATCGATCCAGGATCAAACGGGGTTCCATCGCAGGATGGAACCCCGTTTCGTTTTTAGGCATACTGTCCATTGCAAAAGGTTGGCTGGTCAAACAAGGTTGACTGAAAAGTCCTGATCCGGCGTTTTTATTCATTGTTCTACAATACCCGCTATGCACGTCAGAATATTAGGATCGGGAGCCGGAGGAGGATTTCCACAGTGGAACTGTAACTGTTCAAACTGCAGGCGTCTACGCAGCGGTGCAATGAACGGCGTTGCCAGGACCCAGTCCTCGATCGCGGTCAGTACCGATGATCGCAATTGGCTGCTGTTCAATGCCTCACCGGACATACGGACCCAGATTGAAAACTTCCCGGCGATTCAGCCTCAAACGGGGATCCGCGACACCGGAATCCGCGCTGTGCTATTGATCGACAGCCAGATCGACCACACCACCGGGCTTCTGATTCTGCGCGAAAGCAATCTCCCCTTGAATATTTATTGCACCGAAATGGTCAGACAAGACCTGACCACAGGCTTTCCGGTGCTGAAAATGCTCGAGGACTACTGCGGAGTCAATCATCATGATGTTCCGCTGGATGGCGGCAGTTTCGAGATTCCTGGAATCAACGACTTGAGATTTCATTCCCATGCGCTGAAAAGCAAGGCGCCGCCCTATTCGCCGCACCGGCATGACCCTCACGCGGGTGACAACATCGGCGTTACGATCGAACAGATTTCGAGCGGCAGGAAGCTTTATTATTCACCCGGACTCGGCGCGATCGAAGCTCACGTAGACCAGGCGATGCGGGATGCGGACTGCATCCTGGTCGATGGTACCTTCTGGCGCGAGGACGAAATGGAGCGCGCGGGTATCTCGAAAAAGAAAGCCAGCGAAATGGGGCACCTGCCGCAATCCGGGGAGAACGGCATGATCCGTGTCTTGAACAAATTCCCGGATACCCGCAAAATCCTGATCCATATCAATAACACCAACCCGATCTTGGACGAAGATTCAGACGAATGTAAAATCCTCGAGAACGCGGGAATCGAAATCGCCCGGGACGGCATGGAAATCAACGTTTAGATCCTCCCATGAATGAAACCGTCGGAAGGCCGTGGACCCGGGAAGAATTCGAGGGCCGACTTCGCGCCATGGAAAAATACTACCATATCCATCATCCTTACCATGTATTGATGGATGAGGGAAAGTTGAACCGCAAACAGATCCAGGGTTGGGTCGCAAACCGATTTTTCTATCAGATCAATATTCCTCTCAAAGATGCGGCCATCCTCGCAAACTGTCCGGACCGTGAGACCCGGATTCAATGGGTACAACGAATCATCGATCACGACGGTTCGGCGGATCAGCCGGGCGGAATCGAGGCCTGGATCCAACTCGGTATCGCAGTCGGGCTCACGCGTGTTGAGATCACCTCACTCCGATACGTGTTGCCCGGAGTCCGTTTTGCGGTCGATGCCTATGTCAATTTCGCGCGGACCGCGGAATGGCACGAGGCCGCAAGCTCGTCGCTGACCGAGCTGTTTGCGCCGGCCATTCATCGGCAAAGACTCTCGAACTGGCCCACGAATTATCCCTGGATTGACAGCAAGGGCTTTCTTTATTTCCAGAACCGGTTGAAGCAGGCACGCCGCGACGTCGAACACGGACTGCAACTGACCTTGGACTGGTACAAAACACGCGAGGAACAGGATAAAATGTTGCGCATTCTGAAATTCAAACTCGATGTGCTCTGGTCGATGGCGGATGCGATGTATCTCGCCTATATAGCCGAAATGCCGCCCTACCATTCGGTCAAAGAGCAGGCGCCGTGACTCTTGCGGACGATTTTGTTTTCGCGGTCTCACCGATGGTTCGCTTGCAATGGGAGGAAGCCCAACAGCGAGACGTTCTGCTATATCCCGAAGGCATGGTGGAACTGAACCAGAGTTCTGCGGAAATTCTCAAACTGTGTGACGGAACCCGTACGCTGGAAAGAATCGTGACGGAACTCGAAGAAAAATTTTCCACCAGCGGTCTTAAGAACGACATCTTCGAATTTATCGAGGTCGCACTCGAACATGGCTGGATCCGGCAAAACTGAAGTCTCCAAACCGCGCTGGCTGCTGGCCGAGCTGACCTACGCCTGCCCATTGCAATGTCCCTATTGCTCCAATCCGGTGGATTTCGCGTCTCACAATGGAGAACTCGATACCGAAGACTGGTTGCGCGTTCTTTTCGAGGCCAGGCAGATGGGCGCGGTACAACTCGGCTTTTCCGGCGGTGAACCTTTGGCCAGGCAGGACCTGTCGATCCTGGTCAAGCACGCCCGGGATCTCGGTTATTATTCCAACTTGATCACCTCCGCCTACGGTTTGGCCGAGGAACGTATTGTCGAACTCAAAGATGCGGGACTCGATCACATCCAAATCAGCATCCAGGCCAGTAGCCGGGAACTCAGTGATTCTATCGCGGGCACGACCTGTTTCGACAAGAAGCGAGAAGTCGCGCATCTGGTCAAAAAACACGGCTATCCGATGGTACTCTGTGTGGTCATTCACAAGCAGAATATCCATCAAATGGAAAGCATTCTGGTTATGGCGGAAGAACTCGGCGCGGATTATCTCGAACTCGCCAATACCCAGTATTATGGCTGGGCGCATCTGAACCGGAATCAACTGTTGCCAACCCGCGAAGAATTCCGTAAGGCCGAGGCAATCGCCCAAAGCTACAAGCAAAAACTCAAGGGGAAGATGAAGATTTATTATGTCGTTCCCGACTATTACGAAGACCGCCCCAAAGCCTGCATGAACGGCTGGGGAAGCACCTTCTTGACCATCGCACCCGACGGCACGGCCCTGCCCTGCCATGCCGCCCGGCAATTGCCCGGCCTGAACTGCCCGAATGTGCGGGACATGAGCATTCGCGAAATCTGGGAAGATTCCGAGGCTTTCAACAAATACCGTGGCGATGATTGGATGCGGGAACCCTGCCGCACTTGTCCGGAAAAAACCCGCGACTTTGGCGGATGCCGTTGCCAGGCTTATCTGCTGACCGGCGACCCGGCAGTCGCCGACCCGGTATGCGGCCTGTCACCCAATCACGACAAAGTTCTCCAGGCGATACAATCGGCTTCAAGCAGCCAATTCACTGAACAGCAATCCGTGATTTTCAGGAACCCGGGGAATTCACGACGGCTATCCACCTGAACCCCGACACAAACACCATTCAAATAATTTTTTATCTCTCGACGACACGCAATCCTTTGGCTTGGCTTGCGTAGTAATCCGAAATATGTTCAATATCCTCGTTGCCGAGATCTTTGGCCATCCCGGCCATCATCTTCCTTCCGCTCCTAACCGCGCATTGAATATTGATAATGAATCAGCGACGCGATGGCCGAAGCCCCCGTTTTATCCAATTAAATTGTAAAGTGAAAGTCTGCGGTTATGTATTTCTTATTATGAAAACAAAAAAATAACCGGGCCAACTTTCGGCCCGGTTAAAGCGTGTAACTCGAAAGATTTGACCGTTACAACACGGAACGAAAGACGATCGAATCGAAGCGCGGCACTAAGACCGTTTGCGGAACAACCCTGAATCCAACGCGCCTTTCCGCGTTAAACATTCTATCCCGCCAACTCTTAATAAGGTCTTCAGCACGACGGCATAGTTTACTGTGACCTTAGAACTTCCGCCCTTATTGTCCGTATCGGTTAAAACCTCGTCACTGCCGGCATTCGCGATCGGAAGCTGATTGGGTGGTGTACCCGCGTTTACGATGACCACCATCGAATCCGAGCCCGTGTCTGCGTCATTATCGGTTACCGTTAACGTGATGTTGTGAGCACCAGCAGTTAACGGCGTTGACAACTTTGCGCCGCTTCCAAGTCTAGCAATCCCCTCATTCCAAGTGTAACCGACAATCGTTCCGTCGGAGTCGGAAGACGCACCGCCATTCAAGATCACCGTTTCGCTGCCGCTGTTATCCGTATCCTTAAGCGTTTGGTCGGCTCCCGCGTCGGCGACAGGCTTCAGATTGGAAACCCCACCGCCGCTTG
>JBOICY010000587.1:0-3650 GCA_050740335.1 Methylococcales bacterium | reverse complement strand
CGCAACCACGACCCGCCGCCGGGGCATCAACTTCTTTGGCAAGGCTACACCGAATTCCAGTTCATGTGTTTGGGCTTTGCGCTGTCGGCGGAGACCTGAATTGCTCCATATCAACTTGTGGTAAAGGGCAGGGTTAGGCCGGGTCGCCAGGGTTGCCCGTGGCGCTATCCGTACGGTTGGGCGAGGAATTCGGGCGGCAGCGCCGATTGTCGGACAAATTGCCCGTACCGGAGGCCCCATCGCCAGCCTGATTCCTCATCCTGCAGCCCAAGCGGTCGGAAGGCTCGCATCCGTCGCAGGGCGGGTGCTGCCGGCGGATGTATTCGATACGATGGAAGACTTGTTCGATTTTGCCGAAGAGCAAGATGCTATCGATGCGGCTGCTCAGGCCATTGCAGGACTTACGATACGCCGCACAATGCCTGGAGTTTCGCATCTTCCGCGATCGGCTCGTCGCCAATTGGTTCGTAGCGTAACACGTGCCACTCGCGCCGTTGCCCGCCGTCAAGGGTCCCAAGCCGCCCGGGCAGTTCCCGGTGTCGTTCGCACCGTGCAAAGTGCCGTTCGTCAGCGTCGCATTCCGCCTCGCGCCGCTCCGCAGGCAATTCAACGTGCGGCGGCTCGTGTGGCACGCAGCCCGCAGGCAACACGTGCCGGTACAGTTGCACGATCATCAGGTAGGCCCATGATACGCGGTCGTACAGGTGGGCTTAGCGCCTGCTCAACGTGCGGTGGGCAACGTTACGCTTTGCGCGGCCCGGTAACCATTAGTATCCAGGTCCGTTGAGAAACATCAGTTTGAATAAGGTAAGGCCATGTTGACGCGCAAATTCTTACGCATGAAAATTCTGGCTCTAGCCGCGCGGGGCGCACAGGCTGGGTCAGATTGACGGCGAGGGTGTAGGCATACGGCCTCAGGATCGGCCCTATGCGCCTTCTGCAGCCCACTTTCGTGCCGCAAATCAGCGTTTGGCCGCCAGCGACAAGCAAATTGCACGGCGTCTTGGCCGTCTCGAACAAACCTGGCAGGGCGAACCGAAGCAACGTGTGCTGATCGATATAGCGCTGGTTGAACGGGAAATCGATCGTGCCCGGCGGGCTTTCGGCCTGTTTTTTGACATCTTCAGTCAACGAGGCAGCGCTTTCGCTCCAGCCTTGTCGGCGCACGACGTGATTGCCGAAGACTGTTACCGAGCGATTCGGCAAGCGGCGCCGCAGATTTTCCGCGGTCCGCTGCTTAAACCGCTGTGCTATATGGAACACAGTTTTTCGCCAGCCACAATACGGCGCTGAGTATTGCTCAACCGACTGCTGGGCGAGCCGAATCCGTTTCCCATCGTGCGCATTCCCTCGGACCGGGACAATCCCTGGCAGGCTGTATTTCTGCACGAGGTTTCTCACAACCTCCAGGCCGATCTCGGTATCTGGCAGGAAAACCGGCAGGCAGTCATTCGGCGTACTTTGCGTATCAGCGGCGATCCCAGTCTAACCCGAATTTATGGCCTTTGGCATAAAGAAATTTTCGCCGATCTGGCAGCCATCTTATCAGGCGGCCCGGCGGCAGCTTGGGGCATGGCAACCTTTCTCGCCCATCCCCCGCCGCGTACTCTGACTTTTCGGCCCGGCGGCGCACATCCAACTGCTTATTTGCGTATTCATATACTAGCGGAAATGCTGCGCTGCCTTGGTTTTGATGAGAATGCCGGGCAGCTGACACGGGTTTGGGGTGATCTATACAACCCGAAGCGCGTCAAGCGGTTGCCGCCACGATTGTTAATGACCTCGAGTCGAATAATACCGGAAGTAGTGGACGAAATCGCTTTTCAGACCCGGCGTAATCTGGCGAATGGTCGCTGGCGGACATTATCCGTTTCGATCGTACCGATGAACAAGCCGTCCGCGCCGGATCAAAGATTTTAGTGCAAGGCCGCATACCACGAGGTCTGCCACCGAGGCATTTAGTCAGTGCAGCCAGTTATGCCTTGGGGAAAGGGCGAATTGCTCAGCGCTTACTCGCAGATCGGGTAAACGGACGTTTAAACGAATTAAAAATCCTACCCGCAGGGGCGCAGAATGAAATGCGCTCGCCTGCTGCGGCTTAAACGATACTATGGACTAATCAGCTAAGGTGAAAACTATAGCATTCCAAAATACCAATCCGTTTTATGGCAGTTCCGCCGGCGGTATTCCGGCTCAAGGCGGCCAACAGCGCCTGGCTCTGGATAATCTAATCCGTCGGGAGCTAAAAGTTGGCGACCCGAACGATCCTAAGCAGATTGCCGATGCTTTACTTGCCCGATTCAAAGATGATCCCCGTGCCAATGCGATTACCCAGGAAGCTAACGGATTACCGTTTTTACTTTCATCGCCGGCGACCGCAAAAATTACACAAACTCCAACCTCTTCAGAAACAGAGCTGCAGCAGGCTAGAGATGACGTGGAGCGTGATCTTCAAGAGCTGCTGACCAACTCGCTGTTGAAAGACGTGACACCGGAACTTCAGGGGTGAGCTCAAGCAGTGCGGACATCGATCCAGGAAGGAATCGTGGCCGCGCGATTTGCCTTGGACCCTAGGCAGAGAGACAAATCCTTCGGCATTCGAAGGCAATTGGATGACTTCGCGCTTGTAGCCAGGTACGTTGGAGCGTTGACGCCTTCGCTGAACATGGTCTATAGGAAATTTGCCCAAAGCCTGGACGAGGTTGCAAGTATTTTGCTGGTTCTGATGGGCGAAGCACTCGCTAATGTCGGGTTTAATGGCGGACGTTTTCTCTTGCAAGTGCCGTATACGGAGTTACAAAGTCGACGCGATACGGTCATTGCAACGCTGCGTAATCTCATGTGATCGACCCAAGTCGCCTGGAATCAAAATGAGTGGCCGCGTGGTCTCGACGGATACAGGCGATTGCATTCAGAATTGGAGACCCAGGGACACGGAGATTTGCGTGCATTATTGGTTGAAGTCGAATTGTCGCGTGTAATGGATGAACTGATTACTCGCGCCGACCATGGTCGGGCAGACTGCTTGAGGGCGTTAGGGGTAACGGCACAAATCGATTTGGAGCGTTTCCGCAGAATCGTTTCGGTCGGCCAGGATTTGGTAGTTGACACCAAGGGCAACACGGTGCCGTGGTCGCCGCCGTTATCGAGCTTCCTAGGTGCTTTGCTGTTATTCGCGGAAGCCTTCGATAGTACCGGCGGTTTCCGATTGATGCGTATCGCCAGGCCCCCAATCCTGTTCTACGGATTGTATGGAATTCAAAGTATCGACGAAGCGGAAACACGGCTGCTGCAGCTCATAACTCAGAGGAATCTCCTGGCCGACAAATTGGATTGTTTTCTGGATTGTGGTTGCGAAGACGAATTGGTCCAGTGTCTTATCATTTTGGATAAAATACTGTACGACACCGATGGTGCGATCGATTATTACGGGATCGGTAGCGACAATTTCGGAATACCGGAACAGAGTGCCTCAGCGTTCGGGTTATTGATAGATACCCTTGTCAATGGGAGAACTATTTTCGAGGGTATTGCGTAAGTAATGATGATATAATGTTGCCTCGATCCAGCGAGGTACATCTCTGTCACATGGTCCGAAATGTTCAAGTAAGCAAACGGTTAAGAAGGCAGTCATGCGAAGGCTAAGCCAC
>JBOICY010000586.1:0-7651 GCA_050740335.1 Methylococcales bacterium | reverse complement strand
GATCAATATAGCAAGATATGCGTCAGAGACCGCGAGCATGGTCCCATCCTATTTTTTGAAATTCATCGCGATCGTGAGTATCAGTCTCGGCGTTCTGAATCTTCTGCCGATACCGGTTCTCGACGGCGGCCATCTTCTTTTCTTCCTGATTGAGGCCATCAAGGGCCGGCCGCTGTCGGAACATGCGCAGCTCATCGGCCAACATGTCGGCATTCTGCTGTTGATTTGTTTAATGGTGCTCGCCTTTTTTCTCGATATCGAGCGGCTGTTTCGTTAGCGCCCGGCGAAACACTTCGCGCGCTTTCATTGACTCTGGACCTTCCTAAAACCTATGAAAAATTTTCACCGGATTAACTTGCTCGCGTGGTTTGGACTCTGGCTTTCCTTCAATGCCGGAGCCGAGCCTGACGCGGTCCGCGCCGCCGTCTCGAAGGCGATGCCTGGAATCGAAATAGATGAAATCTCCGAGTCTCCGGTGAAAGGCTTTTATGAAGTGACCGCCGGACCCAACCTGTTTTATGTCTCGGAAGAAGGCCGGTATCTTCTGAGCGGTAATCTCTTCGATCTCGAGGCGCCGCCCGATAAACGGGATTTGACCGAAGCCAGGATTGGCATGGCCAGGGTCAAGGCGATAAAAAAAATCGGCGAGCAGAATGTGGTTCGCTTTCAATCTCCTCTGCAAAAACATGTGGTTTCCGTTTTTACCGATGTGGACTGCGGATATTGCCGAAAGCTGCATTCGGAAATTGATGAATACTTGAAGCAGGGCATTACGGTTGACTATCTTTTCTATCCAAGGGCCGGGAGCGGTTCTGAATCCTACAAGAAAGCGGTGGCGGTCTGGTGCGCAGACGATCGCCAATCCGCGCTGACCAAGGCTAAACTCGGGGAGCCGATCGAAATGAAGGAGTGCGTAAATCCCGTGGAGGAACATATCAGACTCGCGAGCTCTCTGCAAATTCGCGGTACACCGATGATTGTTACTGAAAGTGGAGTGGTTTTACCGGGCTACGTTTCCGCCCAGGACTTGAGCAGAACCCTGGAAAACAGCATTGCCGCCTCAAACCAGTGATTTGAGTCGGTACAACAACTCCAATGCCTGGCGCGGTGATACCGCGTCGGGATTCATGTGTTGCAGCAGGCTCACGGCCGGATGGGCCTGGGGGCTTGTAAACAGATCCAGTTGCCGGGTGTCGGAACGGATTTGCAGTTCCTGCACGGTCTTGGTTTCCAAGGCTTGCAATTTCATTTTCGCGCATTCAATCACGGCGGACGGGACTCCGGCCAGAGCGGCGACTTGCAGTCCATAACTTTGATTGACGGATCCGTCTTTGAGCGCATGCAGAAAGATGATCGAATCCCCGTGTTCGACAGCATCCAGGTGCACGTTATGAATTTCGGGGTACTCGTCGGCCAGCGAGGTCAATTCGAAATAGTGGGTCGCGAACAGCGTAAACGCCCTGACCCGGCGAGCCAGATATTCCGCCGCGGCCCAGGCCAGCGACAATCCGTCGAAGGTACTGGTGCCGCGGCCTATTTCATCCATCAAAATCAGACTGTGCTCGCTCGCATTATTCAGGATCGTCGCGGTTTCGGACATCTCGACCATGAAGGTCGAACGGCCCGTCGCGATATCATCGGAGGCGCCGATGCGGGTGAAGATACGGTCAATCGGTCCGATTTCCGCCGAACGGGCTGGAACGAAACTGCCGATATGAGCCAGCATTACAATCAGCGCGGCTTGCCGCATATAAGTCGATTTACCGCCCATGTTGGGTCCGGTGATGATCAGCATGCGGCGCTTGTCCGACACCATCAGATCATTGGGAACGAACGGGGATTCGGAGATCTGTGCGATCACCGGATGACGGCCCTCGGAAATCGCGATACCGGGTTCCTCCGAAAGCCCGGGCCGGACCAGATCCATTTGTTCCGCGCCCTCGCTGAAACCAGCCAGGCAGTCGATCTCGGCGACCGCCGCCGCACAGGTCTGCAAGGCGGGAACGGAATCCGCGAGGTTGTCCAGTAACCCGGCATAGAGCAATTTTTCATGCGCGAGCGCTTTTTCTCGCGCGCTCAGTATCTTGTCTTCAAATGTTTTCAGTTCTTCGGTACTGTAACGCTCGACATTTTTCAATGTCTGTCTGCGCGTGTAATCGGCCGGAATTTTTTTCGCTTGCGAGCGCGGCGCTTCGATGTAATAGCCATGGACCCGGTTGTACTGCACTTTCAGGATCGCAATCCCGGTCCGTTCCCGTTCGCGGATTTCGAGTTCGGCCAGGTATCGGTCGGCGTGCTGGCTGATATTTCTCAGTTCATCGAGGTCCGCATCGTAGCCGGGCGCGATCACGCCTCCATCCCGGATCAATAACGGAGGATTTTCCACGATTGCCCGGCGCAGCAATGCGACCAGATCGGGATGCCCGCCGATGTTATTTCGTAAGGCCGTTAAAAGCGGCGCATCGATGCCGGACAGAATCGAAACCACTTCCGGCAAGACCTCCAACGAACGTCTGAGGACTTCGAGATCGCGCGGCCGTGCGGTCCTGAGCGCGATTCGCGTGCTGATTCTTTCGATATCGCCGATTTTTCGAAGGAAGTCCTGACAGGATCGAGCAAGGCGCGAATTCAACAAGGCTTCGATGCTGTCATAGCGATCGTTCAACACCTTCCGATCGCGCAAGGGACGATTCATCCATCGTCGCAGCAGGCGGCTGCCCATCGTGGTCACGGTTTTGTCGATCACGCCAAACAGCGTAAATGCCGCCTTTCCGGAAGGATGGGTGTCGAGTTCGAGGTTCCTGCGGCTCGCGGCATCGATGATGATGGACTCTTCGGATTGCTCGACCCGAATAGCCCGGATATGCGGAATCGGCCCCTGATGCGTATCCCGTACATATTGCAGCAGGCAGCCCGCGGCCGCGATCGCGACCGGCATCGATTCGCAGCCAAAGCCTGTGAGATCGAGGGTACCGAACTGGCGCGCCAATAACCGCGTGGCGCTTTCCGAATCGAAGTGCCACGGCGGCCGCCGCGTAACACCGCTGAACCCGGAAAGCGCTGACGAGAAAGGCTCGGTTTCGCTGATCAGGAGCTCGGATGGTTTCAGACGTTCGAGTTCGCCGAACAACCGTTCCTGGCTTTCGACCTGTTGCACGGCGAAACGTCCGCCGGACAAATCCAGGCTCGCGAGTCCGTAGAGGCTTCCATTGCGGTGGATTGCGACGAGCAGAGTATCGAATTGATCAACGAGCAGATTTTCATCAGTTACCGTTCCGGGCGTCACGATTCTGACCACCTTGCGTTCGACCGGGCCTTTGCTGGTAGCCGGGTCCCCGAGCTGCTCGCAGATCGCGACCGATTCGCCGAGCTTCAAGAGCCTCGCAAGATAACTGTCGACCGTATGATAAGGAATCCCGGCCATCGGAATCAGAACGCCCCCCGAAGTTCCACGACTGGTCAGTGTCAGATCCACGAGCCGGGAGATTTTTTTGGCATCGTCAAAAAACAATTCGTAAAAATCACCCATGCGATAGAAAACCAGGGTATCCGGATGTTCCGACTTGATCCGCAGATACTGGCGCATCACCGGCGTGTGCTGATCGGAATTTTGTTCGTTGTTCATCCGGGAATCTTGCTAAGATTTATAAGCGATCCAAGCGGGCGAGGGCGGAATGATAACGGTTTCCGCCGCGGAAATTCTACAAGCGCTCCTGCTCGGATACAGCAATTCTCCATGTGAAAAATAAGTTCCTCGTAGGTTGGGTTGAGCGGTAGCGAAACCCAACGTTTGCGTTCAATTGCAAGCTGAAGTGTTGGGTTTCGTTCCTCAACCCAACCTACAACAGGCCGACGACGCGCCATAATGAGAATTGCTGGCTCGGATAGTATGAGGGTGACGGGACCAATGAACAGTTCATTATATTCGCTCGCGGAACAAATCGGCAGGAAGCTGCTCGAGAAACGCCACAAGCTGGTGACCGCCGAGTCCTGCACGGGCGGCTGGGTTGCCAAATGCGTGACCGACGTGGCCGGAAGTTCGCAATGGTTCGACTGTGGCTTCGTGACCTATTCCAACCAGGCCAAAGTGGAGCTGCTGGGTGTGTCGGATTCGGTGCTGGCCCGATACGGCGCGGTCAGCCGCGAAACCGTTCAGGCAATGGCATCCGGATCGCTTGCGCACAGCGACGCACAGCTTGCGGTCGCCGTGAGCGGAATCGCGGGCCCGGACGGTGGTACGCAAGATAAGCCCGTCGGAACCGTCTGGTTCGCATGGCAAATTGCGGGACAGGGCTGTCACACCGAAGTGCACCATTTGACCGGGAATCGGGGTGCCGTGCGTGAGAAGGCGGTTGTCATCGGTTTAAAGGGTATTTTGTCGGTGTATGACCGTGACACCAAGTAGCAAGCGGCTGTTTTTTGCGATCTGGCCGCAAGCGAAGGTCCGCGAGCGGTTACAGCAATCGAGAGAGATGTATTGTCCACGCGGGGGGCGATGGACCGCTCCGGAAAACCTGCACGTGACCCTGGTATTTCTTGGCAATGTCGCGGTTCAACTCATTCCATCCATCGAAACCGCGGCATCGGAAATCGATGCGAATGCATTCGGGTTGAACCTGGATTGGCTTCGAATCGCTCCCGGAAAGGGGATGGTGTGGCTGGCGCCGCGGGTTGTCCCGCCCGAATTATTGGAGTTGGTGGATGCATTGAGATCCTCGCTAAGCGGTCTCGATTTCGAAATCGAGCAACGTGCTTATCGACCCCACATGACCTTGATTCGAAAAATGCCGGGGATTTTCGATCAACGCGAAATCGAGCCGGTACTCTGGCCGGTCCGATCCTTTGCGCTGGTAGAGTCCCGCCACTCGCGTGGTGGTTCAGAATATATCCGTTCCAGGATCTGGCGTTTGCGGGAGTGATGGGCTGTCACATATGGGTCGGCCGCGAATGAGGATGACTTGCAAAGCGCCGGTGATTTACTCAGAATCAACACGTATTCAATAATACGAAGGACATGAAGAACGCATGACCCATGGCAATGAAGCCTTCTCGCGCGTCGTGATTGACGCTCAGCTCAAGGATCAGGGCTGGAACGTGCACGACCGGAACAGCGTCCGCTATGAATACATCCTGTCCGATATGAAAAGGGCGGACTATGTGCTGTGCGACCGGCACGGGCGGTCAATCGCGGTCATCGAGGCCAAGCGCTATTGCATCAGTCCCGGCGATGCGGCGGAACAGGCCAAGGGCTACGCCCGGCAACTGAAGGTCCCCTATATCTTCCTCGCCAATGGCAAGGAAATCCTGTTCTGGGAATGGGAGCACGAGGCCTTCCCGCGCCCCGTTAAAACCTTCTTCAAACAAGCCGACCTGGAACGCCGCTTCGCCACAAGGCAGGTGCGGCAAGACCCGGCAACCGTGCCGATTGATGGCCGGATTGCCGGGCGGAATTATCAGAAGGATTGCCTGGATACCCTGTGCCGGGAATTGAACCAGGGCCGCCGCAAAATGCTGGTGGAAATGGCGACCGGCGCCGGCAAGACCCGCACCGCGGCGGCCTTCATCAAGCGGCTGTTTCAGGCCAGCGCCATGACCCGGGTGCTGTTCCTTGTGGATCGCATCCCGCTTGCCAAACAGACCGAGGATGCTTTCGCCGAACATCTGCCGGACTATCCCGCTTATGTGCTGCGCGCCGGCCGGCGCTTTCAGGACGAAAAACAAATCACCATCACCACGCTGCAAAGCATGATCAATATCTAGGGGGAGTATTCGTCGGGGTATTTCGACCTGATTATCAGCGATGAATGTCATCGCAGCATTTACGGCAAGTGGAGCGGGGTGCTCAAACATTTTGACGGGATTCAGATCGGCCTGACCGCCACCCCCTGCACGGTAGGCGAGGAATTCGACGGCGACGAAGAGGACACCCGGTTCGTGCGTGACACCCTGCGTTTCTTCGAGGTGGACAAACCGACTTTCTGCTACAAGCTGAAAGAGGCCATTCGCGACGGCTATCTCGCGACGTATCATATTTATAAAGCGCTGACCGTGAAGACGTCCGCCGAAGGCGGCTTCGAGGTCAAGCGCGACGAACTGGACTGGTCGGCCATGGATGCCGAAACCAGAGCGGAATTTGAAAAACTGTTTGACGGCAACGAAAGGCTCACCATCGATCCCTCGGCGCTGGAAAGACGGTTCACGATCCCGGAACGCAATCGCGCCATTGTGCGGGAATTCCGGCAGGTGCTTGATAACGGCTATCGTGACCACAAGGGGACGCTACGCAAGCCGCTGATCGGCAAAACCATCGTCTTTGCCGTCAACAAACGCCACGCCGAATCCTTGGCGGGCATATTTGACGAGGCCTTCCGCGACCGCAAGGACTCGCCGGAAGTCCGTTATGCCGATTATGTCGTTTCCGGCATGGACCAAGACGATACCCTCGACGGCATGAGCAAAATCAGGCGCTTCAAGAAAGAGCCGTTCCCGAAAATTCTGGTCTCGGTCAACATGCTCGACACCGGCTTTGACTGCCCGGAAGTGGTCAATCTGGTGTTCACCCGTTTCACCCGCTCCAGCATCCTCTATCAGCAAATGCGCGGACGCGGCACGCGCAAGATACCGGGCAAGCCCAGTTTCACGATGTTCGATTTCGCCGGGGTGTGCGACTACCACGGCGATGCTGACGAAATTGGCGAAGGCGGCTTCGTCGCAGAGACCCCGAAGAAAAAGAAATACGAAGCGCGCCGCCTTTTGGCGCTCGACGTGGACGACCATATCGACCCGACCACGCGGGAATGGATCAGTGTCGATGAGAACGGCAACCTGGTGTTTCCGGAAGTCTCCGAACAAAAGGCCGCCGAATTGGGCGCAAAATTCGAGGCGTGGCTGCTGACCCGCCATGACCTGACCCCCACAGCGGAAAGCTGGCTGCGCGTCATTGGCAACCAGATTCGCGCCAATGCCGACACTTTGGAGGAATTCACGGCGGGGCATTTCGCGTTTCATCCGTTCAACCTCATGGGCGGCTATCCCGAAGCCGTGCGCCTGTTCGTCGGGGAAGACAACCTTTACGCCTTGCTGTTTGACCTCAACGAAGCCGTCTTCCGCCAAACCAAACCGACCCAACCGCAGCAGGCCAACAACCGGCCTGCGCTGCATTAACGCCACAAGGATTCTTTCATGCCTTTAACCCCGGACATGCGCCGTTCCATCGACCAGATACGCGATTATCTCTATGGCGGCGGTTATCCCGATCCGGTGACCAATGCCGAACAGCTCTCCTTCCTGTTCTTCTTCTATCTGGTCGAGGGAATTGATGCTGAAAACGTTCTGAAGGCCAAGGTCTTGAAGCAACCCTATGAAAGCATGTTCAAAGGGACATGGACGCTCAAAAATCCGCTGAACGCCCCGGCCCAAGGCGAAACCACCATCCCGCGCGAGCGTTTCCGCTGGTCGGTGTGGGCGCGGGGACTGTCCGGCGAAGGCCTCGTCCGCTTCCTGCGCGATGAGGTATTCGCCTTTGTCGGCGAGCTGGGCGAGAAGGCGGCCCACAACTTCATGAACGGCGCGCGTCTCACGATTGACGAGCCGACCGTCCTGACCCAAATCGTCAATCTGGTGAATAACCTCCGGCTTGACCAATCCGATG
>JBOICY010000585.1:0-5542 GCA_050740335.1 Methylococcales bacterium | reverse complement strand
GCTTGAGACTGCCGATTGCCTCCCCGTGAACTGCTCATGCTGCGACGCAAAGCCTGCGACCACACCTGGCTCAGGCGCTTTCTCGCCTTGTCACCATCCGCCGAGCGCTGTTATCAGGAGTTGCAGTAACGGCGCCTGAACCCGCCTCACCGCCTATCCGCAAGATCCTCGCCTTTAAAATCGCAACCCCTGTTTTCTCACCAGAATGACAAAAAGATGCCGTTCAGCGTAGCCTGTCGGTGTCGAGTCCTAATCCCAATATTTCACAATCATGTCATTCCTTTGTGTTAAACAGGGACTGATTCGGTCTAAAGTTTGGCCGCCCGTGTGAAAATGGATACGCGAATATCGAGACTCATGTCCGCACCCAGATTAGAGTTTGAAGCACTCGAAAATTCAGACCCGGTCGATTACCTTAACGAGTTGAAAACCAATAAAGAGTTGGTTCGCGATCGCAATCGTGCATTCACTCGGTTGTTTCTGGATAGCTTCGACTGGCGGCTGTTCCGGAAAGGCTTCATGCTGGTGACCGACAAACTGGAAGGTCGGTTCAGAACGGCCTGGCAGACTTGTGACAACGCGGAAATCCTCGCTGTCGTGCTTAGCGACCGAAGCGCGGTTTTTATAGAGGACCTTCCCGAGGGGAAAATGCGGCGGGATCTCGCCCCCATCCTGGAAATGCGCGCGCTCCTGCCGCAGGCGCAACTGGGATGCCTGCAGCAGCGCTGGAGGCTCTTGAATAAAAATGAAAAAACGGTCCTTCGCCTGAATCTCGAATCCTACACCGTCGAGAATGCCGATCGCGAGCCCAAAAAACTCCGTTCCCGTGTCAGCCTGGAAGCGGTCAAGGGATACGAGAGCGCTTTCACTGAAGTTTCGGCCTTGCTTCGGGAGCGACTCGATTTACGGCCGCTGTCGACCAACCTCTTGGTGGCCGCGCTAAACAGGGTCGGCCAGCATCCCGGGGATTATCCTGCAGGGCTCGATCTCCATCTCGAACCCTCGTTGCGCGCCGATTCCGCAATCCGGATCATCTTTTGCCGTCTGTTCTCGATCCTGGAAAGCAATGAGTTCGGAACGAGGCAAAAGATCGACAGCGAATTTTTGCATGATTTCCGGGTCGCGATTCGAAAAACCCGCGCGCTTTTGAATCAAAGCAACGCGATTTTTCCGGACGATGCGATCGAGAGTTTCACTCGCGAATTTGCGTGGTTGGGAGGAGCGACCGGTGCGACCCGCGATCTCGATGTCTATTTGTTGAACTTCGACCATTATAAAAAGGCGCTGCCGGTTTCGATTCGGGAGGATCTGGAGCCTTTGCGCGACCTTCTGCAAACCAAGCAACGCCACGCGCAATCCGAATTGGTCAAGGTACTCGCCTCGACTCGCTATGAACACCTGAAAAAAAATTGGCGAAAATTCCTCGCGCAATCGTTCGATGAAAAGCCAGGGGAAGCTCTGGCCGCCAAGCGGGTCAAGCAGATTGCCGATGCTCGGATATGGCGCGTTTACAAAATCATCCTCCGAAAAGGCCGCGCGATAGATTCGGACACTCCACCGAAAAGGTTGCACCGGCTGCGGATACACTGTAAAAAGCTTCGCTACCTGGTCGAATGCTTCGGAAGCCTTTATCGGGCAAAACAGATCCGGCAACTGTTGAAGGCTTTGAAAGATCTTCAAGACAACCTGGGCAAATTTCAGGACCTGGAAGTACAGGAAACCACCCTGCAAGAATTCAGTATTGAAATGATGGAATCGGGAACCGCCGCGCGAACTCTTCTGGCCATGGGGGTCCTGGTTCAAGAACTTGAACGGGAACGCGAGAGCATACGCCTTCAATTTATGCGGCGCTTTGCCGAATTCGACTCCGCTGAGCACAGCAAACTGTTCCAATTTTTGTTCAAGAGTGAAGCAGAGAAACCCGCGACGTGAAAACCCTGGCTTTATACAGCATCAAGGGCGGTGTCGGGAAAACCGCGGCCGCGGTGAACCTCGCCTATCTGTCCTCGGCTGAGGGTGCTCGAACCCTGGTGTGGGACCTCGATCCCCAGGGATCCAGCAGTTTTTATTTCAGAATCAAAGCGCGGGTTCGCGGTGGCGGAAAGGGGCTGATCGCACGAAAAACTGAAGTGGAGCGCTTGATCAAGGGAACCGATTTCGACAATCTCGATCTTCTGCCCTCGGATTTTTCATTCAGAAATCTGGATTTGTATTTGGACAGCAGTAAAAAGCCGATCAAACAAATCTCGAAAATCCTGAAACCCTTGTCCGAAGAATACGACTGCGTTTTTCTGGATTGCCCGCCGAGTATTTCGCTGCTTTCGGAAGCGGTTTTCGGCGCGGCGGATGCTTTGATTTCGCCGATCATTCCAACCACGCTATCGATTCGGACGCTCAAACAACTGGAGCAGTACATTGACGGCCAATCAGGCCGCAAGGCAGGGCTGCTGGCGTTTTTCTCCATGGTCGACCTGCGCAAAAAACTGCATCGGGAAGTCGTCGAAAGTCTCAGCAAGGATTTTCCCGGTCTGTTGCATACGCTGATCCCTTATGCCAGCGATATCGAACAAATGGGACTCCATCGGGCTCCGGTCCTTCATTACGCGTCAAACAGCCGCTCCTCGATCGCGTTTAAGGGACTCTGGAGCGACATCAAAGGCCGGCTGGACAAGGTCTGATCCGGCTTCTGCCGGACTTTCGTGCGTCAAACTCGGTCCTGAGTAGTTTACCGAATCCTGCCGGCGCAAACGCAAAAGACCAGTAACTATTCACCGCAGAAGACTTAGAAAACACGGGGTTTTTTGAAATGTTAAACTTTACAATCCGATTACCGGTCTTCCTGGTCTGTGTTGAATGAACCGACTCATTGTGAACTTTGCGTTTTCTGCGCTTTCTGTGGTGAATAAAGTGGCTAAATTGAATCTCGCTGGATAGTTACAAAGACAATTTCATTCAATTTCTTTGAATGCCGGTTGCGAAGACTCGCCGATGCGCTAGACTTGGTACGAGACCTGCCCTGCAATCTGAATTAGGTAGTTTTCGTTCGGAAACGAACGAAAAAACCCGGCTCCGGCAGAGCCAGCCTTTTCAATGGCTTTAAGTCATTGAAAAGGTAAGGAACCGGGAGAGGAAAGAAACGTAGAATGTGCGGACCAAGGAGGCGCGTCAATCCAGAATGATGCGCTTCGTACCTCAGCACACCCTGCGATCTACTTTCACAGTAGTGCTTTTGCAACTTGATTGGACTGATTTGATATCGGTGTAAAGCAATGATGAAAGACGTTTTTAGCTATTCTCACCGCGCCCCTCCGCTTCTGGTACGGAGTTTCGGGCTGGTTATGATTTTTCTTTTTATCGCCTGTATGCCCGCGGTTGATCCTCCCGGCAACGCCATCACCACGCCGAAGCTTATCGGGGACGTCTTCATCACCGAGGACGGCGCACGGCTTCCGGTACGCAGCTGGATGCCCGATTCGAAGGATCCCAAGGCGCTGATTGTCGCGGTGCACGGATTCAATGACTACAGCAACTTTTTTTCGTCTGCCGGTGAATTTCTGAGTACTCTTGGAATCGGCAGCTACGCGTTTGATCAGAGGGGTTTCGGCGCCGCGCCGAATCCTGGATTCTGGTCCGGCGTTCCGGCCTATGCCCATGATCTAGCCGAGTTTTCGAGGCAAGTCCGTGAAAAACATCCGGCACTGCCGCTTTATCTGCTTGGAGAAAGCATGGGCGGCGCGGTGGTCATTGTGACGATGAACAGTCTTGCCGCTCCGGATGTCGACGGCGTTATCCTTTCCGCACCCGCGGTTTGGGGGCGTGAGGTAATGCCCTGGTATCAGCGCACTTTGCTTTGGATCACCGCCCATACTCTCCCCTGGATGACTTTAACCGGCGAGAGTATGGAAATTATTCCCTCGGACAACATAGAGATGCTTCGTGCACTCGGACGGGATCCACTGGTGATCAAGGAGACCCGGGTCGAGGCAATTTATGGACTGGTCGATCTCATGGACGAAGCCTTGCGAAAGTCTTCTAAATTGACCGGCCCGACACTGTTCCTCTATGGCGAAAAGGACGAAGTAATTCCCAAAGAACCAATACTGAAAACCTTGCAGACATTGCCTACCCAGGATAAAAGCGGACCAGTGCAGGTTGCATTTTACGAAAATGGCTATCACATGTTGCTTCGCGATCTCGATGCTCCAATCCTGTTGCGGGACATCGCGGCATGGATAGCATCTCCCGAGGCTCCACTGCCATCCGGGGCTGACCAGCGTGGTTTGGCGAAGCTGGTAACCCTGAACGGCGGTCAGGAACCGACAGGCAGTTTCTGAAAGGATGCCTATTCCCTTGTCCACTCTGTTTTTAGAATTTGTTCCAGATTGATTGCTGCCTGAACCCCGGCGCTCTGGTTTCGAACAGGATTTCGTCGCTTCCAAGCAAGGCCAGTTCAAGGGCCGCGGCGATTCGTTGGCGCTGAGTTCCGGACACCAATAATTCCCGACAGTTGTAAACGGAAATCGGCTTGCCGCACAAATAACGGTGGTTGAGATGATACTGATGTCGGTGTGTTTCCCACCATTTCGCAATCAATGCCGCATCCGGCGTCGCTAAGTCCTCATCGGGATCCATTGCGATGTCCTCATCTTCGGGGTTTTCGGTCGGCCCCGTGCGGTATCCTTCCGGCCATTCTCCGTCGAGATCTTCATAGGCGATGTCGATACCGGTGAACATCGTAAAGGACTCACCGGCAGTACGGGCTTGTTCGGGAGCCCCCATCTGCCTGATGAGCCAGGGAATATAAGCCACATTTCCGGTAATCCCGGCGCCAATCACCAGATTCCGCATGTTTTCAGGATCCCGCGCCAGTTCTTTCAACCAGGATTGCGCATCGCTAAAATTCAGGCACCGCAGTACCATCTGCAACGCTTGGAATTGATATTGCGAGCGGCTTGCAACGAACTTCTGCAACACTTCCAGGGACTTGGATTTCGCGAGCAGAGCGGCCGACCACGCGGCCCAGAATCTGCAATCCGGATCCGGGTTGGATAAGCGTTCACGTACCGCGGGCAACAGATCCCGGCGTTTTGATTCACCGGCCGCTCTGAGCGCAGGGGCTTGCAAACGAATATGTTCGGATTCGATGGCCTTATCCAGGTGCTTTCCGGGGTCGACCCGATTGATCACGCACGCTGCCAGACCAATCAGCCTGCAAACCGGCGACTCCGCGGCCAGCAAATCCCTGACTTTGCCGCGCAGGTTTTCCGGTTTGACCCAACCGAACGCCGAAATAAATCCGGGCAGGGTATCGGGAACCGATTCGACGCTGTTCAATACCTCGACCATCCGCTGACGATCACTACTTTCCAGGGCCAGATTAGCCGCGACAAAAACCTCGCCCGGCTCCTCGAATGCCAGATTATTTCTACAAATTTCCCAACCGGCCTTCTATAAGGCGACTATTGTCAATCCCTCTTTTAAAAAAATCTTCAAAACTTTTTCATTATTTTTTCATTTCTTCTCTCCAGCGATGGTGGAGTGT
>JBOICY010000584.1:0-8094 GCA_050740335.1 Methylococcales bacterium | reverse complement strand
TTGCGGACGGTGAGCAAAAGCGCGGTCTCGCAAGCCCGGCAAAAACTCAAGGCCAGTGCGTTGGTAGCGCTCAACGACAGCTTGGTCGGTTTGCTTGCCACGAACGGTTGCCCGAACCGCGCTGGTTGGGCCTGCGCTGGGTCGCGACCGACTCGACCACTCTGCGCTTACCGCGCTGGCCGGAAAATCAGGCGGAATTCGGTGTCCAAACCGACACGGGGGCAGTCAACCCTAGGTCTTGGCACGTGCCTCGGGGCTTTATGCGACGGCATCGAAATTGATGATGCAAACGGTGCGGGGCCGTTTTGACGACGCCGAACGGGCGGTGCTGACCGAATTGCTGCCGCACCTTGACCAGAACGACCTGTTGGTCAGGCAGACCGTGGTTTTCCGGCGCTGTGGCTGTTTACCCTGCTGCAACAACGCCAATTGCCGTTTCTCGCCCGGAGGCAGATGGTAATCAAGGCAGCCTGCGGTGCAACACTTTCTGCGCTCCGGTTCAGCGGAAACCGGGCAGTGACGCTACCGGTTTCGGCCAAGGCGCGCCGCCAGGCTAAGCCTGCGGCCAGACTTTGACCGCCAAAACACTGACCCTGCGTCTGATTCGAGTCGTGTGGTCGAGTGGTCATATGGAAGTCTTGGCGACTTCGCTCATCGACACTCAAACTTATCCGGCTTGCGCATTCGCCGAACTGTACTGCCTGCCCGCTGGAGACTCTCAGAAGCCTTCAAAATCCTCAAACACAGGCTCCATGTGGAACCATTTACCGGCGAATTACCGGAATCTGCCTCCGCCAAGACGTCTGCCGGCTGCGGGATCCGAAAGCACCGACCTGGCCATGACTTGTACGAAATGCCGCTCGGTTTCGCTCTCGAGAACAGCTCCGAGACCGGTCACTCCGATGACGAGACCGACGAAGCGGAGCGTTCCTCCGATGCCCGATGCCATATCGCCGCGTTCCGGCGGTACGACACCCATCAACACTTTAACCGTTTCACCGTTGAGCAGGCCTGCGCCGCAACCCGTGACCAGCATTCCAACAGCGACGACCGCGTAAGGCATTTGCTTCGCCACCAGGGTGGCGGAAATGAGATTACCGGCCGCCACCACTACGAGGCCGATAGTAAGGAGCGCCCGACCCGAGATCCGGGTCGCCAAAGCCGCGGCAATTCGAGGACAAAAGAAGAGTGGAAGCGCGAAAGGCAACATGCCCAGGCCGGCCGTCGCGGGACGAAAGCCGAACTCGTTCTGCAGATAGAGTGGAAGATAAGTCATCATGACCTGGGCGGCTGACGCAAAACCGAGCATAGCCACGCTGGTGCCCAGGAACGTGCGTTCGCGGAAAAGGGCAAAATCAACCATCGGCCGCTTCTGCACTCGTTCTGCGACGATGAAAAGCGTCAACAATGCCGCAGCGGCTGTAAGTTTCACCGCCGTTGGCCGGCTCGACCAGCCATCCTCATTGGCGCCGATCAATGACCAGACCAGAAAAAGCAGCCCGCCTCCAAATAAAATCATTCCTGCGATGTCAAGCTTGAGGGCCTCCGGATCCCAAGATTCCTCGACATCTTTGACCACAACCGCGATCAATGCGAAGCCAATCGGCAGGTTAATCAGAAAGGCCCAACGCCAGCCGAAAGCAGACGTGATCAATCCGCCAACGATCGGGCCCACGGTAACCGCAACACCGATCATAGTGCCCCAAAAACCGAAAGCCCGTACCTTCTCGGCACCACGGAATTCGTGGCTCAACACGGCAAGCGCCGAACTAAGCTGCAATGCGGCGCCCACACCCTGAAGCCCACGTGCCACGTTGAGAATTACCGGCGTCAAAGCGAGACCGCATAGCAAAGATGCCAATGTGAAAATTGCTAGTCCGACGACCAGCACGCGACGCCGGCCGAAACGATCGGCAAGAGTACCGGACGGCATGAGGAATGCCGCGAAGGTCAGAATATAGGCACTCACAACCCATTCAACATCGGCGAAGGTTGCATTCAAAGAGCGCGCAATCGCCGGCAATGAGACCGCGACGATATTGGAATCAAGCATGATCATGAAGGACACGCCCGAGGCACCGAACAGTACCCGGGCACGTCTTCCGGTTACCCAGCGTTTGGTCCGAGAACGAAGGCCAAGGCTCGGTTTAGCTACATACCTTCCCATAGAAGGCTCTCTTTCAAGACCATAGCCCCGTTGTGGCAAAGCATTTTTCGACGGATCCCGAGTTTTATAGACACATCCGAGCTCCGGGGACCAATCCACACAAGTTCACCAATATCGTTGGTCCTAGGGTGAACGGCTGATCTTGAAAAGGACCACTTCATCTATCTTGGTGATTCGGTCTATTGACCAACTTTACTCCATGTCGGAGCGATCCAGTTCGATCGCTAACTTGTCGAGCAGAACCGACATACGAGCCACAATCTGCAATATCGTTCCCGCCAGAGCCAGCGCAAACCATACCGAGAGGACAAACCCGTAATGCACCGGCGAGGCGAACAATTCCTCGCGAAACCAGAACGTATGCCCCCACTCGTTATAACCGACCGAGGGTAGCAGCATAAAAGGTCCCCCCACGGCAAGCGTCAACGGCAAAGATATTTTCTCCGCATAAAGCGGCAATCGCGTGCGGGCATAGAGCCACATGTCCATCCCGAGGATTGTGTAGAGCGGAAATCCGAGATAGAAGACAACGATGTGATTCGGTGTTAAAGGGGTATCTCGAACGGCCGCTTGGTGCCAGGAATTATCCTGTTCGCCAAAATAGCTTCCGGCATAATATACGGCCAAGCCATAAATACCGGCCCACATCACGAATGTGAAATAACGTCTGATTTCTTCACGTGTCGACAGGATTTCTAAATGGAGATCGCGGGTTCGCCATATGTGCCAGGTCACACTGACCGCGAAAATACTCTCGAGCACAATTTCCGTATAAAACAGTCTGCGCCAATACACGTCGAATATCGGCATGGTCGAATCCAGTCCGGTCTCCAACGCAAATGCGCCCTGATAAATGCGTATCCCCGTATATACATCGCAGCGATCGCGAAAAGCGCCAGTCCGTATTTGTAAATGTCACGCAAATACCACCGCGACGGCGTCGGGAAATCTAAGATTTGCAGAATATCCGCCGATTTTGTTGTCATAACCCACCTTCGATATTCAATTGATTAAAAACGCACAGGACGGCTTTCATCCTGTACAACCGGTATCACGAATCCTGAAATGCTCGTTAAATAACGAGTCCCCGCGCTATCGTAGAAAAACAATAAGCCTCCGAATTTGCTATCGGTATCTTTGGTAATACTCGATAGTTTCTCGTTATGCCATGCGGCATCCGTTGCTGAAATCTTGAGCCTAGCAGTCGTACCTGGCGCGATCGGGTAATCTGGCTCCACTTGCAATCCGGCTTCGACGCCGAGCCCGGCCGGATATTTCGGGTCCAACCGCTCTAAATCCCGATTGAAAAATCGCACGGTCGGCGAATCGAATTCTCCGATCTGGATTGGAAGGCGCGCGTGATTGGTAATCTCCAGTGTCATCTTGAAGGAACGTTGATCGAAAGCATAGGTTGCGCGTTTTACCCGCACCTCGACCTCGCGGTGTATCGCCAGGGGTTCGATCTCGGTACGCCCGGTCTGTAACGGAATACCATCCGGATAGTTTGCCTCGGCTTGTAGATAGGCGAAAGTCACCAGGACCAGCGTCGCAACGATTCCGATCTTACCTAACTTGTGATCCATCGGCGTAACCAGGATTTCTTCCCGGCCTTCAAGAACCGATCGATATCGAGGAATAAACAGCGGCCGCTGCAACCACCAGATTAACCAGGCTGCCGCGAGTATCAACCAAAGCCCGTGCCAGAATACACCGTTCGAAGTACCGAAGGTTTCCAGATCGACCGTTTGGCCTGCGATCGTGGTAACCGGATTAGTAAAATCGGTGCCCGTACCATTGACCTCGATCCATGCCCCCGGTCCGACGATCACCCCGATATCTTTTAGATTCATCATCGGATGGATGTGATAACGCCCCGGAACTCTGCCCTTTAACAAGATCTTAAATTCGTAATCCGCTCCTAATTGCAATCCCATCGAGTTATTCACGTTCACACCGTTCACAACGCTTGCTATTCGCACCAGAACCGGGGTCGGAATGGCCAGATTCAGAAACGCGGAATCCGGTTTGGGAACGGCGTTCGGCCAGTCCTCCGCCACGTGAAATCGCCCGCTCAAAACGATTTCTTCGTTAACCGATAAAGCCGATTTCGACCACCCGATGTCGTACCATTGGATCGTACGCATCCGGATGAACGGTTCGAGTGCACGTTCTCCATGCGCGAATACGGATTGACTAACACTCAGCAATAGCGGCAACCCAATCATCAAAAGCTGTCTGTAATGGATTTTCTTCATGGTTTCGTCCGTCCTATTCTAAAGTTTGTCCATAAATCGCACCGTCGAGAAAAGGCGCCCAATGGTATGCCACAAACCATAAATCGGTACGGCCAGGACTGCAGCACAAAACGCCGATAGCGGCGTCGCATAGGTGTCATAAGTACGCAGCACCCCTCGCTCAATAATGCGCAGATATTCCGGAACTCCCGGCCGGATATAGCTGTACGGAAACATCGGCGAGCGTCATGAGGGTTCCGTTATGCTCCACGGTCTGATGAAAAGGGGCGAAGATGGGCCAGTTGGCCGGGTAAAACACCGCCGCGAACACCATTCCCCCCAGAATGGCCGTGACAAAGAAACTACGTGATGTCAGCAAAATAAAATCGAGCAACAAAGCGCTCGGGATCAGAGTCGCCGGCAGAACCAGATTGATCGGGTAATTGGTCCACAAATGGTAAGCAAACCATCGAGTGACCGCTTCGCCCAACAGAAGACAAGTGACACAGACCGTTGCGCCGATCGGCAAGCGAAAATGTTGCCATAACGCGAACTGTACCGCGGCAGGGAAGGTAATCCCCAGTAATGGCGTCACCAGCGGCCACCATTGCCGGTCCTTCCAATCCAGCCAGAAATCCCAGTCGCCGACGGTTAGAATCATCGACAAATGAAATGAACCGATCAACACCAACACGATCGGTACCAACAGAATGTAATCAAAGACCCTGGATATTTTTTCGACTTCATGGGGTTTTTTCAGGGCTATTGCGTTCGTATTCATAATACCTCCTGAGTAATAATTTTCATTTAACAGATTAGTGCCCGGGAATTCCTTCGTCGAATGCCTGTAGCTGAAGCACTAAATACGGGGGTTTCGCCAACGACACTCCGGCGTTCAAAACGGACGAACGATGCAACTGATTCACGACCGCATACAAATTGCGTCCCGCGCCAAAGCTAAATGAATCCACCCAGGCCAGATCATCGGATTGTGCAAGACGTCGGTATTTCCGATCCGGCGTGATGACGCCGATGGCATTCGCAGCGAGATCACCGAGATAGAGGTTGCCCGCGCGATCAATCGTCATTCCGTCGCTCACGGGTTTGTCGCTATATCGTTGGACAAGGGCCGCCAATTGGGAATCATCTTCTCCAGTCTCGGCCAGATCTTCCGCAGGCACCCGATACATGCTTGTTCCCGACATCGGCCCAAAGTAAAGCCACTCATTCCGACTATCGAGGATAATCGGGTCAACCCCGATCAAAGGCCGAAAA
Source organism: Methylococcales bacterium (assembly GCA_050740335.1). Lineage (GTDB taxonomy): Bacteria > Pseudomonadota > Gammaproteobacteria > Methylococcales > UBA1147 > UBA1147. The sequence continues at coordinate 2,418 of JBOICY010000584.1, read as the reverse complement.
AGGTTTCCGTTTTGTCCTTTCATGACAACCGGTCTTTCATCGATCGTGAGATAAACAGGTTCTGGAACGACGCTTGGATGTCCTTGAAGAATGCGATGCGGCCGATTCGAGATTAAATCGACTACGATCAGAGCAGCATCGGCGCCGTTTGCGGGGTCGGCGATATAAATCGACTTGCGTTGTTCATCGATCGCGAAGTCGTTTACAAAACTGCCGGTCACCGTCACCGGTTTCGGAAGTTCGATCACTCGATCGAGTTTATTCAGTTTTGAATCCCAAGCGACCAGCTTCGGAACGATCCCACTACGCATCCCATTGTCGAGCATCCAGACAACCCCTCGACTATCGGAGCGAATCCCCAAAACCGAATCGAGCCGCACTCCTGGCTTGCCTATCGAGCGGTCGTTTAAGGAAGCATTCGGAAATGGGCGTATCGAACCATTTTTCATGAGCTCGACAACCGAAAAGCGGGGTTGGACGAACTGGTGAAGGCTCAAAATGATACGGTTATCGACGGTAACGGTGATATTCCCGGGGGCCTGATCGAGCCGCGCAGTTATTCGATAGATAGGATCTGTTGCCCGGGCATTTTCGTGATGAATGGCCATGACAAACAGAATGGAGAACAGTATGGCTTTCATAGCGTTTCCCTCAGATTGTTGCATCGGCAATCACAGCTTGCGTAACTGCTCTATTGGGTTTGCCGTTGTCCTTTTTGAAAACGAATTAGCCGAGTTGTCAGTTGGCGTCTCATTTCCAGGCCAAAATCAGCATCGCCGCATTCTTTTAGATGATAGTCATCATAAATAGAAAGATTATACTGATCATCTTTCAATGTCAAATCGAAAATTCATGAGACGTACGAAACGGCAAACCGCCCAAACCCGGCGCGAAATTATCGAAGCCGCTTCAGCACTGTTTCGTGAACGCGGGCTCGACGGAGTGAGCGTGGCTGAAGTGATGGACCAAGTGGGCCTAACCCATGGAGGCTTTTACAAGCACTTCGACTCGAAGGAGGCTCTTTTGGCTGAAGCCGTCAATGCAGCCTTCGAGGAAGGGCTCAGCGAATGGCACAAGACAATGGAAGAGCATCCGGCGCAATATGGGGTTCCCGTATTAATCGACTTTTATCTTTCCGAATCGCATCGAAAGGACTTGGGGCACGGCTGCCCGGTAGTCTCTCTCGGCAGTGAAATGAGCCGCTTCGGTGGCGCGGTAAAGACCGGATTCGCGAAAGGGATCCGGGGGATGATTGATGTTTTCGAGAACCAGCTAAATGAGGAATTGGCTTCGAATAGCAAGGAACTTGCGGTCGCCATCGTTGCTTGCTTAGTCGGTGCGATGGTGATTGCGCGTTGCAGCGATAATGATAAAACCGCTCAATCCTATTTGGATGCCGCCCAGAGCCAGCTATTACGGTTGTACGAATTATCAGGAGAGTGCAAAGCCACGGGGTCCGGTCGAACTTTGTAGCGCTCCTTGCGCAAACACGTACCGGAAAATACTATTTTTCGATGACGAAGGCCGCCAGACCCCCATTCTCGGCGTCGTGGGCCACCGGACGCAGACCACCTGTTACACCCAAAAAAAGTCGCCACCCTGCCCCTGGACGGGAGCGGCGAGGTCAACCAAGGCCGCTCAATCGGGATGGTCATGCCGCTCCGCGAGCCCTTCGACCACAGGCGGGTTAGAACAGATTTGCACTGACGCTCCTGTAGAGAACAAATAAACGGTCCGGGTTTGCAGCTCGTGATTGGTCCGGTAGTGGGACCGGGTGGTAGTGGCGCCACCTGGCGCTGGTTTTACCTCGGCGCAAACTGGAGGCGGTGCGGCTCGTCGACCTCGGCGAGGCCTTAGCCACCGACCACCGGACCCGGGGCAATCCCCGCGTTTTCCAAGGCCTCGCGCCCCGGCCGCTTGTCGCGGAAGCGGTTCGGCGAGGTCATTTCGTCCCACCCGTCAAACTCTTCTCCCACATCCTGGCTTCCCGCAGCGTGGCGTCGCTTTGTCCCGGAATGGCCTGAATCAACTCCCAGAGTGTGTCGCCCGGATTCGATTCGTCAAAGGATTTGGAGCGTGCCCGCATGAATGCGGTCAGGGCGCTGCGGGTCGCGACATCCAACTGGTCGGTCTTGTCCAGCCGATAACCGTTGTAGACCAGAAGCTCTTGGAGCCATCCAAAAGCTGCCGGCAAGCCGTGTTGCTCGACCAAAGCCTCCCAGCGCATTTGGTAGCGCCGCTTTACGTACTCATCGGGCCGGACATTCGGTTGATCGGTGACACACTGCCAATAGGGCAGGCCCTGCCAGCGGCCGATGATCTTCAGCACCTGATGGGCGATGGCCATGCGCAAAGCCGGGCCGAAGCTCTGCGTGTAGCGGGTCACGGTTTCAGCCCCCAGCGCGACTTCCTGCACCG
>JBOICY010000583.1:0-12912 GCA_050740335.1 Methylococcales bacterium | reverse complement strand
CCGTCCTGCTGACCCGCCACCGAATTGCCTTGTGGGACGTTTTAAGGATCTGTCTCCGAAACGGCAGTCTCGATTCTTCGATCCAGGCTTCTTCAATTCTCTCGAACGATTTTTGTTCCTTCTTTCGATCCGCTTCCGATATTAAGGCCGTTTTCTTGAACGGGGCGACCGCGGAGCGGGAGTACCGAAAACGGGTCTATCCCTCGCTTCCGGAACAATATGCAAAGCTTCCGGCATACCGATTGCCCTCGACCAGTCCCGCGATGGCTGGAATGACAAGAGAGCAAAAAATCGAACGGTGGCGGCTGGTCGCTGAAGTCCTGGGTCCCGCCGCGTGAACATCCCGACTGTTGCCAAACCTTTCCCTTCTTCCGCTCGCTCAGGAATCCAGGCTTTCGAGCAAATAGTCCAGCCATAAATTCGAGAGTTTTTCCTGGACAGTATTCTGTCGAAGCCGCGCGTTCAGATTTGGAAAATCGACCCGATCGAGATCCTGATCCTGGTTATAACAGGAGTAAACAAAATATTCCTCCCCGGTTTCAGGGTCGATGTGTTTACATAAACACTGAGCACAGACTCCTTTCATCATGCATTGCATCGGCGAATTGATTGAACCGATCGCTTTGTGCTGTTTCAGATAGGGCTTGAGAACACCGTAGCGAGCTTCTTTTACCGCCGCCATCATACGGTCCGAACCGATCACGATCATCTCATCGACATCGTCCAGACGGATTGTAATCTCTCCGAGTTCCCCTTTCGCATAAGCTTCCATCGCTTGGATGATATTTCCGACACAGGTCCTATCCTGGGGCCGGGTTGGCTGGATCGCTATCGCTCCGGCTAAAGGATCCACCGACCAGACAATCAGGTCGGAAGCCGCCTCAATTTCATCGACCTTGAATACATCGTAAGAGTTTTTGTAGCCGGCAAAGTAAACAACCCGATTACGCGCGGCACGCATGGCTTTTCCGATTGAAAACAAAACCGCGTTTCCCAAACCGCCACCGGCCAACAATACCGTTTTACCGCTCGGGATCTCTGTAGGAGCACCGGTCACGCCCATGACAACCACCGGGTCGCCCGGTTGCCATAACGCGCAAATACGCGACGAACTCCCCATTTCAAGCGCGATCAAAGAAATCAGACCTTTGTCCTTATCGACCCAGGCGCCGGTCAACGCGAGGCCCTCGGTCGCCAGAACCGTGTCTCCGATTTTTTTGGAATAAGCTTCGTAGTTCTGTACCCGATAAAACTGTCCGGGGAAAAAACGCTCGGCCTGCAAGGGTGCGCGGACAATGACTTCGATGATTGTCGGCGTCAGTCGTTTTACCTCTTGCACGGTTGCGAGCAGACGATCATCCAATTTGTCAAACAACGATTGCAGCGCCTTGTCCCGTGCAGGCTGGTCTTCAATCCGAAGCGCATCGAAGTCATTTTGGAACAAGCTCGTAACATAGGGATAACCATCCTTGGCGCTGGCCATGGCCTTGACAACATTGCCCGCGTAAACCGGATGATTATCGCCATAAAAGGTAATGAACCGGCCGTTCTGTTCGTAGGATGTGAAAGGAGCCGGTTTAGCGATTTTCGGTCCTCCGTGGTCGTCCATCGGAATCATTTCCATGGTTGCGATGCGCCATCCAAGTTCATAACGCCTGAAAAATTTGTGATCCATTTCGAAGGTGCCGGGATGCTCGCTTTCATAGATCGTATTGGGCGAAGTTCCCGCGGCGACATACAGACTTCTCAAGGGTACTACGACTTTCGTTCCCGAAGTTTTCCAACGATCTCCTTCGGCTTCGAATTTTTCAAAAAGCACAGTCTTTAAATGGCCGTATTCGTCTGCGATGGCTTCTTCGGGATTCATTCCTTCGGCCCAGGCAATTCCCTCCTCCAGTGCCTTGTTGATCTCTTCATGATTCTGCCGGTAGGCCGGGGCATCTTTCATTCCTTTGCGGTAAAACACGGTGACTCCTCCCCATGTTTCGATCAGGGGCTGGAAATCGGGCATTTCTCCGACCTTCGCGGCACGCTCGCGTTCCGCGCGGATTGCCCTGCCATGGTTCAGGAACTCGAAAAGAATCAGACGTTCTTCTTCGTCGTAACGACCCAACACCGCATCCTGTCCATAGACTTCGACCAGTTTTTCGTAGCGATTGAGAATCTTCTCCACCTGGATCGGATAATAAGCCATGAGCTCGGTTGCCGTATCGATCGCGGTCAAACCACCACCGATCACACCCGCGGGTAGCCGGACTTGCAGATTGGCGAGCGATGACCGTTTCGCGGCCCCGGTCAGTTGCAAGGCCATTAAAAAATCCGAGGCTTTCCGGATACCCCGGATCAGGTTGTTTTTGAGCCCGATTACGGTCGGTTTCCCCGCACCGCTGGCGATCGCGATATGATCAAAGCCGAGTTTCCAAGCATCGTCGATGCTCAAAGTCCCGCCGAAGCGAACCCCGCCGTAAATCTTGAAGGATTTCCTTCTCGCAAGCGTTAGATAGATCACTTTCAGAAAATTCTTGTCCCACCGAACCGTAATCCCGTATTCGGCAACCCCGCCGAAACCGGCTAGGATTCGCTTATCCAGATCTTCATAGAGTTCTAAAAAATCCTTGATCGGTTTCGGGTAGCGATCTCGACTCCCGACCAGTTCTTCCGGCAAGGGTTCTATTTTGAGCGCATCGATTCCAACTACCCCAAAGCCTTCGTTAAGCAGATAATGGGCCAGTGTGTAACCGGCAGGACCGAGACCCGCGATCAGAACGTTTTTTCCGTTATAGGCTAACGCGTGGCGGCGTTTGATGTTCAGCGGATTCCAGCGGGTCAAAAGACTGTAAATTTCGAAGCCGTATGGCATGAACAATACGTCGGTCAGTACACTGGTTTCGATCTGCGGGATATCCACGGCTTGGGTTTTCTGATAAATACATCCCTTCATGCAATCGTTGCAGATCCGGTGTCCGGTACCGGGGCACAAGGGGTTGTCTATGATTACCAGGGCCAGAGCCGCTATACTGTCTCCCTGACGTTTGAGCCAATGCATTTCCGATATCTTTTCTTCGAGCGGACAACCGGTGATATCGATCCCGAGCGGATTGACTTTGTATCCTGGCTGTTTCTTGTTCCGCATTCCCTTTGAGCAGGAATCGGTATCGCGGTCATGGCAATAGATGCAATGATCCACTTCGTACAAAACATCGCGTTGTCCATACCTCGGGTCCGTGAGCGCAAACCCGTCCCGTCTCCGGCGGTGTTGTCGCGGCCCCATCAAGCGGGTAACGCTGTCTCTTTGATGGATTTCGACCTCGACCAGGTGAGAAAAATCAGTTTTTCCGGGGATTCGGAATGAAACCCAATTTTGGACTTGCGCGTTGAGTTCCGGCAGCGTTGCGGCCGCATGCACCCAACGCTCGATCGATTCAAGCAGGTTTTCCGCGAAAACCGGTAACGTATCATTGGCCAGCGCTGCTTTGAATACAACGGAAGCCGCCGCATCGGAGGATAAGCGCTGCCGCAGCATATCCAGTGAACCACAGAGCGCGTTTTCTCCATCCATTCTGGATGGACTGTGTTTGCCGGCCCCATGTAAACAGACCGCCGCGGCCGCTATCCAGTATTCTTTGTCCTGTTTCGCTACAAACTCAGGAAATCCTTTTTCCAATAAAATTCGTAACTTGTTTTCCATACTTGGGGTATCCCAGGCGGCCGGATTTTCCTTCAGGAATTTTTTGGCCACCTTCATTACAATTTCGTTACGAAATTCCAAAACCGTATCCAGTTCATTTTTGACCGAGGCAATCTGCTTTGCACGGTCCGCGGTCACATCAAAAAGGAGCGCCAGAAATTCTCCGACGCAGGGTGCCATTCGAACCAGAAGCTCGGATATGTCCCGAGGCGCCATTCCTTCCCCGAGACTCTTACGATAGGCCTCAAACGCCTCGTACAAATCAGGGTCCCGCTCATTGACAAAGGAATCGAAACGATCGCTGAGCAGCGTGAGTCGCTCCGGCTGGAACAGGTCGGTAAACTGGAACCCGGAAATTCCGAGCGCGAGCGAGCAATCCGATTGATTGCTGTCTATCCCAAGAGTAGTTTCAACCATGTTTGATTACTGGTAACTATTCACCACAGAGGACACAGAGATCACGGAGTTTGTTGAAAATTTATGCTTTACAGCCTCATTACAGATTTTCTGATCAGTCCCGAATGAGCCGGCTCTTCGTGATCTTTGTGCTCTCTGTGGTGAATAAGATAGCTAAATTGAATCTCGCTGAATAGTTACGATTACTGTAGATTGTAATTGCTGAATTTCGGCGAGCCTTTAACGAGCACCAAAGGCTCGCGGACACTCAAATTCTTTCTATTTGACCTTCATCCCCGGCTCGGCGCCCGAGTCCGGGTGAAGGATCCAGATATCCTTGCCTCCCGGACCCGCCGCGAGAACCATGCCTTCGGATATCCCGAAGCGCATTTTTCTCGGTTGCAAATTGGCGACCACGACAGTCAATCGGTTTTCGAGCTGTTCCGGTGTATAGGCCGATTTGATTCCTGCAAAAATATCGCGTGTCTCCGAACCCAGATCGACCGTGAGCCGCAACAGCTTATCCGCTCCTTCGACCGACGTGGCTTTCAGTATGCGCGCGATTCGCAGATCAATTTTTGCAAAATCCGCGAATTCAATCGTTTCTGCTATCGGCTCGATCACCCCAAAACTATTGGTCGGAACCGTCGATTTTATACCTTGCAGATTTTCTTTCGATGCTTCGAGCATGGCGTCGATAGCGGATTTTTCGATACGGGTCATCAATGGCTTGTATTCGGATATTTTGTGATCGGTCAAAGGTTGCATATTATCTGGCCAGGCGGGATGATCACAATTCAGAAAATTTTCCGCGTTTTCTGCGACAACCGGCAATACAGGTTTCAGATAGGCGATCAACAGACGAAATAAGTTGATACCGAAACTGCAGATATCGTGGAGTTCGCGATCGCTATTCTCCTGTTTCGCGATCAGCCAGGGTTTTTTCTCGTCGATATACCGGTTCGCCCGGTCGGCGAGGAGCATGATTTCGCGCATCGCCTTGCCAAATTCCCGGTTCTCGAAATATCCTGCGATCTGCGTATTCAGACCGATGAATTCCTGATACAGATCGGGATCTTCACAACGTCCGGAAAGCAGATTGTCAAAATGCCTGCTAAGAAAGCCGGCGCATCGGCTGGCAATATTGACCACCTTGCCAACCAAGTCGGAATTTACTCGCGTGGAAAAATCATCGAAATTCAGGTCGATATCGTCAATGCCATTGCCGAGCTTTGCCGCGAAATAGTAGCGTAGATATTCTGGGTTCAGGTGATCCAGATAAGTCCGTGCTTTGATGAAGGTACCCCTGGATTTCGACATTTTCTGACCGTTAACGGTCAGAAAACCATGGGCATGGATCGCCGAGGGCTTTCTGAATCCGGAACCGGTTAACATGGCAGGCCAAAACAGCGAGTGGAAATAAATGATATCTTTACCGATGAAGTGAACCAGCTCCGCGTCGCTCCCCTCTCTCCAGAACGCATCGAAATCGAGCGCCCGCTTCTCACAGAGCGCCTTGAAGCTGGCCATATAACCGATAGGAGCGTCCAACCAAACGTAAAAATACTTGCCTGGTGCGTCCGGTATCTCGAAACCGAAGTAGGGCGAGTCCCTCGAAATATCCCATTGCTGCAGGTCTCCGCTCAGCCATTCACCCATTTTGTTGGTCACTTCAGGTTGTAAATGCCCGGCCTGGGTCCATTCGTTCAGCATTTGTTTAAATGCAGGAAGATCGAAAAAGTAATGTAAAGAATCTTTGGCAACCGGCTTTTCTCCGGAAACCACGGAAACGGGATTCTTAAGTTCGGTAGCTGAATAGGTCGCGCTGCAGACTTCGCAATTATCACCGTATTGGTCTTTCGCACCACAACGCGGGCATTCGCCCTTGATAAAACGGTCCGGTAGAAACATTTTCTTCACCGGATCAAAAGCCTGGGTTATGGTGCGCGATACAATATAACCCTGTTCACGAAGTCTTTTGTAAAGCAAGGTCGAATAGCTACGGTTTTCCTCGGAATGAGTGCTGTGATAATGGTCAAAAGCGACACCGAAATCCGAAAAATCTGCTTGATGTTCTTCGGCAACGTGCTCGATCAGCTGTTCGGGTTCGATCCCCTCTTCCTGGGCTTTCAGCATGATCGCCGTCCCGTGGGTATCGTCCGCGCATACATAATAACAGGTAACACCTCGCTGCTTCTGAAAGCGTACCCAGATATCGGTCTGTATGTATTCAACCAAATGACCCAGGTGAATCGGACCGTTCGCATACGGAAGCGCACTGGTTACCAGTATTTTTCTTTCCAAGCGTTTGTTCATTTACCGTAGAGAAAAAAGGGCATAAAAAATTAACCCTATATTGTCCCATAGAATTATAAGTCTGTTTGTCTGATTTTGTAGAATTTCGGACGTGCTCATTGAGCGAGACATCAAATAAGTGTAATTTCGGCCCGGATGAGTACGACCCTGTATACTTACAAAGTTGTGTACAATAAGCGGCAAAATCATTCAAAGGAATGACATTCGGTCGATTGAATCGGTCTGAGGGAGACATCCTAATTTTTTTCCAGTTGCATGGCTAACACGAAAACAGCAATCGAAAATGTTCTTGGCGCATGGATCGACCCCTATATGGGCCAGGATCTGGTTTCGGCTAAAACGGTTAAGAAAATTGAAATTGACGGCACTCACGCACGCGTCAGGCTGGTGCTCGGCTATCCAGCCAAAGGCTATCTTGAAACCCTCACGAAACAATTGAAAGACCGACTGCTTAAGGTTCCAGGAATCGGTTCCGCGGATCTCGAAATCAGTTCGGAGATCGTTCCCCACGCGGTCCAGAAAAACTTAAAACCCATGCCGAATGTGAAAAATATTATTGCAATTGCTTCCGGTAAAGGTGGGGTCGGCAAGTCGACAACCGCTGTCAATATTGCGCTCGCGTTGTCCGAAGACGGCGCAAAGGTTGGAATATTGGATGCGGATATTTATGGACCCAGTCAGCCAATGATGCTCGGTTTGTCCGGAAATCCGGAAAGCCTGGACGGCAAGACCATGGAACCGAAAGTCGCGTTCGGGATCCAATCGATTTCGATCGGATACCTGATTGATGAGGATACCCCGATGATCTGGCGCGGACCGATGGTCACCAACGCCTTACAGCAATTACTGAACAACACGCGCTGGACGGGGCTCGATTACCTGATCGTTGACCTGCCGCCCGGAACCGGCGATATTCAACTGACCTTGTCCCAACAGATTCCAGTCAGTGGTGCTGTAATTATTACTACACCCCAGGATATTTCCTTACTGGATGCACAAAAAGGATTGAGAATGTTTCAGAGAGTCGAAGTTCCAGTACTCGGCATAGTGGAAAATATGAGCACCCATATCTGCAGCCAATGCGGTCACGAGGAAGCCATATTCGGCAGCGGAGGCGGGGAGGCCATGGCGAAAAGGCAAGGAGTCGATTTGCTCGGTTCCCTGCCGCTCGATATCGAGATTCGGAAAAACGCGGATTCAGGCCACCCGACCGTGGTCGCGGCACCCGGTAGTCAGATCGCCGGGATTTACCAGGAAATTGCCAGAACAATGGCTGCCAAGCTTGCGTTGCGAAAAAAGGATCAACGTGGATTGTTTCCCCATATCGTACTGAAAAATAATTGATAATGAGTATTAAATCGGACCTTTGGATCCGGAGAATGGCCGAAGAACACCGGATGATCAGCCCCTTTGAACCTAACCAAGTCAGCGAATCAAAGCGTGGTCGGGTGATATCCTATGGTACTTCGAGCTACGGATATGACATTCGTTGTTCCGATGAATTCAAGATTTTCACAAACATCAATTCGGCGGTGGTCGATCCGAAAAACTTCGATAATCAAAGTTTCGTAGACCTGAAGTCCGATATTTGCATCATTCCGCCAAATTCTTTCGCATTGGCGCGAACGGTTGAATATTTTCGGATTCCGCGCGAAGTTCTGACGATCTGCCTGGGTAAATCGACTTATGCCCGATGCGGGATCATTGTCAATGTGACTCCTCTGGAACCCGAGTGGGAAGGGCACGTTACCCTGGAGTTTTCCAATACCACGCCATTGCCCGCGAAAATTTACGCCCATGAAGGTGTGGCCCAGGTATTGTTTTTGGGAGCCGATGAAACGTGTTCCGTTTCCTACAAAGACCGTGGAGGAAAATATCAGGGACAGCGCGGCGTAACGCTGCCAAAAGCCTGATCAAATCCGATGGACAGCCTGAATTCTAAAGGCTCGGTATTGATTACTGGATGTTCGAGCGGAATCGGGAGAGTTACCGCGATCGGTCTCCGGAAACGAGGATACCGTGTATTCGCAAGCGCGAGAAAAGAATCAGATGTCAGGCAATTAATTAGACAAGACTTCGAAGCGCTTCGGCTGGATCTGGCGGACAGTAACAGTATCCAACAGGCTGTTGACATCGTATTCGACAGGACTGGCGGAAAACTGGATGCCCTTTTCAATAACGCGGCATTCGGACAACCTGGTGCGGTCGAAGATCTTTCGCGCGACGTATTGCGTAACCAGTTCGAGACAAATTTTTTTGGAACCCATGAACTCACCAATCTGGTTTTGCGAGCGATGCGCAAGCAGGGATATGGAAGAATTCTATTTAATAGTTCCGTGCTTGGCTTTGTGGCCCTTACTTTTCGAGGGGCTTACAACGCTTCGAAATTCGCACTGGAGGGTATTGCCGACACCTTGCGAATGGAGTTGTACGGCACCAATATCAAAATTGTACTGATAGAACCAGGGCCAATCCTGAGCAAATTTAGGGAAAACTCCTTTGAATTGTACAAAACAAATATTCGCGCCGAATCCAGCCCCTACCGGGAAATCTATAAATCGATGGAAGAACGCCTGACTCATGAAGGTGCCGCGGTACCCTTTACTCTGCCCCCGGAGGCGGTGCTCGAAAAAGTTATTCTGGCATTGGAATCACCAAGACCGAAAATTCGTTACTATGTGACTTTTCCGACCTATTTGTTTGCCGGCCTGCGCAGGATCTTGCCGGACAGAGCGTTGGACTGGTGCTTACGACGAGTCTAGCACGGTACGACCCATTTTTATGAAATAGCTTGAAGCACGTTCTCGATTTTCTGATAGATCCCGGAAAAACTACCATTACTCATAAACACCAAATGGTCTCCGGAACGAGCTTCCGATTTCAACTTTTCGAGGATCCCTTCAATGCTTTTAAGTACCTGGATATTCTTGGATTTTCCTTCGATCTCGTGAACCGGCCATTGCAATTCCGGAGATTGATAGACGAGCGCGAGATCTGCATTCTTGAGTGCTTCTGGAATCTTGTCCATATGAAGTCCTGAGCGCATGGTATTCGAGCGTGGTTCAATAACCGCAATTATTCGCTCGCTACCGACATGCGCTCTCAATCCTTCCAGCGTGGTCGAAATAGCAGTCGGGTGGTGAGCAAAGTCATCATAAATCGTCACTCCGTTCACCACCGAGCGAATCTCCATTCGCCGTTTTACATTCTTGAAACAGGCAAGCGCCTTGATCGAAATGGCTGGATCGATCCCCGCATGGTGAGCAGCCGCCAGCGCAGAAAGTGCATTATTTACATTGTGGCGGCCCGTTAATTCCCATTCGACACAGCCGATCAACCGGTTTCGATAGAGTACGTCAAACAACGCTGCATCGTTCTTTCTCATTATTGCGGTCCAGTCGGCATCCCCGGATATCGACTCGTGGGGTGTGGGTGTGGTTATGGTTGTTTCCACCGGAGTCCAACAGCCGCGTTCCAATACATTGTCGAGATTGGGCTCCAGAACCGGTCTTATAATCAGACCGTTGCCCGGAATGGTTCGAATCAGATGATGAAATTGCCGTTGAATGGCATCTAGGTCTGGAAAAATATCGGCATGATCAAACTCCAGATTATTCAGCACGGCAGTACGCGGACGGTAGTGAACAAATTTTGACCGTTTGTCGAAAAAAGCCGTGTCGTATTCATCGGCTTCGACGACGAAGAATTGCGACCCGCCGAGACGAGCGGATACATTGAAATTAAGCGGTATCCCACCAATCAAAAATCCTGGTTCTTGCCCGGCTTGTTCGAGTATCCAGGCAAGCATGCTACTGCAGGTTGTCTTTCCGTGGGTACCGGCGACCGCTAGAACCCAACGCTTATTTAATAATTGCTCGCCCAGCCACTGAGGCCCGGAGACATAAGGAAGTCCGCTGTTTAATACGGATTCCACTTCTTCATTCCCTCTCGAAAGTGCGTTCCCGATCACAACCAGGTCCGGTGTCGGTAGAAGATTTCCGGCCTGATAACCAGAATATAACCGAATCCCGTGATTTTCGAGCTGCGTGTTCATCGGTGGGTAAACGTTCTGATCGGAACCGCTGACGTCGTAGCCCAACTGCTTAGCCAATAACGCGATACCGCCCATGAAAGTACCGCATATTCCGAGGATATGTAGGTGCAATTTCCGACTCTCTTGATTAAAAAATTCGTTTAGATCATAAGTGAACATTTTAAATGGGTGCTTAGCCTTAGACTAGAGTATCGATCAGATCAGTAGACCCATTGCCACGTGAGAGAGTAAGATCGGCGCAATAGTTAACAATTATTCTGTTTCCGTTTACCAGATGATTTTCGATGATGGAGGATGTCTAGCTGATTTGTCTCTAAATGAAGAGAGTAAGTTTCCCAGAAAGCTTAGATCAAACCAGGATTTTCGTCATTACTGTGATTATGGCCATTTACGCGATCGGCGATGTTCAAGGATGTTTTTATGAACTGGAATGTCTTTTGGATAAAATCAATTTTAAACCAGTTATTGACCGCTTATGGTTTACCGGGGATCTCGTTAACCGTGGGTTTAAGTCATTGGAAACATTAAGATATATAAAAAGTCTTGGCGATACTGCAACGGTCGTATTAGGTAATCATGACTTGCATCTCTTGGCTTGCTATTATGGAAGCAGAAAGCCACATAGACACGATACGCTGGATACAATTCTCGGTTCGGAGGACTGTGATGAACTGCTGAATTGGTTAAGGCAGCGTCCATTTTTGCACTACGAAGAAAATTATTGCTTGGTTCATGCCGGTTTAGCCCCGCAATGGGATCTAGCACTAGCGTGTGATTGCGCAAAAAGGGTGGAAAGCGTTTTGTTAGACTTGGGCGGAATCGGTGCATTTTTCGATCAGATGTACGGGGATACACCCGGAAGGTGGGGCGATCGATTGGATAAATGGTCGATGATCCGTTTCATCGTGAATGCTTTTACAAGGATGCGATATTGTACAAAGGACGGCTCTATCGATACGCAATATAAAGGAAGTCCGGGTTCACAGCCAGAGGAACTTGTGCCGTGGTTTGACCATTCGGAACGAAGGAGTAGAAGTCTGAATATTGTATTTGGTCATTGGTCCACTTTGGGAATAACGAACAGAAAGGGGATCTATAATCTCGATACCGGTTGCCTTTGGGGTGGTCAGTTGACTGCCTTGAGACTGGACGGGAACCGCAAGGAATATATTCAGGTTAAATGTGAATGTGGAAAAGAGCCTGGATCGGATTAAGCAGCTTTCCTAGGCCACGGTTCAAAACTGAAGGACTTGCTTATTGGTTCGAGAAGGTATTTTCTGGAAAGATCAAGGTCGCTAAACGGTCTCGATATGGTTCAATATTAATTTTTCTGTAAACCAGGAAACTGAAATTTAGATAAGGCTCTGTCTCTTGTTTGTAAGTTTGTCTTGAAAGTTCGATCCATCCAGTAGTATCAAACCAGGGAAAATGAGCATCGCCATAAAAAATATGGTCTATTACGGTCAGATACAGCGTATCTGCGAAGGGTAGCATTTGTTCATAGAAAGAAGCCCCGCCGATCACCACCATTTCCGGACAATCGGCAAATGTCTGTAACGCATCGGCTATATTCGAGAAAACGCGACAACCTGGCGGTCTATAGTTCGGGTTTCGTGTAACAACGATATTGACCCTGCCGGGTAATACCCGACCCAATGATTCGAACGTTCTGCGACCCATCAAGATCGGTTTACCCATAGTCAATCGCTTGAAATTCCTCAAATCTTCAGGTAGGTGCCAAGGAAGATGGTTTCGGAAACCAATGACGTAATTGGACGAAACAGCGGCGATTATCGAGATTTTCATTGAGAGAATGGAGGGAACGAATCTATCTCCAGCTTATAAATAATGTTTCACGTGGAACCAGTTTACTATTATACAGCGATGGGTGCCGAAATGGATGGATGATATTGGTATCCATTAATAACAAAATCGTCGTACCGGTAAGAAAATATATCGGTTGGTCTTCTTTTTATAAGAAGTTCCGGTAATTTGTAAGGCACTCTGCATAGTTGAATTTTCGCTTGATCAATGTGGTTCTTATAAAGATGAACGTCCCCTCCTGTCCAAATAATTTCCGAAGGCTCCAGATCGCACTGATGAGCAACCATTGCGGTTAGTAAAGCATAACTCGCTATGTTAAAGGGTAAGCCAAGAAATACATCGACTGATCGCATGTTGAAGATACAGGATAAGCTATTATCGATGATGGAGAATTGATAGGCATAGTGGCAGGGCGGTAAGGCCATTGAGTCCACCTCACCGGCATTCCAGGAGTTAACGACCAACCTCCTGGAATGCGGTTCCGTTCGAATTTGCTCAATTATCGACGTTAGTTGGTCGATCGACCTCCCGTCGGATGATTTCCAGTCTCGCCATTGACTACCGTATATTCTACCGAGTTCGCCGTTTTTATCCGCCCAATCATCCCAGATTGTTACCCCATTTTCCTTTAAAT
>JBOICY010000582.1:0-2373 GCA_050740335.1 Methylococcales bacterium | reverse complement strand
TCGATATCGGGTTGCTCGGAAAGCCATTTTACTCGGCCATGGTCCAGGGTAACTTCGTAACTTTTTAACATGCTGATCTTTTGACGTTAATAGTACTTGTCGCGGCCATTACGGTGCTGCATGTCCTTACGTTATAAACGGGGCAATAGAATCAACGCTCATTTAGTTCATCCCGTGTAAATTTTCGTCCGCCGGTACGTAATTTGCCGCGCAGTTCCCGTATGACCGCCATCGCTTCCTCCGCTTGCTTGCTCCTCAGATATTCCTCCAGCCAGCGGCGGAATTGTTCGTTCAGGGTGGTGTGTTCCGCGCGGGCGGCTTCGCGTGCGGCTTCGCGTGCGGCTTCGATCAGGCTTTCATCGGCGCTCAACGTTATATTTTTCATGAGACTAGACTCTATTGATTCGTGTACGCAATCCCAAAAGTGTACTCCTGTCATATGAAGCGGAAAGGAATTTTTGGGCGTCACTACGCGATTTCTTCGATCATCCGGTTGAATTCCGCCTCGACCCTGACTTCGAAGTCCGCTTCGATCCGATAGACCTCGGTAAATTCGGCACAGGCCCAGCGGCCGTATTGTTTAAGGTTATTGACTCCGGGCACCCAGTAGGTGTCCATCGTGGATTTCTTTTCCTTGGCGTCTTCGCGCCGGTAGCCTTTGATTTCGACGATCAGGTTCAACAGGTCGTCCTCTGCGTGGCCGTCATCCACGTGCACAATGAAATCGGGCCGGTATTTGCGCATTTCCGAACCGTAGCGGTAGGGTACTTCCAATCCGAGACTGTGATTTTTCACGTAGGCTTTTACCTTCGGATGCTTTTCCGCGACGCGGCAGAATTCGGCTTCCCATTCGCTGTCGAGGATCACCCAGTTGATATGACAGCGATTCGCGGCGGTTTCCCAGCGCTCGGTTTTGGAGGTGTTGAAATTGACATGGATCGTGGAACCTGCCGGGTTGTAGGGATCGAGCACGGCCTTGATCGGGCGCGTCCCGACCAGCGCGCGGGTGATGCCGGTGGTGATGCGCTCGCAGGCCATGTCCGCCAGTTCCTGGTACAGGAGCTGCGCCGGGTAGGTTCCGCCCGTGCAAACAAGGCAACAATCCAGCCATTGCCGGGTGATGCGTTTCAGTTGGCCGAAAAGGTGGAGCTTCGCTTCTTCGCCCGGATCGCGCCATTTGGTGTAGAGCAGACGGCGGGTCAGATGGAATAACAGCGTCGATTGGCGTAAGTCGCCGGTGTGGATGAGATTCAGATCGACCGATTCACCGATGATGCCGGCGTTTTGCGTGACTGAAGGGCCGACCAGGTCGGGCGTGAGTTCCAAAATCGAGTCGTCATTGAACTCAGCGGTCAGCCGCTCTTGTGGCAACTCGACACGATAGCCCTGCACACGCGGGAATGTGATTTCCAGCGCGTCGCGTTCCGGCCGTACGGCTTTGACCTGAATCGTTTCGCGCGGTTTTTGCGGCGGCGCCACGACCGGTTTGGCCGTGAAATCGAAGGGGATGCCCAAGACGTCCGCATACTCGACATTGAAGCGGTTTTCCTCGTTCAGATCATAGGACTGACGCCGCAGCGCACGCCCGATCACCTGCTCGCACAGCAACTGGGTGCCGAACGCGCGCACGCCGAGCACGTGGGTCACGGTATTCGCGTCCCAGCCTTCGGTCAGCATCGATACCGAGACCACGCAGCGGATCGATTCTCCGAGCCGGCCTTCCTTGCCGACGGTGTTCATGACTTCGCGCAGCAATTCCTGATCGCTCAGGTTTTCCGCCTGGCGCAGGTCGCCGGTGCGTTCGACGATCTCGCGGCGGAAACGGTCGATCTCGTCGGAGGCCATGTTGCGGAAGTTGCTGTCCAGCGCGTCCCCGGATTCGAGCTGCTCGCTGTCGATCAGCAGCGTGCGCGGGCGCGCGAGCGGGTTGCCATGCTCGTCGAAGTTGCGGAACAGGGGAAGCCGGCCGTTTTCGAGCGTGGTCGAGCTGTCTTCGTTCGCGCGGTGAAAGCCTGCAATATAGTCGTAGACCAGCTTGGACGTGCTGGTGTTGTTGCAGACCACGATAAAACACGGCGGGATTGTGATATGGCTTTGCTGCCAGAGGTTGTAGGTTTTCTCGTAATGCCCGTAAAGGGCCTCCAGCGCGGTTTGCAGTTCCACGGGGATGCTGAGCGGATCGAGGACTTTCGCTTGACCGCGCCCCTTTTTCGGCATCCGGGTGCGGATGTACTCCCAGAGATTCCGGAACTTCGGCATTTCACCGCCGGGTACGTTATCGGCGACAGGAACCCGCGGCAGTTTGACGATGCCGCATTCGATCGCATCCATGAGCGAGAAATCGCTCATCGTCCACGGGAACAGCGTGCCTTC
>JBOICY010000581.1:0-11307 GCA_050740335.1 Methylococcales bacterium | reverse complement strand
CTTTCTTTGAAACGACTTTTGTGCGGCGAGTCATGCGACCGAGGTGATGGCGGGTATTGCTGTTGTCGCGCTCGATGGCGACGGTGTGCGCCTTGCCGATAATGTGACGTTCAGGAGGAAGAACTCTAGCAAAAGCATCCCAATCGTCCGTATAAAATATGCAGCCGGTCAGGTGTTTGACTTTGTCGTAGAGCTTCCGGAAGGTTGCAGTATCAGGACTACCGAGAACCCAGGCCACAGTTCGCCCTGTGCTACGATCCACCGCTTTGATGATCGATTTTTTGTTTTTTTTGACCCAATGAAATGCCACATTTCGTCGAACTCCATCTCGGTGATGCTGCCGGAAACGGGCGGCACAGCCGTTTTCTCTTACCTCCGATTTAATCTGCCGCGATAGGTCAGAGAGCGCGACACGCCAAAAATATGCCCCAACCTGTTGAAGGAAGCTTTGCCAAGCGAATAGAGGATAACCGCCAGAGCCTTTTTGACGATTAATTCATCGTCCACGCGCCGATCACCCGCGATAAAATTGTACGCGCACGTTCGGCACCGATCGCGCTGTTGTCCGCGCACTATGCCGTTCTTCACCGCGCCATCGCCGCCACATCGCTTGCACACAATCATTGCCGCTTCCCCCATGTGTTGTTGTGGGGGCAGTTTATCAGTTATCTAGCTATATGTGAACACTCTCCCGAATCCATAACGTCCACGCAACAGGCGTGGCTAAGACATCTGCTGCGTTGTGAAGCGCGGGACCAGACGCGGTCGTCCTATACGAAGGCAGAAGACCTGGATCTGAAATCCCTGTAAACCGCATCTCTTCAAACGCCGAACCGCCGGATGATTGCCGGATACCGATCTGTCGAAAGAAGCACTCGGTTTCCGCGTGCAGAACTATGGCATGACCAAGCACCGCCACTTGTTCACCACCCGGCAACTGGTGGTGCCGATCACATTTTGCGATTTGGTGGGCGAGGCACGGGAGAAGGTTTTAGCGGATGCGGGGAGCGCGAGTTTGCCGCCTACCGAAGCAAAGGCTTCTGCGGATGCAGTGAGGACATATTTGGCCCAAGCCGCCATCGGGCCGGACATGGCGGTATTCAGCCGCTACGCGAAGGTCTTGGAAAACGCCGGCTCCGCGATGATCGTGCGCACCGCGCTGGCGTTGGTCAACCAGACCCTGGACGAAGTACTGGCCGAACAGGAAGGCGAGTTCGACGCCGATACCCGCTGGGCGGTCGCCTGGTTCAACCAGAGCGGCTTTGCCGAAGGCCCCTACGGCATCGCGGAAACCTTGTGCACCGCGAAGAACACCGGCTTCTCCGGCATGGTGGAAGCCGGCATTCTCTGCGCCAAGGGCGGCAAGTTGCGTCTGTTGACCCCGGCGGAACTGCCCTCCGACTGGGACCCGGCGCGGGATGCCCGGTTAACCATCCGGGAAATCGTCCATCAACTGATCCGCGTCCTGGACGGCGGAGAAACCCAGACCGCCCGGTTGCTGGCGGCGGTACGCGCGGTCAGCGCCGACAAAGCCGAAGCCGCGCGCGATCTTGCCTATCGCCTGTTCACCCTCAGCGAACGCCGCAAGCGCGCCCAGGATGCCCTGGCCTGCAACGCCCTGGTTACCAGTTGGCCCGAGATCGCGCGGTTGGCCCAGGACTGGCCATCCCAACCGGTACAACAGCGACTGCTTTGATAATCACCTGTTATCCGGATTGACAGGAATACGGGTATACGGCTATCCTGCTATTATGAAAGCGACTATCGATATTCCCGACGATCTTTACCGCCAGGTCAAGGCCAAAGCCGCGTTGAAGGGCAGTAAAGTGAAGGATGTGGCGATCAGCCTGTTCGAGAAATGGGTACGCGAAGCGGGCGAGGAGACTCCGCTTGTGGTGAATGCGCCCCTTTCGGGTGATGACGAGACGCGCCGGCAACTGGCGGAGGCGTGGCTGCGGGAGTGGCAGGCGGTTGGGCGTGAGGTTGCGGAAAAATCGGTAGACCCACGCAGCGCCGTTGAAATTCTTCTGGCCGACCGGCGCTGATGTTGACCGTGGACGCCAGCATTTGGGTGGCGGCGGAAGACGAATCCGAGCCGTTCCATACCGATTGCCGTGAGTTTCTTCTGCGGGCGATGAAAGCGGGAGCGATTTTCCATCAGCCGTTTCTGTCCGTGATCGAGGTCAGCGCCGCCATTGCCCGCAAAACGCGGGATGCAGGCTTGGGCATGCGCTCCGGGCAGAAAATGCTGGCGACCTTCGGGTTGGTGTTGCACCCCCTGGGCCGTAATGCCAGCCGGGACGCCGCACGCTTGGCCACCCAGTTGTTCTTGAGAGGCGCCGACGCCGTGTATGTGGCCACAGCCGAGCACACCGATAGCATCTTGGTGACCCTGGACGTGGAGTTGAAAAATCGTGCCGCCGCAGTGCTACCTATCCACACACCCGCTGAATGGCTTACCCTAAATCCCTGATTCTATGGCTTTGACGAATCATGAGCGGGTCGGTAAGGGGCTGGACCTGTTGCGGACGGGCCTCGCGCCGTTCATCGAGCGGGAACTCAAGAATCTTTACCGGGACCGCGCGCTCGGCGAGGCTCTTGGTTTTGTCAGCGACGACCGGAATCTATTGGGGCAGCCGATTGCGAAGTGGCCGCTTTGCTCAAGCTCATGTGGAATGGCTGGAACGATGTATTTCGTCAGACTTTGGGCAACGCCGAGCGCAGCCTGGTCAGCGAACTGCGTGATTTCCGCAACCGCTGGGCGCATCAGAAAACCTTCAACAGCGATGATGCCTACCGCGCGCTCGACAGCGCCGGGCGGTTGCTGACGGCCGTTTCCGCGCGCGAGGCTGACGACATCGAAAAGCGCAAGTTCGAGCTGCTGCGCGTACGTTTCGATGAACAAGTGCGCACGGAAAAGCGCAAGTCCGCCGGGACCGCCATCGAGACTCAGGCGGAGATCGTCGCCGGTCTGAAACCCTGGCGCCAGGTGGTCAATCCGCACCGCGACGTGGCTTCCGGCAAGTACCAGCGGGCCGAATTCGCCGCCGACCTCTGGCGGGTGCATCTGGGCTAGGGATCGGACGAGTACCGTAACCCGGTCGAATTCTTCCGCCGCACCTTTCTCACCGAAAGCTTGAAGCATCTTCTGGCCGGCGCGCTTTGCCGCTTGTCCGGTTCTGGCGGTGACCCTGTCGTGCAATTGCAGACCAACTTCGGCGGCGGCAAGACCCATTCCATACTGGCGCTCTATCACCTGTTTTCGGCCACGCCTCTGGCCGATCTGACAGGGCTGGAGCCGGTGTTACAGGAAGCCGGCATCAACCAAGCACCCAAGGTGCGCCGCCGCCTGTTCGAGCCGCTGGTGGAGCAAACTCAATATATCGGCCGCGACACCACGGCGAAAACGTTTTTTGACCTGTACCGCACCCAGCACCAGGAGTTTCCCCCCGAAAGCCGGGAAGGGGATTACGAAAAGCGCTTGAAGGCTGTCTATCCCATCCATCCCGAAATCTTCGACCGGCTTTATTCGGACTGGTCGGCCTTGGTGAAATTCCAGCGCACGCGCGGCGTGCTGCGCTTGATGGCGGCGGTCATTCACAGCCTATGGGAACGCGGCGACCGCGGCCCGCTCATCCTGCCGGCGAATATTCCGATCGACGCACCCAGAGTGTAATTCGAATTGACCCGCTATTTGTCCGATAACTGGGTGCCGGTGATCGGCAAGGACGTGGACGGGTCGAACTCGCTGCCACTCCGCATCGACGGTGAAGTGGCGAATCTGGATAAATTTTCCGCCTGCCGCCGCGTGGCCCGCACCATCTATCTGGGTTCGGCTCCGACCGCAAAGGCCGCCAACCGTGGCTTGGATGACCGCCGCGTCAAATTGGGCTGCGTGCAGCCGGGCGAATCGCCGAACGTTTTCGGCGATGCCCCGCGCCGAAGGCTACGACGAGCAGAATCGGCGCTACCGCGGATTGAAGGGCGATCAGCGCGTACCCGCCGATCTTCGACTCACGGAGATCGTGAATCTTCAGGTTGTCAATTTGAGCCATCTGGGTACGCGGCTCGCATACTGTTCCCACTCCCTGCCGTAGGTTCTGGCCAGCCCGGGCTCTTCGTGCAAAACGACTTGCAGATGGAATGCGACGAGGGTGACAATTGCGTACGCCAGCAGGACTATCGAGCCAAACGATAAGACCCAGCCGAGCAGTACCGCCGCAACGGATAGATACATCGGGTTGCGGCTGTACCGGTACAAACCAACCGTAACGAGATTCTCGGGTGGCGCCCACGGAGCGAGCGTTCCCCTGCCCGAAACGAAGAAGTGCCGGATACACGAAAGCAAGGCCACGAGTCCGAAGGCAAGCAGTATCAACCCGAACGGGTGGGCCGGCTCAAAGTTAACGGTGTGCCAAAGCCACGCAACTGGAATCGCGAAAGCCACCATGCCGGGCATCGCCAGAAATGCGATCAGTGCATGTGTGGCCATGCGCCGTACACGCCATCTCAAAAATGGCTCATCCGTCCCCATAACCGGTACTTTTTCTCGGCAAGCCCGCGCGAAAACGAGCCGATCGCAATACCGACCCGGCCGGCGGAGGATGGCGGTTTCCTTATTTCTTCTGTCCCTGCGGCACAAATCCCGGCGGCAGCCCGCCCAGATCGCCTTCTCCGAACAGGAAACCCAGCATATGCTGTTCGATAATCCGGATCGACTGCGAATCCGCCGTGCTGAATCCGTTTTCATTGATGATCGTGGTCAGCCTTTCGAGCCAGCGCAGCCAGCCTTCGCGCGAGATGTTTTCATAAATACGAGTACCGAGGGCGCCCGGATAGGGCGAGCGGTCGAGGCCTTCGGCTTCCTGTTTCAGAATCGGGCAGTGAACGGTTCGGGTCATGGTATTACCGTGGGGGCGATGGTTCGTGGAACGTCCAATCCGGCGGGTTGTAGCCCGTGTTGCAGCAAAAATAGTTTACGCGCAGGCGCATCACGATGAGGCTCTCCACAACAATTTCGGATGATAAATCGTGGCTAAGGTTGTATTATTACATTGACTGAGACTAGCCTCAATACCTGACAATTATGCAAAACATTACACAGCAATATCCCGCATCCCTGAGCAAGACCGATGTCCATGTGACCGAAACCGCACGCGACATGCTGGCCGGCCTGATCGAAGACGCCGAAGAAAATTTCGAAGGGATCCGGATCTATGTTCAAGGCGGCGGCTGCGGTGGGATGTCCTATAGCATGACCTTCGCCGAAGAGATTACCGAAACTGACAGCGTGCTCGATTGCGGCAACTTAAAGATCCTGGTGGATCCGGTCGCGCTGGGTTTTCTCGCGGGATGCGAAATCGATTATGTCACCGAAGGGCTCAATTCCACGTTCGTATTCAGAAATGCGTTTCAGAGCGTCGGCGGCAGCGGCAAATGCGCCGGTTGCGGGGGCGGTGGTTATTAGGCCACGAGTCCTTTTGATCGCGCCGAAGGATAGTTATCGAACCGCGCCCTATATCGAATCCGCCCTGGCAATCGGCATCGATATCCTGATCGCTTCGGAAGGCCGCCATTCCATGGTCAGCGCGGTTGCCGAAGGTTTGCACATTGATTTAAACGATCCGCTTAGGTCTCTTGAATTCATCGAAAAAGAAGCGCGCAATGGTTCCTTTCACGGTGTAATCGCGACCGACGACAGCACTACCGAGATGGCCAGCCTGGTTGCCCAGCGCCTCGGCTTAGCCCACAACCGGCCTGAAGCCGTACGGATCGCCCGGCGCAAGGACCTTGCTCGCGCGACACTCAAGAAGGCCTCGGTCCAGGTTCCCGATTTCCTGTGCATCTGTCTGGATCGAGCCCTGAACCCTCAGATCACGGGGATTCCCTTTCCCTGCGTGGTCAAGCCTCTCGCGATGTCGGGAAGCCGCGGGGTGATCCGCTGCGACGACAGCGATCAGTTGTTGAGCGCCCTTCGAAGGGTCGAGGCTATTATCGCGGAAGCAGTGGACGAATCGGAACGCCGGAATATTCTTGTCGAAGCGTTCATCCCCGGATTCGAGATTGCCTTGGAAGGAATCTTGCGGCACGGGGAACTCGATGTACTCGCGATTTTCGATAAACCGGATCCCTTGGACGGCCCTTTTTTCGAGGAAACCTATTACATCACCCCGACCCGGCTCGAGCAGCCGGTCCGTGACCGGGTGCACAGCCAGGTCGAACAGGCCTGCCGGGCTTACGGACTCGTCGAAGGGCCGATCCACGCGGAATGCAGGATCAACCCGCAGGGCGTCTGGATTCTGGAACTGGCCGCCCGGACCATCGGTGGATTGTGCAGCCGGCTGTTCCGTTACGGTGTCGGCTATAGTCTCGAGGAACTGGTCCTGCGTCACGCGATGGGTGTACCGCTGAAAAGGCCTGAAATGACGGATGCGGCCGGAGTCTTGATGATCCCGATCCCGAAAGCCGGTGTTTTACGCCGGGTCGAAGGAGTCGCTGCCGCGGTCGCGGTTCCTTACATCCAGGAACTCGTGATTCAGGTCCGGGAAGGCTATGAACTGGTTCCCCTACCTGAGGGATCGAGTTATCTCGGGTTTATCTTCGCGGTTGCGCCGGACGCGCAACAAGCGGAACAGGCACTGCGGGATGCTCATGCCCGACTGAATATTGTTGTGGCGCCTTTGTGGAAGGGGGTTGTGCTGGTCGGTTGATTTTTGATCAACGAATGTCTTTCGGTTTGAAAAAAGCGAGAAATTTTTTCGTTTATAGCAATTCGTTAGGTTAACAACTGGTTACGATTCTCAAGCACTTCACGAACAGCATCATTTACGGCCTGCGTGTTTGGAAATGATTTCGAAAGGTCGGGATCTATGACTACGACTAGGTATCTTTTTGATATTGACCAAACTATTTTCCTCGGACACCTTTCCCGAGCGGATATCGGTCTTATTTCATCACCTCGATCGGTATAGGATACAACAATTAAGGGACCTCGAGAAGAATGACCAAATGTCGGGCCAATGCCGTGCTCGATACAAGTGTGCAGGAAAGCCGCGAAATTATCGCTGGCAAATGCAGCCTCCCTGTACGCCGCGTGAATTATTATTGAAATCGGTCATGCTGTCGCGGGCGGCGCTCCATTTATTGATACGCGTGTCGTGCGCGCCATTGACTTTGGAATAGAGCGCATCCAACGAGATGGCATTGCGCGGTCCGTCGCCGAATATCCAGGTTACGTGATCGCTAAGCCTCTTGGGATGGCAGGATCTACAGATGCTCCGGCCATTGTCCGATTGCTTGCCGCGAAAGGAAAGCGGGACGATGTTGCGGGTCGGCATGCCGACCAGGCCGTTGTCGGGCACGCCTAGCCCGACTTCAGCGATTCAGCCGGAATATACTATAAGGTACTGGCCTTCACGGCGTCGCACAGTCCGCAATTGTTTGCGGCGCAGCGAAAAAGAAAAGGTTTCCGGGGTGACAGCTTGGTCTTTTTCCGGCAGGTGCATATCGACCAGGAAATACGCGCGCCCCGCTTCTTTCTTGGCGGCCCCGACTTGGCAAGCAGGAGTTGGTTGCGGGTGAGGTTCTGTTGCTGAAGTGCTTGTAAGCGTTTCCAGAGTTTCTTCAGACGCCGCCGCCGCATGGCGCGTTCTTTTTGGGTCCGGCCGGCACTTCGGGCCAGCACGTACAACTTGCCTCTTGGCGGTGCAAGAGCTTGACGTCAAGCGACTCTCGCACAGAAGACTGCCTGGCAAAGGGAGGAATGCCTTCTCCAACCGGGTTAAGCGTCCTTTGGGTGTTCCCACCAAATAGTGGACCTTGGGCGTGGCGGCATGCATTTCGGCAAGGGTCTCTTCGGTCGGGATGCCCCGATCCTTCACCCAAGTCCGATTCGAATGCCCGTATTTGTCTTCGATTTTCTTCAGAAACTCCGATCAGGTCGTTTTGTCACTCGGGTTTCCCGGCATCACCTTGCCTAGGTCAGTGGAAACCCCTCCGGGGTGACAATTAACGCAATCACTGCCCCTATAAGCAATCGGGCCGTTTGTCTCGGCTGTAACCAACCCGTTTAATTGCAGATGCCGCAGGCTCACATTCAAAATAAGTGCTGGTGAGGTCAACCAGCAACCCGTCGAAATGGGCGTCGAACAAGCTCCGCCAACGCTGGGTCAGATCGGAAAACAAAGCCTTTTTGTGGACCACCAGCCTGTCCAAGCACCGATACAGTTTATCCGCCTGGACCAAGCCAAAATCTTCACCCAATCAATCTGCCATCGCACTTTGATCATACTGCCGTGGCGATGCAGACGCCACTCACTGCCAGGATCAATGAGCCGATAACCCGCCAGCGTCTTGAAGACATTCAGCCAGCGCGTTCCTTTACGGCTCGGAGGCAGTTTGTCGCCCCGGAAATCATCCAATTCGAGCTGATCCCACAACTGACAGGCTAACCAACAGGCGCCCTGTCTTGGCGGGGATGGCGCAATTGCAACTCACCGAGCCTGATCCGGACCACCTTGCCCAGTCAAGCGCGGGTGCCTCTCGATCATCACGAAAAAGGGCTAATTGTCGCGGTGTGTTTTCACCTTCCTCGAAGACCTGAACCGTTCAGCACCAAGCGGCTTGTTCGCTATCATTGATCCCTCCCAAATAGAGGACTTGCCGTTGAACCACCCCATCACCCTGAACCCGGCGATTCTCAACAATACTCCAGTAACCATGTTCTTTACCGTCTTTAAACCGCTTCTTGGCACGTAAAAACATGCCGTTAGTTTTACGAATTCTTCCGTTAAGTCACTGGGATAGCTCACTACAGGCGCTTTTATACCATTTTTGGAAACTCCGCCTTTACTTATCAATTACTTGCGCTACTCGCCCGATAAAACTCCAGGAAATATTAGACTGAATCGCTGAAGTCGGGCTAGTGCCATAGTCGATCGATGGCTTCGGCAATCGTTGAAATTAATTTAATGAAACAAAGGCTATTATTTAACCGCCACGCTTTTCATCGGGATTGGAAACCGGGTCAGCCATTCGCTTATTACCCAGGCGTCAATTTGTTCGACTTCGTTGATCTGCGCCTGGCGGATCGCGGTGTCATTAAAAACACGGTTGGTCACGGCGACTTTGTTGAATAAGACCGCCGGAAACTGTTGTTCGTAAGCGGCCGCGCCCGCCACGACTTCCTTGATCGCGTCCCAGCCGAGTCCTTTATCGGCTGCGGAACTTTTACACTGAATCAATAAGCCCTTGTTTCCTTTCGTCGCAACGATATCAATTCCTCCGTCACGGGTAGTCCGAGTAAGCGAACAATCGTATCCCTGGCGTATCCACAATTCCAGGCAAAGCGCCTCGAAGGGACGGCCGATAATCCGCGGCAGATGTTCCGCAGCGACTCGCTCGTCCGATCCGGCCGGTTCAGGGTCTACCGGGGGGAGCAGCACACCAAATTCATCCTGACTGACCACCGGGGTTCCGTTCAACATGTCGCCGGCCAGGTCTCTTTTCCGCCGCAGCAACTCATCCAGTTTTTCCTCGAAAGTCAAAAGATCATCCGCCTGAACCGTTGGGTAGTAAACATACACATCACGGGTCTGGCCGATCCGGTAGGCGCGGTCGGTGGCCTGGTCTTCCACCGCGGGATTCCACGGGCGCGTATAGTGAATGACATGGTTCGCGGCCTGGATATTGAGGCCGAAACCCGCGGCTTTCGGCGACAGAATCAACACATCGAACCCGTCACCGGCCTGGAACCGGTCGATGATTTTCTGCCGCGTTTCCGCGGCCTCGTCGCTGTTCCTGACCGACCCGTTGATGATCCGCGGCGACAGACCGTACGACAGTCGCAGGTAATGTTGCAGGGCTCTTTGCAGATCCAGATACTCGGTGAAAATAAGGGTCTTCTCATTGCGATCCCGCACTTCATTCAAGCGCTCGATCAACCAGTTGAACTTGGGCGATTGCCTCCGGTACTCCTCGACCGAAAGCCTCAGGTCCGGCTGCAGGCCGATCGGCCTGGGGTCCGCGCAAATCGCGCGGAGCCGGTGCAGGACCGTCAGAATCGGGTTCGAGCGTGGCGCCGAGTCCCGGGACACCGCGCGCTTCATCTGGTAATCCGCAATGGCTTCGCGGTACAGCCTGCGTTGATAATCGTTCAGGGCTATCCGATTTCTCTGTTTGATGTGTTCATGCTTGTCGTCATATTTAGCCGGCAAATCTTTCGCGACCTCGCGTTTAGTGCGTCTGAGCAACTGTGGTTCAATCAGGGCGCGCAGTTTATCCAGCGCCTCGTTTGGTTGGTCTCCGCCGTTGCTGTTTTCGATCGGACGGCGGTAGGTCAGACTGAACCGGTTCAGGGGCCCGAGCAGTCCGGGCTGCACGAAATCGAACAGACACCATAAGTCCGTGAGCGAATTTTCGACCGGCGTGCCGGTGCAGGCAATCTTGAACGCGGCCCTTTGCGCTTTCGCAGCGTCCGTGACCAGAGTCCCCGGCGTCTTGATCTTCTGCGCCTCGTCACAGACCATGATCCCCCAGGAATGCCTTCCCAACGAAATCGATAGATCGCGCAGTGTTTCATAAGTCGTCAGAACCAATTTGGCTTCTCCGAGCCAGCCGTCGGCCAGAAAACTGGTCAGGCCATCCTCAAGCAGGCGTTCGTCGATCGCGTTTCTTGACAGCTTTTTCTCGGCCAATGCTTTGCCATACAGCGTCAACTCGCGCGTGAAACCCGGCGTGAAGAACTTTCGGATCTCGTTCCGCCAGTTTTCCAGCAGGCTGACCGGGGCGACGATCAACACCGGAAGAGCCTCGGGTTTTTCCAGATACCACGCGATGAAGGTCAACAGTTGCAAGGTCTTGCCCAGGCCCATGTCGTCGGCCATTACACACCCGCTGTAAACCGCCGGGCTGTGGTACCAAAGATGCTGCAACCAGGCGACCCCGATGCACTGATGAGCCTTCAATTCTCCTCGAAGTGCCGCGGGTAGTTCCAGACCAGCCTCGGTGGTTTTGTCGAATGCGAGGCGGCTTGCCCGCTTGGAACCTAAAAATCCTTCGGTATATTCCGCAGTTTCGAGATTGCTTTTTATCACCAGCCCTTTCCTTGTGGAGGTGATTGGTTCTACCGGGGGTGGGTCGCCTTTGTTTTTAAGGTTTATGATTCCCTCGAGCAAAGGAATCATGATCTCAGCTTCCTGAACACCGAGCGGCTTTTCAAGCGGCGGATAATCGAAGTATTCCTTTTTTTCTTTCCTGGCCCGTTTGACGGCGTCTTTCAGTTGCTCCAGATCTTTCGGCGTACGAATC
>JBOICY010000580.1:0-7463 GCA_050740335.1 Methylococcales bacterium | reverse complement strand
ATTTTGCCGTGGTCCCGAAACCTACAATTCGGCCGGATTCGCCGGTTTTCATATTTTGAATACTGTCCGACAATTTTCGACCTCTCCCCGATAGTGGAATCCCTGATAGCGGGACGCTTGAACCTTATTATTTGAATGTCCCAGCTTCACCGAAGTGGATCAGGAAACTTCGTACGACAATGGCACCACCATGATCTTGTGCGCCATCCCGGCGCCCAAAGCCAAGCGGATATCGTTCACCGCAACCACGAAAGAACCGCCGATGTGTTGCAGAATTTCAATCGTGCTGTCGATGTGCAGCCCCATCGACGCGAGTCGTTTATCCAAGCCTTGCCCGCCGCGGTGCATTACGATGCGAACTCGATCGCCCTCAACAGCCATGCTGAGCGGAAACGAACGGACATTTATGTGATTAGTTTCAACCATATCAACCCCCAGCCGACAGAAAAACCGATATGAAAGAGCCGGTTTCCGAAAAATCCACGCGCAATCCGCATTAGTAAGTTTGAATCTTCAAGCAAGTACGAATGATTCTCATTATATCTCATAATTGCGGTTCCCACTATAACACGGAGCAAAAAGATTTTCAGAAGTTCAATGATCGAGACAGGATTCCCGGATCGGTGGACTTACACGGCGATTTGATATCAAAAGTCTCGCCTCACTGTTAGAATACCCGCAAAACTTTGTACAGGGGATGCATCTGGAATGAATGAACAACTCGAAGAAACTCTGGCGGCTTTGCGCAGTGAAGTTTCCAAACTATCTGATCTGGATCCGGAATCGACACGGAAACTCGAAGCATTGATCCAGAATCTCGAAAAGAAGCTCGAACTTCCGGAAGACCTTGAGTACCATCATTCGTTAACCGCAGGCTTGTCCGATACACTGACCCATTTCGAGGTCTCCCACCCGAGACTGACCGGAATCCTGAATGATGTCATGATGGCCCTGAGCAATATGGGCATATGAATTTTTTCCTCGGAATTTCATCCGGCCCCAACTTCATCTGCGCCGCTTAACCCGAGTTTCCAGGAACAAGCAATGAAAGGCGACACTAAAGTCATCGAATACCTTAACCGAGTCCTTACTAATGAACTGACTGCAATCAATCAATATTTCTTGCATGCCAGAATGTATAAGAACTGGGGACTGAGTGATCTCGACGAGCATATCTATCATGAATCGATCGATGAAATGAAACACGCCGACAAGCTTGTCGAGCGAATCCTGTTTCTTGAAGGCTTACCGAATCTGCAGGAAATCGGCAAGCTGATGATCGGTGAAAACGTTCAGGAAATGCTCAGGTTAGACCTGAAGCTGGAAGTGGAAGCCTGCCCCCTGTTAAGGGAAGCGATCGCTTATAGTGAATCGGCAAGCGACTACGTCTCCCGCGAATTATTCGAAAGCATTCTGAAAAGCGAAGAACAACATATCGACTGGTTGGAAACTCAACTGGAATTGATTGGCAAGGTTGGCCTGCAAAATTACATTCAGTCGAAAATGTAGTTTCGGTTGGGGGTACCGAGCGCGGCAACTAAGCAGGATCGGAATGCGCGGAATTTACTGTCCTTGTCTGTCCGGCGCGCGGGGCATCTCCGGAGCCCGGGACATCCCTGCGAAGCGCTTCTTCCTCAACGGGTACCCATTTTAAATTGCGGCAATAAAGCTTGGCATTTTTATAGAATGTACCTTCGAAGTTCCCGAAAGCGATCACGAATCCTGGCCAGCCGTCCAGAAATCCGCGCTTTAAAATGTAGTGCTTGAAAAAGGACCACAGCCCCCGCAACAATGCGCTGCCCATGCCGGGTTTGACGTTGTGTTCGGCCAGTCTATCCGCACCCAGTGTCGAGTAGCGGTTGGCTTTATGGATCACTTCATCCAGATTGGCGAAGGGCACCTGCCAGAGCGCTGCTTTTAGATATCCGACGGGGCGATCGGTGAGCAATTCAAAGCCTTCATGAACCGGTTCCAGCGTATATTGCATGGCGCCTTTTCTGAACAATTGCGGCTGCCGATAATTCGGATACCAACCTGAATGCCGAATCCAGCGCCCCATGAAGTAATTGCTTCGCGGAATCCGATAGGAATCGCTCGAATCGCCGGAGTGGATAATTCCGAGGATTTCCTCGGCGAGTTCCGGTGTACAGCGCTCGTCGGCATCCAGACTGAAAATCCAGGGATGCTGGCAGTGTTCGATCGCCCGGTTGCGAAGCTCGCCGAAACCCTTGAAGGAGATCTGAACGACTCTGGCCCCGAGAGACTCGGCTTTTTCAATCATGCCATCGGTGCTCCCCGAATCCGCGACAATAATTTCATCGGCCCAGGACACGCTGCGGATCGCCGCGACAATTTTATCGGCCTCGTTGCAGGCGATGATATAAACTGAAAGTTTGTTCGAATCGGACAAGAGGGTGGCTCGCGAATTCAGTACTAAAGCGCACTGGCATTGTGGTCGATCTGCCGGAAGCTCGCAAGGTTGCGGAGACATGAAACAGCCACGGGCGGTTGTTCACGATATTGTCGTCGTTACGATCGCTTGCGGCGCCCAGAAATCGCTCATGTTCATGCTGATTGCATCGAAGGGCGGCGCTTTGGCGACCTCGTTGTTCTGCCAGGTATGTTCCAATAACCATTGCCCTTCGAACCAATGATAAACCTCCAAAATCCGCACATCCGGATCGACCAACCATAGCCATTGCACGGATTCTCCGGCATAAATCGGCATCTTGACGGCCCGGTCGGTGCGCGCGGTTCCGGGCGACAGCACCTCGCAAATCCAATCAGGGGCGATACTGAAATAAGCCTCGTCGGGAAAATACGGCATCCGTTCCCTGCGCCAGCCGGCCAGATCGGGAACCAAGATATTCGCGCCCAGATGCAACTCCGGCTCGTCCAAAATCCACCAACCGCCCGGCCCGCTCCGGCCCTGATCATAAGGCGCCATGATTTCCCCGCCGATAATCGACGCGGAGCGCGCGTGTCTCGGCGCCGGCCGCGGCTGCGTGATCAATTGTCCGTTCAGGATTTCACCGATCACATAATCGGGAAGATCGAACAAATCCTGGTAAGTTGCTAAACGGGGTGCCGGTTGGTTCATGAACCTATGCTACATCAATTCGGGCATCCATCAAACAATTCGGACAGGTTGGCAACAACCCCGCAAGTGTATGAACGGATACCACGGCTTGAAATCCACCCGGACCGGATGGAGTCGCTACAACAAAAAGCGAGAAAGGTCGGATATCAAGGGAATGCGTCGTCAATCCAAATCCTTCAGCAAGGACTCCCGAATGTTCTCGGGGATCTTCACCGCATACGAATAGGCCGGGTGGTCGATACCGGCACTCATGCCAGCGCCCTGCTTGAGCGAGGTTATCACGTCCGGGGTCAGTTCGAAGCGCAGAAAATGGACCGCCGAGGTCGTGTCTTCGGTGCTGCGTTCGAGGTCCTCGTCGGCAAACGGGGTGATCGATTCATGGCCGTGTACCTGGAGCCAGACCCGGCCCTCTATCCCCAGCATCTGTTTTAGTTGCCGCCGCCGTTCGATCGGATCGTCAAATTCGATCATGAAGGTGGCTTTCAAATTGCCGCCGTCCGGTATCAATGGATTATAGGTCTGAAGTTCCGCTTCGATACCCTGTTTCTCGAAGATGCGCTCGATTCTGAGCATTTCCTGGATCTGATAGTGAATTGTGACCCGGTCTTCGAAATACAGGGTCGCATTCGGACCGATCGGGAGTTGCCGGCTTTTTTTATGCGCCATGGCCTGGGCGCGGAAATCCCAACGCATTTCGGCGTATTGTTCGAGAGAATACAGGTCTTCACGAGTCAACTTCTGCATTGTCAAATCCCGTAGGCATAGCGTAGCAGCGTGAACGGGCTTTTCCCGGTCTGGCGGTCCTCTCCTAGGCAGACTTCGATATGGTGGGTCGCCAGGGGGCAATCGCTCACAAAGTGATCGGCCCGGCTTTGTTGTATTTTGCTCGCCACGGGCTTGCAAATTTTCTTCGCGATCTCGTGGGTTTCGCTTTTCAATCCATAAGTCCCATCGTGCCCGGAACAGCGTTCGATTATTTCAATGGATGTTCCGGGCACGAGCGCCAGCACATCCCGCGTCTTAAGTCCGATATTCTGAACCCGCTGATGGCAGGGAACATGGTAGGTGACCCTGCCCAGCGAGTTTTTGAAACGAGTGTCGAACTTCCCTTCCTTGTGCCGCAGCATCAAATATTCAAAGGGATCGAATACCCGGCCTTTTACCGCCTGAACATCTTGGTCTTCCGGAAACAGGAGCGGGATCTCCTGTTTGAACATTAAAACGCAGGAAGGCACCGGGGCAATGATGTCGAAATCCTCTTCAATCAATCGCTTGAGTATCGGAATATTGAACTCCTTGGACTTCGCGACCGAATCCAGATCACCGATTTCCAGTTTCGGCATGCCGCAGCATTGCTCTTTTGCGGTTAGAGTGATTCCGATCCGGTTGTGCCGGAATACCGCGATCAGATCTTCGACCAATTGCGGTTCGTTGTAATTTCCGTAACAGGTGACAAAAAGTGCGGCCCGACCCAATGTTTCCGACTCAGCGTCGCGCTCCGATTCGTTTACTCCAGCGCTCGCGACCCGTTTGCGCAAGGTGTTTCGATAATAGTTCGGAACATGCGCTTCGGGGTGGATTCCGAGTGTTTTATCCAGAATAAGGCGTCCGGTCGCGTTCCGCGTGGCGGCATTGACAGCCTCTGCAACAATGGGTATCCTGACTAATTTGCCGAGGCTTGCATTGGAGCTAAGGATTCGGTCGCGTATCCGGCTTTCCCCTTTTTTGTGTTTTACCGCTTTAGCCCGGAGCATCAGATGCGGGAAATCGACTCCCCAGGGATGCGGAGGCACATAGGGGCATTTAGTCATGAAACAGAGGTCGCAAAGGTAACACTGATCGGCAACCCGCGAAAAATCCGATTTGTCTACGCCATCCACCTCCAGGGTCTCGGATGCATCGACCAGATCGAACAGGGTCGGAAAGGCGTTGCACAGATTCACGCAACGGCGGCAGCCATGGCAGATATCGAATATGCGCTCCATTTCTTGATGCAGCGCGGCTTCATCATAGAAACCCGGAGATCGCCAGTCTATCGGTTTTCGGCTCGGCGCATCGAGGCTTCCTTCGCGTTGCGCACTCAGCTCATGCGCCATGTCAGCGTTTCATCGAATAGGTTCTGATCGAGTCGAGCGCGGAATCCACAATCCGGGTATCGGTTCCGATTCCGCCACGCTTCGCTGAGTTCGTGACTCAGACTTCGAGCGAATCAAGCGCTTTCTGGAAACGATTGGCATGCGATCGCTCCGCTTTAGCCAGGGTTTCGAACCAATCGGCAATTTCCCCGAAGCCTTCTTCGCGCGCCGCTTTCGCCATCCCGGGATACATATCCGTATATTCGTAGGTTTCACCGGCTATCGCTGCCTTGAGGTTTAATGCGGTGGTGCCGATCGGAGCCCCGGTAGCCGGGTCGCCGACGGGTTCCAGGTATTCCAGATGGCCATGGGCATGCCCCGTCTCGCCCTCGGCGGTGGAGCGAAATACCGCCGAAACGTCGTTGTAGCCTTCCACGTCGGCTTTCTGAGCGAAATACAGATAACGGCGGTTGGCTTGAGATTCACCGGCAAACGCGGCTTTCAAATTTTCTTCGGTCTTGGTGCCTTGTAGCGACATGATTTCCTCCTTCCAAAATTCAGGGATTCAAGTATTTTTCGATCAGCAGGGATTTACGGGCTGATAAGCGATTCTATCATATCAATGAACCCTGCCAAGGTAGAACCTGCCTAAGGTCTCCCGATTTCCCGGCAATAAGCGTTTACTGCAATCCGCTATTTATACAAAGATACAAAGACACTTATTCTAAAATTACAGCTTAAACTCGCTCCTTCATTCCGTTACACTGCGGATTCAGCGGTGAAGCTGCATGTTAACCCTACGGCATCATTCAACAGCGAAATTTAATCATGAGCGAGGATAGTAATTCCTGGATTGAAAATTCCGATGTGCTGTCTTTATTTCCGACCTTTGTCTGGAACCTGCAACTCAAGGCCAAGACCTGTGAAGCGATCAATGCCGATATTCGCGAGGTCCTGAGCGAACTGTGTCGGGATTTACCCGTACTCCAGCCTGGTGAAGCGTGGCAGTCCGATAGAGAGTTGCATAAGCTTGACAAGCTTAAAGGCCTGGTTTCATGCATCGATGATTCGATCACGCAGATCTTGCGATTTTTAAGGATTGGATATGAGGTTTTTGAATTTACCGGCTGTTGGGCCAACATCAGCGCAGCGGGGGCCTCGCACAGAATCCACAGTCACCCGAATAATTTTTTGAGCGGCGTTTATTACCTTCAAACCCGGCCCGGCGCAAACTCGATCAACTTTCACGATCCCAGAGTTCAGACCAGTATCATCAGACCTCCGGTAACTTCATTGACTGGTCACAATACCGACCAAATAGCGGTGAAAGTAACGAACGGTTCGCTCCTGGTTTTTCCGTCCTACCTGCAACACTCCGTAGACCCCAATCACAGCGGCGAAGAGCGAATTAGCATCAGCTTC
Source organism: Methylococcales bacterium (assembly GCA_050740335.1). Taxonomy (GTDB): domain Bacteria; phylum Pseudomonadota; class Gammaproteobacteria; order Methylococcales; family UBA1147; genus UBA1147. The sequence continues at coordinate 866 of JBOICY010000580.1, read as the reverse complement.
AACATCATGTTCTCTGGATTCACCGAAAACCTAAGCAAACCATTATGGTAAAATGCGCTGGCGCGGTTGCCGGTTCGTTCCATCCGCCGGCTCGAGTCCTCGAAAATCTTCTATGTTGCTCGAAAGCAGGCACAATGACATCAATTCTTTTCAGGGGCTGCGATTAACATTGATGCAATGTGTTAAGATTGAACTTTATATAATTGTTATAGAAAGGAATTGATATGAGTTCCTCCATGACTGATAAAGATCAAGACCTGTTAAACCTGCTCAATGTACAGCCAAACCTGCGTCATCGTACATACCAGGAGATTCAGCAATTCGAACAAACTGCATTCCATGCCGTCCAGCTGAGCGATGAATTCAAAATCCTCCAGACGACGACCGGGATTGGGAAGATACTGGGTTTGACGATCATGCTGGAAACGGGAGATATTCATCGTTTTACGGGACCCGGAAACTACGCATCGTACTGCCGTTGTGTGGACAGTGATCGGCGCAGCAACGGGAAGAAGAAAGGCAGCGGCAACGCGAAGGCCGGGAATCCGTATCGGTCGGGCAGGCCTTTTCCGAAGCGCCTCGTTTTGCGGTCCGTTTCGAGCCACTCGCACAACGATTTTATGAACACAAGAAGGCCAAAACCAATGGAATCATCGCAATCCGGGCAGTCGCCAGAAAACTGGCCCGGGCCACCGGCAGATGATGTTGAAACACCAACGGCCTTAGGAGGCGCAATTGATGTTTCCCGGTTAAGTTTGGACGATGGCGGTGAACCAGCAGGCAGGGTGTGGTAAAACCAGCGGAACTGATTGAATACCTCCGTCGGCCATGGTATTGGACGTTTCGCCCGAGCCGTGAGCTTGATC
>JBOICY010000579.1:0-4931 GCA_050740335.1 Methylococcales bacterium | reverse complement strand
GAAACCGGAGCCGGTTTGCCCGAATTTGTTAAAGATGAGTTCGATGCCTTTCTGGAATGGGGTGTTTTAGCCCATGGCTTTTTGCGCTTGCGTTGTACCGATTGCGCCCATGACAAGTTGGTAGCCTGTTGATGAAATACTTCCTGTATTTCACCCTTCGGGTCGCTTCGCGGTCCCAATCTGTTCCCGACAGATTGGTCCTGCAAACGGCGTGGGTTTTGCCCTTCGTGCGGGGCGCGGCGTATGGCGCAGCCCACTGGGTGGAACCCGTCATCCCCCGGGTTCCCGTGCGCCACTGGGGTGAGGCGTGACCGTTTGTCCAGTGGACAAACGCAGCACGCCGAACGGCCGGACAGGAAGTCCGGACTGGAACCAAGCACCAGGGAAGGTTTTTATCCCCTTACTAGATAAACACCCCACAAGCTTCGCCGCCCATCCGGATCTGCTCGCGCCGGTATTACAAGGGATTGATCGCGCCATTGCGACCTTTCTGATCCAACCAGCCGGCTTGAAACGCGCAGACGCGCAAACCGCTGCCGTTACATTGCCCGCGTCCGGCAATTGCCAATCACCGGCTCGAATGTAACCGCGCGGGCGAGGTCGTGCTGCAACTCAAGAGCCCGTACCAAGACGGGACTGCCCCCATAGGGTGATGTCACCGCTTGAATTCCTGCAACGCTTGGCCGCTTTAGTCCCGCGTCCCAAACTCAACCTGATTCGATGCCATGGCATACTGGCACCGAACGCCAAACACCGGTCGGAAATCATCCCGGAAGAACTGGTCAACGTCCATCCGGCGACCGATCAACCCGATGAGACACCTTGCCGACCGTCTGCTACCCGTATCAGCCGGGCGCGCTGGTTGAAACGGGGGTTCGAGTTCGACCTCGAGCACTGTCCTTGCCCTGTGGGCGTAACCTGAAAATCATTGCTGCCATCCAACAACCCGCCGTGATCGCCAAAATCCTTGACCATCTCGGCTTGCCCACCCGAGCGCCGCCCCGCGCACCGGCCTACGATTTCTTCCAAACGGCCTGATTTCAAACGACTCCCGATTCCCTCCGGTTCAGCCCCTGAGCCGACACGTTCTTATAGCCTTTTTCCACCTGAACAACGCTCATGGCTCCAATCTTCGCCATCGGCGCCGGAATTTCACGGTGAATCCCCCTTTTTTACACCGATGGCGGACCTATTTGACAATGTGCCGCTCTTCCAGTAGTTTGCTGCTTGATGAAAAAGGGCGTTTATTTTTCCTATTGCCTTTCGTTTTGTTTTGGTCGGGCGCATTGTGCGGACAATCCTGAAAGCATGTTCCGATTGTTCCGGTTGCAAATTCTCCGTTACGTGCTTTTGGATCAAAAGACTTTCATTTCTAAAAAACGGCGTTACAATTTTTGTTCACAAAGGATTCCGATCAGAACCGCCTGGAAAAATCGCGCCAAGAAGAGGCGATGGAATGAAAGCCTTTTTCCCCGGTTTCCGATTCGTCCATTCAATCTTCTGAATTCGCTTCCCAAAATTTAAGGGGTATTACCATGAATGAACCGGAACTTCTACGTATCCGGCAAATCCGGGTCGATGGACTATTTGGCCTGTATAACCATTGCATCGATCTGAATGTTGAAGAACGGGTAACGATCCTGCATGGCCCGAACGGTGTGGGAAAAACAGTGACTCTGCGGATGGTTCATGCGTTATTTGAAGGACGATTCGACCTATTGGGCCAAGTGCCATTCAGTCTTTTTTCTCTCCAATTCACCGACGGTACCGAGATTAAATTGATCCCGGGTGATCAGTCGTCCGAACCAAGCGAAGGTCCAAAGAAATTACTCAAATTATCGATGCAAAATGGGGATTTTCAGGTCGAGATTTCTGTAGATGCCGATACGATGGTTCTGGCCAAACAGCTTTCGGATCATATCCCTTGGCTACACCGGGTCGGAGATAACCGATGGTTCGACGGGCGGGAAGAGAGGGAGCTAAAAGGCGAAGAAATTGTTGCACGCTACTCAAACCGTGTTCCTTCCGGCCTCAGAAAACGAGCAATCGAGCAGGAACCGGTTTGGTTTTCCGAATTGCGGATAAAAGTCGATACTCATTTAATCGAAGCGCAACGTTTGCTGCGCGTTCAAGTATCGGAGCATCCCCGTATTCGTATTGTCGACGAAGTCGTTTCGACGGTGGTGGATTATGCTCGCGATATAAAGTTGCGTATCCGGGAAACGCTGGCTCGCTACGGACAGCAATCGCAAGCTCTCGATCAATCCTTCCCGCAACGGGTACTTACCGCCGCAGACGCCCCCTTGGATGCATCCGATCTAAAAGCGCGTATGAGCGCTCTTGACGCCAAGCGGAACGAATTGAAAAAGATCGGCCTGTTGGATGAAACCTATGAACATCCATTCGATACCTCACAGCTCGATGTGTTGGACCATACTCAGAAACGGGTAATGACTCTTTATATTCAGGATACGGAGAAGAAATTAAGTGTACTGGAAGACCTTGCTCATCGTGCGCGCCTGTTTTTAGACAATGTAAATAAATTTAAGCATAAGCATATCCAAATCGACCGGGAAAAAGGCTTCGTCGTCGAAGGAGAAAACGGCGAACCATTGGATATCGATTTACTTTCGTCGGGTGAGCAGCATGAAATGGTATTGCACTATGATCTGTTGTTCCGTGTCCGGCCAAACGCCCTGGTTCTGATCGACGAACCTGAACTTTCCCTGCATGTTGCTTGGCAAAAAAGGTTTCTTCCAGACCTTTTGGAAATCGTTAAAGCGGCTAAAATAGACGTTCTGGTGGCCACCCATTCCCCCTTTATCGTCGGCGACCGTGACGACTTGATGGTAGCCATGGAAGCGGAGTTGGCCGATGTTTCCGTCTAAGACGCCTGGCGTTATCCAAGCGGAAATTCTGATGAGCCGACAGCTTCATAAGGGAAGTTTCCTGTTGGTCGAAGGTCTTGAGGATTTAAGGTTTTGGCGAAACCGTATCTCCGACAGCGATTGTGAAATCATACGCGCTGATGGCAAACCCAACGTACTTGGGGCAATCCAGAAACTCGATTCCCGACTATTTTCGGGGGCGCTCGGGGTTGTCGACGACGATTGCGATAGCCTCGAAGGTTGGCTATCCCCTTCGAGTAATATTGTGGTTACCGACGCCTGGGATCTGGAATGTATGCTGCTGCGCTCCTGTGCCCTTGAACGGGTTTTGGCCGAATTCGGAGACCCGGAGAAAATTAAACGCTTTCAAGAGCAATCCGGGGTATCCGTCAGGCAAAGATTGCTGGAAAACGGGTTGGCTTTCGGGAAATTGCGGTGGTTGTCGAAGCGCCAGGATTGGGGATTGGATTTTGGAAAACAACTGAAGCCTGAGCGCTTTCTCGATCGCGAGGCTTGGTTCGTCGATGCAGCAGGATTAACCGCGGACGGTGCACGGCTTGCGGGTATATCGAATAATGAGTTGCATACTTTGCTGGAAGCATTGCCGACCGTTGACCCTTGGTACGTTTGTCAAGGACACGATCTGGTCGAAATTCTCAAGCTTGGCCTGCAAAAGGCTCTCGGCAATTTGAAGCCCTCTTACGGACGAGACAACATCGCCAGTAGTTTGAGGCTCGCTTTTCACGCGGTCGAATTCTCGGTTACCCGACTATACCGCAATATTTGCGACTGGGAACAGATGAACGGCCATTATCGCATATTGCCTATCATGGTTTAGCATCGTCCCATGACGAGCATTGCCTCTGCATGTATTTTTGGCTGATCGAAAAAAAGAAAGAAAACCGTTTCAATGCATGATCGTTTACGTTTATCACGACAGGGACAAGCCCGAGCCGGAGAAATACCCCGCACTTCGCGACACGCTGAAGCGGCGAAGCGATAGGATCGTGAACGTGATTCTCGTGCGGCGGTCGAGGCTGATTCCGAATCGAAAAGATCGGGGGGAGTGTTTACCGATAACAAAATGCGTTTTTTGGTGATCTGTCGTTTGTTCCCTTTGCTGCGGATATATTTTCCGTTGGTATAGTTTGGCTCGTGCGCATTAAAACCAAGCGGTGTGCGTCCGGGATACCCGAACCGGGCTCTCGTGATCCGAACTCCGTTCCTGCCGGAGTTTCAACCATTCGGCTTCGATCCCTCGCGTTGAGCCGGATTTTCGGCTTTCGCAGATTCGATCCGGAAGCCATATCCCCTGTGTCGTTACCGGGTTGCCTTCATGCGATTCCGTATTGCCGGATCGGCGATCCAGCCTTCCATGAGATCGATATCCTCGGGGAGTCCAAACCTGTTGTTTCCGCGGTTCCACGCCCAACCCACCCGGACGGCGAAAAAGCAGAATCGGGTAGCGGAACGACGCATTCATCCGCGGTCAAGTCGAGTTTGATACGAGGCATACTTTTCCCGCGCGGCGACACGTCCCTGGCAGCCGATCTTACACTGACAAGATTTTCCACCGCGCGGATTCGTATAAATATCGAATTGTTGAAAATCGGCTGGCATTTGAATCCCGGTCTCTTCATAAACGCGTTCGCCGATCCGGGCGAATACGGCTGTTAGAAAGTCGATATCAAGATGAGAATCATCCGTGAGAGTGAAATCGAGGTCCTCGGAAAAACGGTAGGTCTAAAAAAAGCACTTCTTCAGACAGGTGCCGCCCTTGAATACCCAGCTTTTCGACAGCTGCTCCTCATGATTGTAGATTCCCCATAACATCCATCCCAGTACATAGTCTTTTTCGACTACGTGGGGATTGAGACCCAGTGTGGTTGCGGTGTCGATGATCTCCCGTTTATCAATCATGCGCGCTCCCGGGACCCAACTGGGAGGCACCCAGAGACGCCATTTGGTAATCAGGCGAGTGCATTTCAGTGCGGAGTCGAGCTTCGCTGTACCCTTTGTCAAACGTGTCCGGCAGTGCTGAAC
>JBOICY010000578.1:0-15677 GCA_050740335.1 Methylococcales bacterium | reverse complement strand
TTTCAGGGCTTTTGAAGATGGTTTTCCTGACTGTCTGATAGGTCTCCGGAATCTGGATCACGTTTTCCCGGGCCGGTGTGACCAGTTTACGGATCTTGATGGTTTTGTATTCCGCTGGAATCGCGACTTTCTTGGTGGCAGCCGGAGTTTTTACGACTTTTTTCTGAACCGTTTTGTATTCCGCGGGAACTTCGACGAGACACATGATTTCGCCGGTGGAATGATCGATTCGTTCAATCGGGCCGCGACCCCGTTTCCAGGTGGTGAAAGCCGCTCTTTCAAGGATCTTCTGTTCCTTGGTTTCGTATTCGGGAGGAAGGTCGATTATTTTTTCCGAGACTTCCTTGACCATGATTTTCTTTTCGACCCATTCATAGTTTGCCGGGATAATCTCGATCCGGGTGCCGGCTTGCTTCCTGGTCAATTTTTCCTCGATAGTTTCGATTTTTGCCGGGACCTGAAACTCTTCGTAACAGGCGTTGGCCGGAGCATCCTTGGGTACACCGTTTGCGAGCGCGGCCACGACCAGATCCGCGGGAGCCGGCTTGGCCTTTTCGCCAGACCCCAGGCGCCAAACCTTACGCGCTGCTTCGACCAGTACGTTTTCCTTGACCGTTTTATAGACGGCCGGGATCTCGACGATTTCTTCACCGGCTTCCCCAACCGTGATTTTCTCGACCACGGTTTCATACACGGAAGGCGTAATCTTGATTTCGTGAGCGGCTTCCCGCACGACGACCTTTTCGCTACGGTCTTCATATACAGCCGGAACCAATACCTTGGAGAAACATTGACCGGCTTTTGCCGAGGGTAATGCATCCTCCAGTTCAGAAAAGGCGGTGTCTTGCCCTCCCTTCAGTTTGGCGTTTTCCAGTTCCAGTTGTTGGACACGGTCCATCAATGCCTTTTCACGTTCTTCCGGTGTTTCGGCGTGGATGATGGAACCGCTAAGTCCGCTGATCGCAAATGTCAGGACCGCAACGGTGCCGGTGATCAGTGGCCTTTTCCAATTAATCCGCATTTTGTTCTCCTCGAAGCATTAAGGGTTTGAGCCGGTCGATTTGTCGTTATGGGTGACCGGGTGTCGGTACCGTGTTACACCGGCAATGGATCGATTGTCGACACCCGTAGCGGTCCTGTCAATGGGCAATCGTTGAATGGTAACGATTTGCTTTCGTGGTGCGATCTGATTTTTTGCGGGGAGACCTTTCCGGCTTTATTTCTGACAGCCGGCGCCGGAATATTGGCGCTCAATGTCCGTGTACGAACCGAGTGATGGCGGAATTCCGCCAATTAGAAGCCCGTGTTAATGAGGATGTTGAAATTGAAGAAAATTGTGTGTTGGCAGAGTATTTGCTCTGAGCCAGGCATTGCAACCGGAGACTACACGATGGACAACGACGATCTCGATCTTGGTAAAAAAAAATCTTCCAAAATACTCTGGATCATTATCGGTAGTGTTTTAGCTTTGGTTCTGCTCGTGATCGGAACACTCTACGCCATGGGGGTGATTCACGTACCCGTATCTGTGCGGGGGAAAAGCGAAATGGCCGAATCCACCGGGTCGGAAAAAGGCGGCGAATCGATTTATTACCCGCTGGCGCCGTTTACCGTGAATTTCCGGCGGGGTGACGGCACCCGCTTTCTGCAAGTAACCATGACCGCTCTGGTTCAATCGCAGGATGTGGCCGGCGCAATACAGAAACATGAGCCGGTGATCCGGAATAATTTGCTGTTGTTGTTGGGCGGGCAGGATCCGGCCGGATTGCGGACTCGCGAAGGCAAAGAAGAGCTACGGAATCTGGTGCTGAAGGAAGTACAGACGATCCTGGAACAGCGGACCGGCGGCCAAGGGATCGAAGAGATATTCTTTACCGGTTTTGTGATGCAATAGCGATGGCGGTGAACGACCTACTCTCACAGGACGAAATCGATGCCCTGTTGCACGGGGTCGACGATGGGACGATTGAAACCGGATTGGACGACGTACCCAAGGGGCAACCGGTTGCGTATGACTTCGCCAATCAGGACCGCATCGTCCGGGGGCGGATGCCGACGCTCGAAATGATCAATGAACGCTTTGTCCGCTATTTTCGAATCAGTCTGTTCAATTTCCTGCGCCGTTCGGCGGAGATCGCGATTTCGGGCATCCAGGTCCTCAAGTTTTCGGATTATATCCGCGGTCTGTTCGTTCCGACCAATCTGAACCTGATCCGTTTTAGCCCGTTACGGGGCCGGTCGCTGTTTGTATTCGAGCCGAATCTGGTGTTTGCTGCGGTGGACAATTTTTTTGGCGGCAGCGGACGCTTTCATAACAAGATCGAAGGCCGGGAATTTACACCGACCGAAATGCGGGTGATCCATCTTTTGCTCGATCTGGTGTTCAAGGATCTTCAGGAAGCCTGGAAACCGGTCATGAAGGTCGATTTCGAATATCTGAATTCGGAGGTCAACCCGCAGTTTGCGAATATCGTGAGCCCGAGTGAGATCGTGGTCGTATCGACCATTCATGTCGAGTTGGACGGCGGCGGCGGAGATATCCATATCACGCTGCCTTACGCAATGATCGAGCCGATCCGGGAACTGCTCGATGCGGGTATCCAGAGTGACCGCGGCGAAATCGACACGCGCTGGGAATTGGCTTTCCGTACCGATCTGATGTCGGCCGAAATCGATTTACAAAGCACCCTGATCGAAAAAAAGATCACGGTTCGGGATCTGTTGAACATGAGAGCGGGTGATGTGATTCCCGTCGATATGCCCGAATTGGTCCCGGTAACAGCCGAGGGAATACCCATTTTCAAGGGGCGTGTCGGTGTATCCGATACGAACTACGCGGTCCAGATCACCAAAAAGTTACTGCCCGACCGTCCTGAACGCAAGCCCGCAACCCCGATCCGTTAACCCGGCAAATGGAGAACAGAATGTGAACGACAAAGCAGCGCAACACGATTGGTCAGAGGATTCTGTTGAAAACAGATGGCGAGACGGGTATGCAAATCAGGAAATATGAAATATGAAAACCGAAGGTCAGTCAAACAAAGGATTCCAAATGGAAGAATTGTCTCCGGCTGCGTTTCAGAACCTGACCGATATCGGGGAGGAACGGACCGAATCGACCGTCGAAGAACTGAATCTGGACGTGATTCTCGATGTACCGGTGACGATATCGATGGAGATCGGCCGCACCCGGATCAACATTCGCAATCTGCTGCAGCTGAATCAGGGTTCGGTGGTTGAGCTGGACCGGCTCGCCGGAGAACCCATGGATGTTCTGGTCAACGGAACATTGATCGCGCATGGTGAGGTCGTGGTCGTGAATGACAAATTCGGCATCCGTCTGACCGATGTGATCAGCGCGGCAGAACGGGTGAAAAAGCTGCAATGAAGCAGAGAATGTTCGCCATGGCCATTGTGCTGATTAGCCAAAGCCTCGGAGCCCAGGCTGCCTTAACTGCGAATCCGAAGGCTGCTCCGGTACTGCCTCGGTCCGAACTGGTCGAGTGGGCGATGGGTCTGGGATTGGTGATCTTTCTGATCCTGATTTTCGCATGGATTCTACGGCGGCTCAACCAACTTTCCTATTCGCACGGACAGCGCCTCAAGATTCTCGGAGGGATCTCGGTCGGAAGCCGTGAACGGGTCGTACTTCTTCAGGTCGGCGGCAAGCAATTGTTGCTTGGAGTCGCGCCGGGACGGGTCGAAACCTTGCACGTGCTTGAACCCAGCGAACTCACGAGGGTGGAGGAAGGCAAGCCGGACGATTCGACGCCGGTGGCCTTCGCCGACCGGATCAAACAGGCGATGCGGGGCTCTTGATATGAACACGAGTGGCAAGTCTATTCTCATCCTGGCGCCGATCCTGATCGCTTGTCTGGTATCGCCCGAATCTGTCGCGGCACCCGGGGTCGACGCGCTCACGGTGACCGGCAACCCGGCCGGCGGGCAGACTTACACGGTCACAATCCAGATTCTGGCTCTGATGACCCTGCTGACCATCCTGCCGGCCATGCTCTTCACCATGACCGCCTTCACGCGGGTGATGATCGTTCTGGCATTGCTGCGCCAGGCACTGGGTACGGGGCAAACCCCGAGCAACCAGATTTTACTCGGCTTGTCGCTGTTCCTCACGATTTTCATCATGCTGCCGGTCTTCGACCGGGTCAATGAAGAAGCGGTCCTACCCTATCTGAATGAACAAATCGATGCGAAAGCCGCGCTCGAGAAAGCCTCCGTCCCGTTTCGATCGTTCATGTTGAGACAGACCCGCGAAACCGATCTCGAACTATTCTTGCGGATTTCAGGAAAGGACGAAATCGATGCTCCTGAGGCGGTGCCTTTTTCCGTGTTGCTTCCGGCATTCGTGACCAGCGAACTGAAAACGGCTTTTCAGATCGGCTTTCTGATTTTTCTGCCCTTTCTGGTGATCGACCTGGTGGTGGCCAGCGTCTTGATGTCGATGGGAATGATGATGCTGTCGCCCCTGATCATTTCGCTGCCTTTCAAGTTGATGCTGTTCGTTCTGGCCGATGGCTGGTCACTGATCATCGAAATGCTCGCTGCTAGCTTTTATATATGAGCCAAATCAATAAAGGGAGACTTCCATGACCCCAGGCACCGTAATGACCGTAGGTCAGGAAACCATGCTGGTCGCGGTCAAATTGACCGCGCCGATTCTGTTGACCTCGCTCGCGGTCGGTTTGCTGATCGCGATGTTTCAGGCGGCGACGCAGATTAACGAGATGACGCTGACCTTTGTGCCGAAGCTGATCACGCTCGGCGTGGTGTTGATGTTCGCGGGTCCCTGGATGATCGATGTGATGGTGGAATACATGCAGGAACTGGTCCGCAGTATTCCGCTGCTGATCGGCTGAGCGGACAAGGTCTGGGCGCGGTCAGAATTCTGCCTGTGTTGACTTTCAGTGAAGATGGGCTTTTGCGCATGCTTGCGATGTTCATCTGGCCCCTGCTGCGCATCGGTGCCTTGTTCATTTCGATACCGGTGTTCAGCGGTCAGCCGGTTCCGGCGCGGGTGCGTCTGATTCTGGCCTTCGCGATGACCTGGCTCGTGATTCCTCTATTGCCCGCGCCTCCGCCTTTCGAACTGTTGAGCTATCCGGGTCTGATGATCGCGATTCATCAGGTATTCATCGGAATCCTGAGCGGCTTTTTTCTGCGCATGGTGTTTGCCGCGGTCGTGTTCGGTGGACAGGCGATTGCGTACAGCATGGGTCTCGGATTCGCTTCGATGGTGGATCCGCAGACCGGGGTTCAGGTTCCGGTCATCGCGCAGTTCTATATGATGTTGACCACGCTGTTGTTTCTGGCCATGGACGGCCACCTGTTACTGATCGAGATACTGGTTGACAGCTTCCGGACCATTCCGGTGTCGATCGACGGCATTTCCCAAGCGGGTATCTGGTCGCTCATCGCCTGGAGCAGCCGGATATTCGCGGGTGGTTTGTTGATGGCCCTGCCGGTGATCCTGGGTCTCTTGCTGGTCAATTTGGGTTTCGGTGTGGCGACCCGCGCAGCACCCCAGCTTAATATTTTCGCGGTGGGTTTCGTTGCGACCATCCTGTTGGGATTGTGGTTTATCTGGCTCACGGTGGCGGTCGTGTCAAACCAATTTTCAGGGCTGCTCGACGACAGCTATCACGCATTGAGAGGAATTCTCGGAGTTTAGGCTCTCATGGCTGAAGACAGCGAACAGGAACGCAGCGAGGAACCCAGTGCCAAACGCCTCAGCGATGCGCGTGAAAAAGGCCAGATCGCGAGGTCGCGCGAACTGAATACCTTTGTGGTTCTGGTGGTCGGATCGGCTCTGTTGATGCTGTCGGGTGATCGAGTCAGTTCCGGGTTGGCGGACCTCATGCGGGCCGAATTCCAAATTTCCAGGGCCGACATTTTTGATGATCAGGCTCTGTTGATCCATTTCGTCCATGTCATGCTGCACGCCTTGGCGATCCTCGCGCCCTTCCTGGGCGTCATGGTGATCGCGGCCGTCGCGGGTCCACTGGGATTGGGCGGTTGGGCGTTCAATCTGGAGTCGCTGCAGCCGAAATGGGAGAAGATGGATCCCTTGAAGGGCCTGGCCCGGATTGTCGGGCTCCACGGTTTGATCGAGCTGGTCAAATCGCTCGTCAAGTTCGGTCTGATCTTCGGTGTGACCGTAGGTCTTTTTTTTCTTTATCTCAACGATTTCGTCGGCCTGGCCAATGAATCGATTGCGACCGCGATTCCGCACGGGATCTGGCTGATCGGAATGTCCTTCGTGCTCTTGAGCGCCTCGGTCGGGCTGATCGCAGCGATCGACGTTCCGTTTCAACTTTGGGATCACAAGCGCAAGTTGAAGATGACCATGCAGGAAGTCAGGGAAGAAATGAAGGAAACCGACGGCCGGCCCGAGGTCAAAAGAAGGATTAGAAGCCTGCAGATGCAGATGGCGCAGGGCCGGATGATGGAAGAAGTCCCGAAGGCGGATGTGATCCTGACCAACCCGACCCATTTCGCGGTCGCCTTGAAATATGAACAATGGGGAGCCGGCGCGCCCAGAGTCGTCGCGAAAGGGAAGGATCTGGTCGCGGCGCACATCCGCAATCTCGCATCCGGAGCCAGGGTTCCGATCGTTCGGGCACCGTCCCTGGCTCGCGCCTTGCACCATTCGACCGAAGTCGGGCACGAAATTCCGGAAGGCTTGTTTTTGGCCGTAGCCCGGGTTTTGGCCTATGTTTACCAACTCAAATCGGCCGAGTCGGGAATTGGCAGGCCGCCCGTTTTACCATCCGATTTTCCGGTTCCCGATGAGTATCGGGACGGCTCATAGTGGATCGGCTCCGGCCGGTCCGTGACTCTCAGTTCTTCGAAAATTCGTCCAGGTGGTTACCATGAACAGCGATTTCATAATCGGCAAATTGAAATGGATTCTCAGCAGCGGGCTCGGGGCTCCGCTGTTGATCATGCTGCTCCTGACCATGCTGGTCCTGCCCTTGCCGGCTTTTATTCTGGACCTGTTGTTCACCTTCAATATCACGCTCTCGCTGATCATATTACTGGTCGTCGTCTACACCACAAGGCCTTTGGATTTTGCGATTTTTCCGACGGTGATTCTGGTCGCGACCCTGCTGCGGCTCGGATTGAATGTGGCTTCGACGCGCATCGTGCTGCTTCGAGGCCACGAGGGCGGCGATGCGGCGGGCAAGGTCATCGAGGCTTTCGGCGAATTCGTGATCGGCGGGAACTTCGCGGTCGGTCTGGTGGTGTTCACGATCCTGGTCATCATCAATTTCGTCGTGGTGACCAAGGGCGCCGGACGCGTCTCGGAGGTCAGCGCCCGCTTTACACTCGATGCGATGCCGGGCAAGCAGATGGCGATCGACGCGGACTTGAATTCCGGTTTGATTACACAGGACGAGGCCCGCGCGCGGCGCGCCGAGATCGCGCAGGAAGCCGATTTCTACGGCTCCATGGATGGCGCGAGCAAATTCGTGCGCGGCGACGCGATCTCCGGAATCCTGATTCTGTTTATCAATATCATCGGGGGCCTGGTTATCGGAATGACCCAGCATCAGCTCTCGCTGGCTGAGGCTGCGCATAATTACATACTATTGACCATCGGTGACGGATTGGTCGCCCAGATCCCGGCCCTGCTGTTGTCCACGGCATCCGCGGTGATCGTGACGCGCGTCACCAGCAGTACCCTGGATATGGGGCAACAATTCAGCGCGCAGTTGCTGGACAATCCCAAGCCGCTCGCGGTCAGCGCGGGAGCGGTCGGCTTGCTCGGACTGATTCCGGGCATGCCGAATCTTCCTTTTCTGCTGCTCGCGGGCGGGCTCGCGGCCGCGGCTTATTCGATACAAAAACGCCGTACAAGTATCGAAGATTTCGAAGCGCAAAAGATCGTTCCCGAGATTCAGCAGGACACGGTCGAGCTGAGCTGGGACGATGTGATGCCGGTGGATATGATCGGTCTCGAAGTCGGTTACCGCTTGATACCACTGGTGGATAAAGCCCAAGGCGGACAATTGATGTCCAGGGTCAAGGGGATCCGCAAGAAGCTTTCGCAGGAGTTCGGTTTTCTGGTGCCCTCGGTGCATATTCGGGACAACCTGGATCTGGCGCCGAATGCATACCAGATCTCGCTCATGGGCGTGTCAGTCGGTTCGGCTGAAGTGTATCCGGACCGGGAGATGGCAATCAATCCGGGTCAGGTTTTCGGCACCTTGCAGGGAATCACCGGAAAAGACCCGGCCTTCGGTCTCGATGCCATGTGGATAACCGAGGAGCAGAAGGATCATGCTCAGACCCTCGGCTATACGGTGGTCGATCCGAGTACCGTGATCGCGACCCATATGAGCCATATCATTCAGCGTCATTCGCATGAATTGTTGGGACACGAGGAAGCTCAGCATCTGTTGGATACGCTGGCCAAATCCGCGCCCAAGCTTGCCGAGGGACTGGTTCCGAAAATTTTGCCGCTGCCGGTTTTCGTCAAGGTCATGCAGAACCTGTTGAAAGAACAGATTCCGGTCCGGGATATTCGTTCCATCGCCGAAACATTGGCGGAATACGGACCCAGGAGTCAAGACCCCGGCACTTTGACCGCCGCGGTCCGGGTCGCGTTGGGAAGGTTGATCACCCAAAAAATCAATGGCATCAACTCTGAAATGGAAGTCATTACTCTGGATCCTGAATTGGAACGGCTGTTGCGTAAAACGTTGGAAAGTGCGGGAGAAAATGCCGCGGGAATCGAACCGGGACTGGCCGCACAGATGCATAAATCTCTGGAAGAAAGCAGCCAGAAACTGGAAGCCAGGGGCAAGGCCGCGATATTACTGGTTTCCTCGCTGCTCAGGCCCTGGATGGCGCGTTTCGTGCGGCCATCGCTCGGCGCCTTGCATGTTCTGGCTTATAACGAAGTGCCGGAAAACTGTCAGATCAAAGTCGTTGCGACCGTCGGACAACGCCAAGCCTAGGTTTTTGAGGTGGATTTATGAAAATCAGACGTTTTTGTGCTCCCGATATCCGTCAGGCCATGCGCCTGGTGCGGGAGGAACTCGGCGCTGACGCGGTAATTTTATCGAACCGGAAGGTCGATGACGGGGTCGAAATCGTGGCGGCGATGGATTTCGATCAGGAATTGTTTCAAAACCAGGTCCGCGAATCGGGTTCAACGGATCGCAAAATTCCTTCGCTGCCCGGCTCCATCGCCAACGTAAAATCCGCACCGCTTGTCAACAAGCTTGACCTATCCAAGGAAAGGTCTGAATCTTTCGATCGCTCACTACAGACCGGTCCGGCACATCCTGCCCGGTCGGACCTACCCTCCAATCAGGCGCAATCCGAACCCGCCACGATCGCGGCTCCGGAAGCCCTGCCGGTTATCGAACCGGTTCTTGAAGAAATGCGCAAGGAATTCGATCGGATGCGGGATCTTCTGAATTCTCACATTTCAGAAATTTCCTGGTCGGAGTCGCTTCGACACAACCCGGTTTGCAGAGAGGTCTCGCGCCGGCTCAACCAATTAGGCTTTTCCGAGACGATCAGCAAAAAGATCATCAGGCAGATGGAAACCGCAAGCGATTTTTCGAGCGCCTGGGACAAAGTCAAGCGGAGTATATCCCGGCATCTCACGATCCACGACGATAATCTGCTGGAATATGGAGGCATCGTCGCGCTGGTCGGACCGACCGGAGTGGGTAAAACGACCAGCATTGCGAAGCTTGCCGCGAAGTTTTGTCTGAAATACGGGTCCCGAAAGATCGCACTGGTTGCGGCGGATAACTACCGTATCGCCGCGTATGAGCAGCTCAATACCTATGGCCGCATTCTGGATATCCCGGTCCGCACCGCCCATGACAACGCCGAATTGGAGAAAGTTCTCAAGGAATTGATCGATAAGCGCCTGGTTTTGATCGATACCGCGGGAGTCAGCCAAAGAGCGATGAGGCTCGCCGATCGATTTCCGGTCTTGCACGACAAAGATCTGCCGATCCGTTCCTACCTGGTCATGTCCGCGGCGACCCAATACGCAACGATGCAGGAAATCATTCAGGCTTTCCGGGTCTTCGAACCCTATGCCGCGATCCTGACCAAGCTCGATGAGACCGTGATGCTTGGATCCGCGGTGTCGGCGCTCGTCGAAAACCGGCTCCCCTTGTCGTTTGTGTGTGACGGCCAGAAGGTCCCGGAAAATCTCAGAACGGCAAAGGAATGGGGATTCGCCGATCAATGCTTCGCGGCAGAGTCCGCGCAAGCCTTTCCCTTCAGGACTACGAATTCAGGTCCGCACGATCAGAGAATTCAAGCGTGTGGATAACCGGAACAAACGAAACCCATTTATGCAATTTGGATTCAACAGGAGATCGGTCGGTGTCAGGCTTTGATTCGTGTAGCGAAGCAGAATCGCTTCTGGCCCTTTGTTTGATCGGCTGTCAGAAAGTTTCGAGTGGCGCGGAGGAGAATCGTCATGCAATCTAAGGGCCCGGTGCGCGTAGTGGCGGTGACCAGTGGGAAAGGCGGTGTCGGGAAGACCAATGTGTCTGTCAACCTCGGTACGGCGCTGGCCGAATTCGGTCACTCGGTCGTGTTGTTCGACGCAGATATGGGCTTGGCTAATATCGATGTACTGTTGGGACTTTCTCCGCGGTATAACTTTTTTCATGTTCTGGAAGGGGAAAGAAGTCTGGACGAAGTCATTGTCACAGGGCCGGCCGGATTGATGGTGGTACCGGGAGCCTCGGGTATTCAAAAAATGGCCGAACTGACCACGACTGAACAGGCGGCCGTGATTCGCTCCTTTAGCGAATTCAATCAGGGGATCGATATAATGATTGTCGATACGGCGGCCGGGATATCCAGCGGTGTGGTGAATTTTGCCAAGGCCTGCCAGGAAGTCGTGGTGGTGGTATGCGATGAACCAACCTCGCTCACCGATGCCTATGCGTTCATTAAATTACTGAGCCGCGACCATGGATTGAGTCGCTTTCAAGTACTGACCAATATGATGTCCAGCACCGAACAGGGACAGAATTTGTTCACCAAGCTTTGTAAGGTGACCGACCAGTTCCTCGATGTGAATCTCAATTTTTTCGGGACCGTGCCCGAGGATCCTTATCTGCGCAAAGCAATTCAGAAACAGACCCCCGTAGTTCAAGCCTATGCGCACAGCCCATCGGCTCAGGCCTTTCGAAATCTGGCGCGTAAAATCGAACACTGGCCCATGGTTACCCGGCCGGGCGGAAACCTCGAATTTTTCGTGGAACGCATGATTGGCATGGATTACCTGGACGACGAAACGCTGGTATGAACGGCGTGGCAAGTTACCGGGATACCGAAGCCTCGGATGTCGGCTCATTGGTCGCCGAGCACGCCGCGCTGGTCAAACGAATCGCCTACCATCTTGGCAATCGCCTGCCGTCGAGCGTGCAAAAGGAAGATCTGATCCAAGCGGGCATGGTCGGCTTGCTGGAAGCGATCCGCAGTTATGATTCCAGCCAGGGAGCCAGTTTCAAGACTTATGCCGGCATTCGTATCCGGGGTTCGATGCTGGACGAAGTCCGCCGTTCAGACTGGACGCCGCGTTCCGTGCACAAAAAGGCCCGGATGGTGGCCCAGTCCATCCGCGAGATCGAAAACCAGACCGGCAGGGACGCGCGTGCCGCCGAAGTCGCGGAACGCCTTGGTATGGAACTCGAGGAGTACCATCAGATTCTGCAGGATTCCCTGAATAGCCGGATCTTCAGTATTGAAGAATTAACCCAGGCCGGTGGCGTGGCGCTCGAGGACTTGGGGGATGTCGAAAAGGCTCCGATCGAAGGGCTCACCCAGATCGGTTTCATGGCCGCTTTGGCGAATGCCATCGCCAGTTTGCCGGAGCGCGAACGCCTGGTGATTTCCCTGTACTACGATGAAGAATTGAACCTGCGCGAAATCGGCGAAGCGATGGGGATCGGCGAGTCGCGAGTCTGTCAGATCAACAGCCAGGCCATGCTGCGCCTGCGTGCGCGGTTGAGCGATTGGCTGGATAGAGACGAAACCTGAGCCCGGTATCGAACCCACTCTACCGCGTGGCGCTAACGGCCCATCGGGATTTCCATGCCAGCCTCTCTGGCGCGTATGATAAACTAAGAGTTGGGCCTTCAGTCAGAGGATTTATTGATGTCAGTACGGAGTAGATTACGGCGCCATGCAAAGGTATCCTGCCTGTCGTGGTGGCCCCGCCAGCAGGCAAGGCCTCCTTGCCTGGTCGTTTCATCAATTCTATAGACTTACTCCGAAAACACTAATGCGTATCGGTATCGATGCGACCTGCTGGTCGAATTCCAGGGGCTACGGCCGCTTTGCCAGAGATATGCTTTCGGCGCTCCTCGAACTGGACCAGCACAATGAATATCTTTTCTTCATGGATTCGTTTACCGCCACAATGACCGATTTCCCGATCAATGCGCAAAAAATCGTGGTGAGTCTTTCCGAATCGCCGGCCCGGGCCGCATCGGCGTCCGGGCGCCGCAGGATTTCAGATATGTTCAAAATGGGCAAGGCGGTTTCAGTGGCCAAACTGGACATTTTTTTTTATCCCTCCGTCTATACCTATTTCCCGATCTGGAGCCGTGCAAAAATATTGGTCGCGATTCATGATGTCATCGCGGAAAAATATCCGCATCTGGTCTTTCAAAGTAAAAAGCACCAGCTTTTCTGGAATCTCAAGGCCTGGATTGCAGTGCGTCAGGCTGACCTGATTCTGACTGTTTCCGATTTTTCCAAGCGCGGGATAGCGGAACATTTTGGTCTGGATGATACGCGAATTCGGGTGGTCTCCGAAGGCTCCAATCATTCTTTCGGCCCGGTTTCGAGTCAATCTATGCTTAAGGAAACGCTGAGTCGATACGGGCTGGATGGCGATTCTCGCTTTATCCTCTATGTTGGAGGAATAGCACCCCATAAGAATCTTTCGGTATTGGTCGGGGCATTTTCAAAACTCGTCTCGAAGTCACAGTTCGGTGACCTGAAGCTGGTCATGGTCGGAGACTACGAAAACGATGTTTTTCTACTGGATGAAAAGTTGAAAGCAACCATGAACCACCCGGATTTCACACAGAACGTGATTTACACAGGCTATATACCGGATCAGGATCTAAACAGTCTTTATAATGCGGCCCTGGTATTTGTTTTACCCTCATTTTGCGAAGGTTTTGGCCTGCCGGCACTGGAGGCCATGGCATGCGGCACGGTGGTAATCGGGAGTAATACGACTTCGGTGCCGGAAATAGTCGGTGACGCCGGGCTGTTTTTCGACCCGAATCGCGAAGAACAATTGCTGGCTTGCTTGGAGACAGTGATCGGCGACGATCGTTTACGGAAAGAGCTCGAGCAACGTTCTCTATATCGCGCCGGAACATTTTCCTGGCGAAAATCGGCGCATCAAACGCTGTCGGTCCTGAACGAACTGATCGCCTGACCCACCAGACCCGCTGATCGATCGGAATCAATCTGTGGACAAGCGTCGGCCTTTTCAGTTTGGAACGAATCCGTCCTGTCACCGATCCGGGAACTCCTTGACCGGCACGACGCTCATCCGCTAGACTCGACAAATGACCATGCGTTCCCTTTCAGTAGTCGTCCCTTGCGTGAATACTCTCGACGACCTGGCCGGTTGTCTTAGCGCCCTGGAACGGCAACGCGCAGATTGTGAACTCGAAATACTCGTAGTCGACCGTTTAGGCGATGAAGTCCGGAGCGCGATTCGCGAACGTTTCGACCATGTGCGGATTATTCCGGTTGAACCGGGGACACCTATACCACAAATGCGCGCGCGCGCGTTTCAGGACGCTACCGGAGATGCGGTGGCGGTGATCGAAGATCATGTGATCGTTCCGGACGGATGGGCCCAGCAAATGTTGGATGCCCTGGACAGAGGTGCCGATGTGGTCGGAGGATCGGTCGAAAATGCCGCGACGGGTACCCTGTTGGATTGGGCAGCGTTTTTGTGTGAATACAGCCACTGCATTCCTCCTTTGGATGAAGGATCGGTCACATGGCTCACCGGGAATAATGTCGTATACCGGCGGCAGTTGCTCGAAAAATTCAGGAGTACTATCGACGCAGGTAAATGGGAGAATTATCTTCACGACGCGGTGCGTGATGCGGGCATTCCTCTCGTTTGTCATCCTGAAATTGTCATCGGCCATAAGAAGCATTACACGTTTGCCGAGTACATGTCCCAGCGGTACCTTTACGCCCGCTCCTATGCGGGCGCCAGAGTCGCGGGGGCGTCTCTGTCTAAACGCGCATATTATGGCTTTGCCGCGTTTATCCTGCCGCCTTTGCTTCTCTATCGAATCGTCACACGAATCCTCCGCAAACGCCGGCATCAGCGATTGCTTCTAAAGTCCGTTCCATTCATTGCCCTGTTTGTTCTTTCGTGGGGGTGGGGTGAGGTGGTTGGATATTGGGCGGGTCCGGGCGATTCGTTGAGCCAGGTTTGCTGATCGAACTTGTTATCGGGCTGTCGAAGCCGGGAATCGTTGTTGAGGATCCTCAAATAAAAAGCCAGGCTAAATCGTTTAACCTTTCTCTACCGGAGTAATTCCAGACGATTAGCCCTACGGTTTTCAAAACAATCGAAACTTAAATATACGCTTGGCAGTTCAAATTGCTGTGAAGGGAGGAGCCTGGGTTCATGAAAGCGCCCGGATTTTAACCGCCTGATGTGGAGGAGTTGTTTACAGTTTATGTCTAGGGCAGGAAGCTTAAAAAGCAACTTGATTATTTTATACAGCGGGGAAGTGATCTCGAAAATTCTGGGTATCGTGGTTTTTGGATATCTTGGCCGAACCTTGCTGGAAGCAAGGTACGGCGATCTGGAATTCTCTCTCGCGTGGTTATTTTTGTTCAATCTTGTTATTGACGCGGGGCTGGCGCCATACGGTGCCCGAGAAGCGGCGAAGGAACCGCAAAGAACGGCGCAATTGGTTGGCCAAATCGCCCTGGTTAGAGCCGGGCTGGTGATTATCTCGGTCATACTGCTGGTTGCGATCAGCCAGACAGTACAGATGGAAGCGATTGCCAGGACACTGGTTCTTTGCCAGGGTTTGGTACTACTGCCGGCGCCCCTGATCATCAACTGGGTATTTCAATCTCGCGATCAGATGCAGGTTGTGGCGGCTTGCTCTTTGTTAAGGCAAATCATATTTTCAGTCGGTGTGATCGCGTTCGTGCAAGGACCTTCCGATGTCCTGCTGGTTCCCCTGGCGGACGCGATTGGTTTATCCATCGCTGTGCTGATCCAGATTTTTCTGTATATCAAAGGTGGCGAAACGCGTGTGAGTTCGAAGCATTTGTTTTTCGGTGCACGAAGAGTCGTCGCTGAAAGTTTGCCTCTGACCGGATCATCGGTCGTTTGGGCCCGGAGATTATTTTTTCCGCTTCTCGCACTCGGCTTATTCGGGACCTCCGCGGAGACTGGAATATTCGGTGCCGGACATCGTCTGGTGATTGCCGCTCACCAGTTTGTGTGGTTGTATTTTTTTAATCTGCTCCCGTCACTTTCCAGACTGGCCGTTTCAGAATCGTTGGACGGTTTTCATCAATTGATTGGAAACTCGATGCGCTTTGTCGGATGGGTGGCAATTTTCGGGGCGGGACTCGGAACGGTCTTGGCTCCCGTATTGCTG
>JBOICY010000577.1:0-6026 GCA_050740335.1 Methylococcales bacterium | reverse complement strand
CTCGTTTCACTCGCACAATCTAACCTTATTCGTTAGGCTGGATGCGTAATTGCAAGACCTGACCCCGTGCTTTTCGCGTGCTTTTCGTGACCCCGTGCTTTTCGCGCCTCGCCCCGTTATCGCGGCGGACGGGGGTTGGGGAGACCGAGCGCTTGCTCAAAGAATGTTCGAAGTGTCGGAGGGGTATTCGGCGACGCACCCGCCGCCGGTTCAATAATATCTCCTCCAAACACCGCCATTTCATGGAAGAAGAGGAACCTCCAGCGGGATGGGTTTGCGGCACTGGCCTTAAGGAGCGCATCTGACCAGTTTGCTAGCAGATATTGCACGAAGCTCTTGGGACTCGAGATCGGTACTGGTTTCCAGTACGTCTCCCGCCGCGGATAGTCAGGCAATATCGTGACTGCTGCGCCCGTTCGCCTCAATGCATTGTCGGTGTCGTCATCGAGGCCTTGAAAAGGGTGGCCGGCTTTCCCCTTGTTCTGGCTAAGATTTGGGGTGATGATGGCGAAAACGTCAAGTCCTTTCTTCGCTTTCTTCCGCGCGGCGACAACGAGCGTAATTGAGTTTATTCCGCTCGCGAGGTTATCGCTCCAAGGCGTCGCGTCAAAGGTGATGAGACGTCCGATGTCCGCAGCGTTATTCTGTGCACATGTCCACATCGAACGATTGCCGGCGCTATGTCCGGCCAGCCACAACTCTCGCTGGTTAAAGTTGGGAATGGTCGTCTCTTTACGACCGACCGCAGCAACGCTCCAGAGGACGGTCAGGGCATTGCGTAAAGTGGTTCGCAAATCGCTAAGCACTGCTCCTTCGTACGGCGTGGCCGTGTCGCCAGCAGCGAGGGGCAAGAACAATACGCGATTGCCGCCAGCGCGATTGAACGCAGCCTCCAATCCAACCGGGCGGAACGCGAACGGATAGCCGCTGGCGATATCCATTGGGTCGGCAGGCGTCGGGGCCGCAGGGGAGTTACCACCCAGCGGTTGCAACTGGTCAGCGAGCAAGTCCACTTCCTTCACCGTACCTGCGCTTTTGATCGCGCCAAAATCGGTGGCGGGAATCGGACTGAGCAAATATCGCGCAAGGATCCTTAGCGTCGTATCGTCATGACGGGCATCCGCCAGACCTTGTTCGTCAAACGTGTAGACGAAGGCATTTACTCCGGGTGGTGGGCGAAAGAAGACCAAGTCGGCGGGAGCCGCCACAGTGGAACCAGCCGCGTCTGTAGGCTGGCTGCCTCCGGCTATGGCGCTGGCCGCCGCCGTGAGCGACATGACGGCGTCGTCCGGGATGACGGCAAACCAGATCATCGGCCCACCACCACCTGTCCATCCAAGTACGCGCAGATTAGTCTGGCGGCCCCCGAGCTTAGGGTGGCAGTACCAGCCGACCTTGTCGTTGCGGATTAACCACCACAACGCGGTGAGGTCAACGAACTCGGCGTTGACTGAAATATTTGACGACGTCACCGAAAGTAGCGGATGAAGCCCGCTGAAACGTCGCCGCTGAATTCCCCGCGGCGTCACATTTAAGGGCCCGGTTGGAGACGCTCGCAACACGATGTCATCGATTGCGCACTGTACGGGCTGGAGGGCGCCTGTCGTGCCGACGATGAACAGCTGCCGGAACGCGAGCACGACCGCCGTCTTGCCCGCCGCGCTGACGGCAAGCTCGAAGTCGAGACGCAAGTGCAGATAGTTCAACGAGAGCGCTGGGTCAGCAGGGTCCGGGACCGCAGGACGCGTGAGCACAGCCGATACGGCGAGCTGGTTTCCGGTTCTGGTTACCGGTGCTGGTATCGTCATGGCTGTGTCCCAACTCGCTACATCGAGCGGGCTTACCCATCCGAGGCTCACAGGCCCGCTGCCCGGTGACACGAGCAGGAAACTATCGCCCGCGATCTTGTTTTGCAGCTTTCGCCGCATCGTCTTCGATCGGGAGCCCCATTCGATGGTGACGTTCACGTCCATCAACCGAAGACTCCTGTTTAGATCTGCAGATCAGTTAAGTTATAGAAGACCATCAGGCAAGTAAGTCGGTCGGTTTGTATTCCACGGCTACGATCTGATCAGTCGGTAATACTGAAACCCACTGGCTAAAGACCTGGTTCGCAGGCAATCCGGCATCAAATCCGCCTGCCAAGTGGTCGAACCCATGCTCGAACACTTTATCTGCTTCCAGCACGTTCTTAATATCGCCGTTGTCTTTTTCCATACGATCGGTAACGATCTCAAGGACCTGCCCAATTGTCTTACCTATAAATTCTGCGTCGTCTTCTCCCAAATACGGCGTATCCCATCCGTCATTTTCGTGGCCTTCAATAGCACGCAGCCAATTGAGCGCGGCCTTTTCTCGTCCGGGGCGAATTGGGATCACGGCCTTTACCCAAGGTGCATTTAAGAACGCATTGCGCAGATTATCGCCATCCAGTTGAAGCAGCCAACCTAGCGAACTGCCAAGTTTGGCTGCGGTTGAATCTTCAGTAATTTTGTAGTTGTCTTTGCGTTGCTCAACATCATCCCACTTTACTGTGTCATTATCTGTAAGGGAAATTTTAATATCGCCTACCTTGACGTTGGGATCGTACTTGTGCCGAGTTTGATGCCTCTGAGGCATCCACCATTCTGGTGCAACGAAATAAAGCATGCTATCCACATCAAAAATTGCGCGAATGACTTCTGACCGCACATGACTGAGTCGGCGATTGCCATCCGTATCAGGTAACTTTCAACTATCTAGCATTAACCGACTAATTAGGTTGCGGTAAATAATAGTTCGCTCTTCTTCGCGCAAGTCCCACGATGGGCGGGACTTGATGTTACTGGCATCCTTGATGCGTTGCCGCACGCTTTCCATAAAGCTCTTTTTGAGTAGTCGCTGCTTTTCTGCGTCGTACTTCTTTCGAGCCTCTTCGGTTGCTTTCGCGTGATTGTCTCTTGCGTTCTTTGTTGGCGCAAACACAAGCTCAACGTCCAGTTTGAGTTCATTCTCCTTACCAAAATTTACAAGCTGCAGGGTGACGTCAAATGACCCGTCCGCGTTGAGGATTGGTTTGTCCTTGACGATGGCTACTTTGTTACCTTGTGGTCCCAGAACGCGGAAGTCGTCGGTAAGTACATAATCTATCTGAGGTGGATCGATTTTGAAGTTGAACGGCCCTATGACGATGTTGCTGTCATCATCATTTTCATTCCCCTTAATTAAGCCGATGTCCTTGCCCTTGTATGGGCCGCCCTCGTCCCTATGCCAGTATTCGTAGGTGGAGGACGTGTCCCAGTAATCAAACACCGAAGTATAAGGAATTGTAAGGGCCACTTTTTTTGCAATATTGGCAGGAGGAGGAATTAATTCTGGTTCCTTGAGATTCGCCAAATCAGGTGACTCCGCAAAATGCACGAGCTCGGCAAGGCCCAATGTAGCTCCGGCATCGTCTACAAACACCTGCCAACACAAACGTGTGCCTAAGTCCTGCATCTGCACACCAACGCGCCGCATCTTACGGCGTAGCTCATAGTTTATGAGATCGGGACCAGCATTTTGGAGGACATAGCGGCGGCTTCGCGTGTCTGTCGTCTCCGTCACGGCCTTAAAGACAGACTTAAAGCTCTTTTTAATTTCTGACGATAACTTTTCTGTCTGTTCCCGATTCTGCTTATGAGAAGTTTCGCGAGCGTCTTTACGAGTTGATTCCGAGCCGAAGCTGGCGGTAGCAGTGCCTTGATACACTCCATAATTGACCGTGTTGGTGGTGGTAACTCCTAACTTAGTGCTATTGCCATTTTCGGATTTGACAGCATCACTAATCTCGTCTTTAACCGCTGTACTTTCTTCTGAACGGGTCGTCGTTTCCTGAGTGCTCTCCTGCGTGCGCTCAATGATAGTTTTCCGAGTACTTACTTCAATGAGATCAATTGTCGTTCCCGGCGCTAGCCAGATGTGCTCTACAGGTTCTCCGAGAAATGTCCCCAAATCGAAAAAGTATTGACGGAACAGATGCACGAAACCGACTGGTGATAATACGCCGCTTTTGTCGTTTGGGTCGATGTTTGCCAACGGATCAGTAGGGCGCAATATATCGCCTAGAGGTGGCTCGACCCGGATAGAAAAAAGCTTCTTTAGCTCATTCGGATCAAAGCTGGGTTGCCCTTCTGCGTGAGCAAGCAAGAATGTTGCAATTTGCGACTCATACTGCATCAATTCGAGATGTTTTAGTTTGGCAACGGCATTCATTTCTGCGGTAACCGGGCGGCCCTGTGCTTGTACTTCCAACTCATGGAACAGTCGGTTCCGGTGAATATCGTTGACCTTGCGCAGAGGACCATTCTCGGCATCCATTAAATTATTTACTTCAATAAGTTGATTCCACTCGCCATCCTCCGGCAATCGTCCGTTATTATTTTCAACAAAGGTCTGTACCTGTGCCTGTACGAGTTTTAGCAATTCGCTGTTTAGGTTCTTCGCCAGCATTACTCTAAACGGCGATTTGCCAGAACCGGGTTGAAGGGGAACGGCGATAAACTCCCGGGGATCATTGTTTTGTACACTCAGTGGTCCGGGTAAAAGCCTTCCGTCCAAGATGCGTTTCACTCGCGGGTCGATCAAGACTCCACCACGCTGAACCCAGTTTTTTGTGAGCTTTGACTCCCATCCTAATAAAGGTTGATAGACTCCGTAGTGCTCACTCGCGTAGGGCGGTATCCCTTTGTACGTCTCGATGTCTTTAAACAGGTCAAACATGATAGTTTCCCCTTATTGATGTGGAGTGTTTACTGAGTTCGGAGTTTGGAGCGCCGTCGCCGTAGGAACGCCGGTTACCCGACGTCCCCGGCACAGATCCCGGCGTGCAGTTTTCCCGCACCGGGCTCTTCAGTCATACTCACTCGCGCAGAAGAACAGGTCTTCACGCAAGCCCCCGATTCATTACCGTCGGCAACCGGGTCGGGGCGGGGAAGGCATAAGCCGCCAATACCCGCTTGAGACCCGGCCACGTCAGGCTTCGCCGTTGACTCCGACGATTCAACCATTTGTACAGCAATTTCACGACTTCCCGATAGAAGATCCATAACGAGGTCACGTTCCCCACGGCTCGGAAGTAATTGTAATGCCCCCGAACCTTGCGGATCATGGTCGGGATCAACATCCGAAGCGGATAGTGTCGAGGCAGGTTTTCAGCCATTCCTTGCAGGCCTGAATGCTCGCCCGTAGTTTCTTTCGCGCCGTCCTTCGCCACACCCTCGGCTCGCCTTTCGTATCGGCTTCCCAATAAAACTCGAAACCCAAAAAGGTAAACCGCCGTTTACGGCTCGGGTGGAATCGGCTGAAACGAAGCATACAGGTCTTTGCCGGAGCCACCTTCAGGCCGAATTCGGCCAGCCGTTTCGGGAACGTCCGGTAGAACCTCTCCGCTTCTTCTTGATACTGGAAGGCGCAGATGAAATCATCCGCAAAGCGGATGAGGTACGCTTGTCCCTGGCAATGCGCCTTCACACGCCGTTCAAACCAGAGGTCCAGCACGTAGTGGAGGTAAATGTTCGCCAGAATCGGCGAAACGACGCCTCCTTGCGGCGTCCCAGTCTGCGGGTGTATTACGCGACCGTCCCGCTCCAGAATGCCCGCCTTCAACCAGCAATCAATGAGCCCCAGAAACACTTTGTCGTCCACCCGTCTCTCCAGCATCCGCATCAACCAATCATGATTAATGTTGTCGAAAAAGCCTTGAATATCGGCCTCAACCACGTATCCGTAGCGGCCGAATTGAAGTTCGACGGTGAAGTTGCGTATTCTGATTAATTTGAACACCGATTCTGGTCAATTTGAACAGTTAAAATCCTAACGCATCCGTGGTAGTGAATTTTTACCCTAAGTGTTCAACTCGGGTCAATGAATTTAATTTTTTTCGCATGGATTCGCCTTTCAAATTGACCCGGTGAGCGTTATGCATCAGTCGATCTAAAATGGCATCGGCCAGCGTATTGTCGCCAATCGCCTGATACCATTGGTCGGTCGGCAATTGGCTGATGATG
>JBOICY010000576.1:0-16258 GCA_050740335.1 Methylococcales bacterium | reverse complement strand
GAGTCTGGATAAATTCAAGGTCGAAGAATTTCGCTGGAACTCCAGGATCGAAGGCGATTTCCTTCCCGAAGAAGTCCGGCAGGCCGAACTGACCGCGACCGCCGAGATGAATCTTGCCGCGCACACGTTCTCGGCTACCAACCTGCGTTTGATCGCCGGCCGGACATCGGTCGGTGCAAACCTGTCCGCATCGCGGATATTTGCAAATCCGGCTCTGGATGGCCAGATATCAATCGATCGAGCCGACCCGGGCAGGCTGATCAAACTCGTGAAGTTCGAATACATTCCTAAAGACCCATCGGTCCTGAAGACACTGAATGGCAATTTCGCGGTTGCGCTGAACGAATCCAGACTGATTATCAAGGATATCGCTGTGGTTCTCGACGGGAATCCGATTAAAGGGGTTGCATCGATCGCTGGATTCGTATCCCCCAAAATCAAATTCAATTTTTCGGCGGAGCACCTGGACGCCGATCGATACCTGCCCGAATCGGGTACTCCGCCTGTTGCCGTGAACGCCGACCCGCCGCCCGGTGTTTCGGTGGTGGATGCCGATCGACCGGCGCTCGGAACCAACAATAAAAGCAAGGAAGTGGAGACTGCCACGGTGCAGGGAATCCTGAATTTGGGATCGCTGCGCTACCAGGGATTGCTCGCCGAAGGGGTACAGATGGCATTCAACATCAGCAACGGGGTTGTGCGCAGCAACCAGCGATTCCAAAAATTTTACGGCGGCCGCTTAAAGGGCTCGGTCGAGTTCAATAACCACGATCATGAGCCGGTTATTTCACTGAATCAAAATCTCACCGGCGTACAGATCGGTTCATTACTGCAGGACCTCCAGGGCAAGAAACCGATCGACGGAACCCTGGAGACCACGATCCGGCTGGTCGGCCACGGTCCACAACTCCAGGACTTCAAATCCACACTGAACGGCGATATCAGCGCGACCCTGAGCGACGGCCAGTTCCATGGCGTCGATCTGGACCAAGTGATCCGCGATTCAAAAAACCTGATCGCGGTAAGCGGGCTGGTATCCGATCCGACAGCCGGCATCACCAGATTCTCAAAATTGACGGTTCAGGCGACCATCGATCAAGGGATCCTCAAGGGTACAAAACTCGAAGGGACTTCGACCAATTTCGATTTCAGCGGTAACGGTGGAATCGATCTCGGTAAAGACCGGGTCGATTACCGGATCGATGCGGTTGTCAACGATAATCCCGAGGGAATCGCTGGAATAAAAATTAAAGAACTACAGGGTCTCCGGATTCCGATTCAAGTCGGTGGAACATTGTCTTCCCCGACCTTTCAACCCGAATTGCAAGGAGTATTGAAAGACCCGAAGGTCAAGGCCGCGGCGGATAAATTGAAACAGAAACTGGATAACGGAGCCCGGCGTCTGCTTGATAAGCTGTTGTGAAGCATTGACCCGCGGGCCGGATTACCAGGCAATGACCGCTAAAGATATTCCACTGGCCAACCGCATTCTGACCTGGGCGGCAAGCCACGGCCGCAAGGGCCTGCCCTGGCAGCAACGGATCAGCCCGTATCGCGTCTGGGTTTCGGAAGTCATGCTGCAACAGACCCGTGTCGAGTCCGTGATTCCTTATTTCGAACCGTTCATGAAACGCTTTCCCGAAGTCGAAGACCTCGCCGAGGCCTCTCTCGACACGGTCCTGGCTTACTGGGCCGGGCTGGGTTATTACGCCCGCGCCCGCAACCTGCACAAGGCGGCGGGCCTGATCGCATCGGCAGGCGTATTTCCGGATACCCTCGAATCCTTGTTGAAACTTCCGGGTATCGGCCGCTCGACCGCGGGCGCGATCCTGAGTGTCGCTTTTGGTAAACCGAGCCCAATTCTGGATGGAAACGTTAGGCGAGTCCTGACCCGTTTTCACGGCATCGAAGGCTGGTCCGATGATTCAAGGGTGCGGCGCGAACTCTGGAGCCTCAGTGAACAGCACACACCAGAGCAACACTGCCGCGAACACACCCAGGCAATCATGGACCTCGGTGCCACCGTCTGCACGCGCCACAATCCGGCCTGTCAGGTTTGCCCGCTGGCTTTGGACTGTGTTGCCTTCGTTCAACAGCGTATTGACGAACTGCCGAGTCCGCGGCATCGGAAAACGATTCCGGTCCGATCCTGTACTATGCTCTTGCTCAAAAATCTCGATGGCCGTTGCTATCTGGTGAAACGCCCTCCGGCCGGGATCTGGGGGGGGGCTGTGGGGACTCCCGGAGTTTCGTTCAAAACCGGATACAATCGAGTGGTGTGCGCAATCCGGAGCCTCGAACCTTCGATGGTGGCCCCGGCAACGTCATACCTTCAGCCATTATCATCTGGATTACACGCCCGTGGTCGCCGACTGGTTCACGCCGAAGGATTCGGTCCGCGAGCATGAACCCGGGCTGTGGTGCGACCCCTCGGACCATAACCACCTTGCACTGCCCGCTCCGATTAAACGACTGGTGGAAAAGCTTGGAGCGGATTGTCAAAAATCCAACTTTGAACAGAACTTTATGAGAGAACTACGATGACCCGAATGGTACAATGCGTCAAACTGGGCGAACTGGCCGAAGGCTTGGATGCACCACCCTTCCCCGGAGAAAAGGGCCGGCAGATCTACGAGAACGTTTCCAAGAAGGCCTGGAAGCAATGGGTGAATCTGCAGACCATGCTGATCAACGAACACCACCTGACCCCCTACGAACCGGAAGCCAAGAAGTTTCTGGAGGCCGAACGGGAAAAATTTTTCTTCGGCGAAGGCGCGGCGGCCCCGGAAGGTTTTACGCCACCCGAACCGGATCCTGATCAGAATTGACCGGTCCCCTCGTGAACGATCCTGCCGGCGACCAGGGTACAGGTTACCCGGCCCTTCAACTCGGTTCCGAAAAACGGGCTGTTCAGGCCCCGGCTGCGCCAGTTTCGCGCGTTAGCCTCCCAAACCGCTTCGGGATCGAAAACACAGAGGTCGGCCACCGAGCCGGGTCTGATCTGACCCGCGGACAGCCCAAGGACCCTTGCCGGGCCATTGGTCAGGCTGTCGATCGCCCGAACCAGATCCAGTTGCCCCGACGAAACCAGACCGAGCGTCAAGGGCAACACCGTTTCCAGTGAAGAAATGCCGGGTTCGGTCGAGGAAAACGCGTTGAGCTTGGCTCCCTCTTCATGAGGCTGATGGTCGGAACAGATTGCCGACAGGATTCCATCCGCAAGGCCCCGGCACAGTGCCCTGCGGTCGGGTTCCGCCCGAAACGGAGGGTTCACATGGTACAGGCTGTCAAAGTCCACCAGCGCGGCTTCGGTCAGGCACAATTGGTGGGCCGATACATCCGCGCTGACCGGCAAACCTAGATCCCGGGCACGCGCAACCATCTCCACCGCCGCCGCGCAACTCAACTGCGCAAAATGCACCCGCGCGCCGGTTTGTTTGAGCAAGGCCAGGACCTGCGCAACGGCCACGGTCTCCGCGGCTTCCGGAATACCGGGAAGACCGAGCCGCGTGGATACGAGTCCTTCATGAATCACGCCGTGATTGCGCAGCCAATGATCTTCCGGTCTGACCATCACGAGCAGTTCGAAACTGGCCGCATATTCCATGGCGCGCCTGAGTACAAGTGTATTGGACACCGGAACCTGCGCGTTGCTCGCGGCCACGCATCCGGCTTTTTTCAATGCGCGCATTTCGCTGAGCTTTTCGCCGCGAAGCGATCGGGTCAATGCCCCGACCGGCAGAATTCTGGCCTTGCCGATTCGTTCCGCGCGATCCCGGATCATCTCGGCAACCGCGGGCGTATCGATGACCGGCTGCGTATCCGGCGGACAACACAGCGTGGTGAAACCTCCGGCGGCCGCGGCCGCGGTTTCACTCGCGATGGTCGCCTTGTGTTCCTGGCCGGGTTCTCGAATCCGGGCACACAAATCAATAAATCCAGGGCACACGATCTGGCCCGGAACTTGAATTTCGCGATCGGCGTGGAAACCATCGGGCCGTTTGCCGACCGCCGCGACGATTCCGTTCGCGATATAAACCGACTGTTGCCGGTCGACTCCGTTGGCAGGATCGATCAAACGGGCTCCGCTGATGGCGATGCGGGGACCATTCATGAGGATTCTTTGCCGCGTGATTTGGAATGCATCGCCATGGTCATGACCGCCATACGAATCGCGATGCCGTAGCCGACCTGCTGCAGAATCACGGAAGACTCCCCATCCGCGACCCGCGGTTCGATTTCAACCCCTCGATTGATCGGGCCCGGATGCATCACGATCGCATCCGGCCTGGCGAACCGGAGTCGCTCCCGCGTTAAACCGAAACAACTGAAATATTCATGTTCACTGGGCAGCAGCGCGCCGCGCATGCGTTCTTTCTGCAGACGCAGCATGATGACTACGTCGACTTCCTTCAAACCTTCGTCCATTTTATGGAACACCCGGACTCCGAGCGATTCGGCATCGACCGGCAAGAGGGTTCGCGGCGCGATCACCCGGACTTCGGCAACCCCGAGCGTATTCAGGGCAAGAATTTGCGAACGGGCCACCCTCGAATGCAGAATATCGCCGACGATCGCGACCCGCAAATCTTCGAATTTGCGTTTGTAGCGGCGAATCGTAAACATATCCAGCATCGCCTGGGTCGGGTGCGAATGCCGTCCGTCTCCCGCATTGATGACGCTCACATGCGGTTCGACATGCCGGGCGATGAAATAAGGGGCTCCGCTCTCGCTGTGCCGAATCACGAACATATCCACATGCATCGCCTGGATGTTCCTGACCGTATCGAGCAGACTTTCGCCTTTCGCGGTCGCCGAAGTCTCGATATTAATATTCAACACGTCGGCGGACAATCGTTTCGCGGCCAGTTCGAATGTGGTCCGGGTACGCGTGCTGTTCTCGAAAAACAGATTGACGATGGTTTTTCCGCGCAACAGCGGAACTTTCTTGACTGGTTGGTCCGCAACCACTCCGGCGAAAGACTCGGCGGTGTCCATGATCCGGGTCAGCATTTCCCGGTCGAGGCCTTCGATGGATAGAAAATGCCTTAATTGCCCATTAGCATCCAATTGAATATTTGGATTATTTGCGTTCACGGTTTTCTAAATTCATCACGACGCTTCCGTGCTGAAGGTCTGAATATTCAATTGCAGCGGATCGGGACCCGTGAGTTCGACCCGTTGATTTTTTTTCAAGGAGATCCGGGAGCCGACGCAATCGGCCTGAATCGGGACCTCGCGCCCGTCCCGTTCGATCAGCACACCCAAAACGACACAGTCCGGCCGGCCGTAGTCAAAGATTTCATTGAGCGCCGCCCGGATCGTCCGTCCGGTATATAAGACATCGTCGATCAATAAGATGTGACGGCCTTCGACATTGAAAGGCAAACTGCTCGGTCGAATCTCCGGATTGACTCCGATCCGGGAGAAATCGTCCCGGTAAAAAGAAATATCCAGTAGTCCCAGTGGTTCGCGGATTGCGACGCGGCGCTGCAGCTCCTCGGCAATCCACGCACCTCCGGTATGAATACCGATCATCAAGGGTTCGACCAGATTTCTTGCCTGAATTACGCTCGACAGCGAACGCGCGAGATTGGCGATTGCTGCTTCCGTGTTGATTTCGGATTCAGCCATTCCCGCCCGCCAGCTTCCGGTTTTCATTCAACCAGGTTTGCAGGATCAGTTGTGCGGCAACCCGATCCTGGACCTTCCATAAAGTAGTCGCGCCCACGCCCGCCTCATCGAATAACAATTGTTTGGCCTCGAATGTCGTCAAGGATTCATCGACCTGATGAACGGGCAGTCCGTAGCGCCCTTCGAGCTGACGGCAAAAGCGTAATATACGCGGGGTCACCGGATTTTGCGATCCGTCCACCTGACGCGATACACCGACCACGAGTCCGCAGGGTTCCCAGGTGCTGATCAAGTCCGACAGGCCTTGCCAGTCCGGATTTTGTCGAATGGCAACCAAGGTTTTCAAGGGGTTCGCGATTCCGGTTTCCATGTGGCCGACCGCCACGCCGATTTTCCGGGTACCGAAATCGAATCCGAGCAAGGCGTCCGAGGCTCGGGAATCGCCTCTGCGCTCATTCGCCATCGGATGGAATACCGGTTGCCGGCCTGGACAACCTGTGGTTTATTGCGGGTCGGAACGGGAATCCTTCATCCATGTCCGGCACTCGACGACAAGCGGTTGATGTCGATTCCCATCTGCTCCGCGGCGGACTTCCAACGCTGATCGGCGGGCAGTTCGAAGAGAATCTGGTTCTTCGCGGGCGCGTTCAACCAGGCATTCTGCACGATTTCCCGCTCGAGCTGGCCTTCTCCCCAACCTGCGTAGCCCAATGCGATCACGAATCGATCCGGTCCCTTTCCGTTCGCGATTGCATCGAGGATATCCCTGGAAGTCGTCAACGCAATGGTATCGGAAACCGCGAGCGAGGAATCCCAGTTGCCTTTCGGTTCGTGGATCACGAATCCCCGTTCGGGTTGAACCGGCCCGCCATGATAGACCGGAATTCGTGCAAGCCGCTGGTCCTCGATTCGAATAGCCATCTGTTGCAGAATGTCGCCAAGCGTCAAATCGGTCGGGCGATTGATGACAATTCCGAGAGCACCTTCATGACTGTGCTGGCACATGTAAGTCACCGTACGGTGGAAATTCGGGTCGCCCATGCCGGGCATGGCAATCAGGAAATGGTCGGTTACATTCAATGTCTCTATCATCAGACTTGGTTTCCACTTGCAAATGATTTACTGTGAAAGCAGATTGCAGGATGCGCTGAGGTACAAAGCGCATCGATTGCGATTGATGGACTTTTTTCGCCGGCACATCCTGCATTCCTTTCATTTCCAGGGGTGGCGAAAGCTCTCCATGATCGTTAGTTTACCAAATAATGAGCAGGATTCCGGCCAATCTTAAGGGTTTGTTCGTGCGCTTACCGGCTGGTCGTGATCTGCGAATCGTCTGAAAATTTCCAGGTTCGCGTAATGACCAGCACGTCGGCTTCCGTCGCGAGCTCATCCGGGAACGGTGAGAAAGGCGCCGAGAGCCGCACGATCCGAATCGCCCCGTCATCGAGCGCTTGATGCCCGGATGAGCGGCGCACCTCGATCCGATAAACCGTCCCGTCCTTGCGGATACCCACCGCGAGTAACAACGAGCCGGACAGATGTTCGCGGCGTGCCTGGTCGGGGTAATTCAAATTGCCGATTCGCTCCACCTTATTCTGCCACGCTTTTTCGTAGGCTGCCGCCTTGTATTGATGGGCGTTGACCGAATTGATGAATTTGATGCGCGGTCTTTTGGCCATCTGCTCCTGCGCAAGCGATATCTCCGAACTCAGTGCCGCGATTTGCTGATAAATACCGGCCGCGGTCAATTCCGGTTGATCGGCGGCGGTTTCCTCGCTTTCTTCTTCCTGCCGGGTATCGATTTTGACTTCCGCTACTTTGCGGGTCAAAACCGGAGTTGCTTTTTTCTTCGCGATGCTGACCCGGGACTGTACCCGCGGCTCCGGCGGGGGTATACCCGCCGGCGGGATTGCAGGACTTTTCGGTTTGGCGATCTTTTTCCCGGTACCGCTGCCGATCTGATTTGCCTGCGCCAGAAAATCCGCTTTGTCGGGTGCCGAGCGGGTGGGATTATCGACCAACGCAATCTCCAGAGATTTCTCGATCCGTTCCGGTTTCTCGAGTTCGAAGCGGATTCCAAGGATCAGCAGCGCATGGATCAGAATCGCGAACAATACAGTAACCATTAAGCGGTCCGTCGCCGATACCGGGGGGCTTCCAATCAGAATTTCGTTCATCGTACGCCGGACGAAAGATGCGCCTCGATGCAATCCAGGAGTTTTGCGCTGATATTCAATCCGAATTCTCTATCCAACTCCTGTATGCAGGTCGGGCTGGTTACGTTGATTTCGGTGACATAATCACCGATCACATCGAGTCCGACAAAGATCAGGCCCTTTTTCTTCAAAACCGGTCCGATCCGCCCGGCCAACCAGTAATCCCGCTCAATGAGCGGACGACCTTCCGCGCGTCCGCCCGCGGCCAGGTTGCCCCTGCTTTCGCCCTGGGCCGGAATGCGCGCCAAAGCGTAGGGAACGGGTTCTCCATCGACGAGCAGAATGCGCTTGTCTCCCTCACGAATTTCCGGCAAGTAACGCTGAGCCATGATGAAGCGTTCGCCGTCACGAGTCATGGTCTCGAGAATAACATTCAGGTTCGGATCCCCCTGGCGGACATGGAAAATGGACCGGCCACCCATGCCATCCAGCGGTTTCAGGACGATTTCACCCTGCTCCTGGAAGAATCGCTTGAAACGCAGCGCTTCCCGCGCAACCAGGGTCGGCGGGCAGCACTCGGTAAACCAAGCCGTGTACAATTTCTCATTCGCGTCACGCAGGGATTGCGGCTTATTGACCACGAAAACCCCCTTGGCGTCGGCAATCTCGAGCAGATAAGTCGCATAGATATACTCCTGATCGAAGGGCGGATCCTTGCGCATCAGAATCACATCCAGAGTCTGCAACGATTGCTCGCGTTCGGCGCCAAAGTGGTACCACGATTCCGCGTTCCGCTCCACTCGTAGACTCCGCATCCGGGCAAAAGTTTGTCCGTCTCTCAGATACAGGTCGTTCAGCTCCATGTAGTTGATCTCCCACCCGCGCGAACAGGCTTCGAGCAGCATCGCGAAGCTGCTGTCTTTCATGATATTGATCCGGGCAATCGGGTCCATGACTATGCCGAGCTTGATCGTCACACGGAGTCCTCTCGAGTCACAGTTGGCGGATAAAACCAGGCGCCTGGCTAGAGATTATCATTTTGTTGTTCGAAGGGAGGATTTTTCAGATACTCGTTTTTCAAGCGCACGTAATGACCCGCTGAATATTCCAGCATGTCCAACTCGTCCGCAGTCAGCGCCCTGAGCCGCTTGACCGGAGTTCCGATGTAGAGAAAACCGCTTTCCAATCGCTTGCCCGGGGGTACGAGGCTGCCGGCGCCGATCATGACCCGATCCTCTACCACGGCGCCGTCCATGATCACGGAGGCCGTACCGACCAGGCTCGAATTACCGATGGTGCAACCATGAATGACCGCATGATGGCCGACGGTCACACCGGCGCCGATCCGAACCGAAAATCCTTCGGGAGAATACCGTCCCCGATGCGTCCCGTGAATCAGACAGCCGTCTTGCAGGTTGGTTCTGCTTCCGATCTCGATCGCCGCGACATCGCCGCGAGCGATTGCCATGGGCCAGAAGGATACCTCATCGCCCAGCGTCACGTCCCCGATCAATACCGCGCTCTCGTCGACATAGACATGCAGGCCCAAACGGGGTTGGTATTCTTTGAAAATTCTAATCGCCACGCTTAGCCTCTGCTAATTTAGTCCGATTCCGCGACGTCAATTCAGCCGACTATAATGAATTGGAATCCGGTCCCAAAGCGGGCTGAATCCGGATAGGGGTTCGGGTCCCTTGAAAGTATTCGCGAATGCCTTCATTGTTATGGTCTCCAATCTCCACGTAGTGTAGACCACACCAGTCCAGTCAATACGGAGTAACCTATGTCCATTGGCCTATTTATTTTTCTGAGTCTGATCGCAGTCGCCGCGATTTATGCGGTTCTTATTTACAACCGGCTCGTTTCGTTGAAACACAACACTTCAAGAGCCTGGTCGAATATCGATGTCCTGCTGAAACAGCGCCACGACGAATTGCCTAAACTGGTCGAAACCTGCAAGCAGTACATGCGTCATGAGCGCGACACCCTGGAAAAAGTCATGCAGGCCCGCGCCGGAGTATTCCAAGCCAGGGAAAGCGGCAATATCCGGGAACTCGGCGGGGCCGAAACTTTGTTACGCCAGGGATTGGCGTCTCTGTTCGCGATCGCCGAAGCCTATCCCGATCTCAAGGCGAATGAATCGTTCCAATACCTGGAAAGCCGAATTACCGGTCTCGAAGAATCGATTGCCGACCGCAGGGAATTCTACAACGAAAGTGTCAACAATAATAACATCCGCATCGAACAGTTTCCCGATGTGCTGATCGCGCGGCGTTTCAATTTCGGTCCCCTGGAGATGCTCGAATTCAGCGAAGAGGAAAAACGCGACGTCGATATAAAAGCATTGTGCGCATGAGTCATGACGCTCGCGGAAACCATCGTTTCGGCCACGCCAGCCAACTTTTGGGCCGCCGCATCCGCGGGGTTCGCATTCGGCTTGTTGTGCTTCTACTGTTCGTTCCGGGCCTTGCATCAGACCCGGATTATCGAAGACACACCGACTTCAAAAATTCGATCGGCGGCTCAAGGCTATACCGAACTCGAGGGTTTGGCGGAATTACTCGAAGGCGAGCCGATCATCGCGCCGCTAACCGGAACCCGCTGTGTCTGGTACAGCTTCCGGGTCGAAGAGCGCGCGTCCGATGCCTCGGGCTTCGGCCGTGTCCATTTTTTATTGGATGGTAGCTGGACCGACCTTTTGAATTGGAGACATGGTGCCAAGGGTTGGTCGACGATCCGCAAGGCTACCAGTGATGCGATCTTTCGACTGCGCGACGACACAGGCTTCTGTATTGTCGATCCGGAATACGCCGCGGTAAATCCGGCGGTGTCTTACACCTGGGTTGGCGACAGTCCCGATCCGGTCCAGGGCCCCCGTTCCACCCGTTCTCTATTCACCCGGCTGTTCAATAATTCTCCGTACCGTTACACGGAAAAGCGCATTCACAGCGGCGATCCGGTTTATGTGATCGGGTCATTCCTGACATTGGGAGGGAATCATCCGGACGCGACGGTCGAAACCGATATCCGCGACCTCTTGAGTGGCTGGAAACGCGATAAAAGCTCCCTGCTCGCGCGTTGCGATCTGAACCAGGACGGCCGGATCGATGTTCGCGAATGGGAAGTCGCGCGCAAGGCGGCCCGAAAGACAGTCGAACAATCACGAAAAACCGAAACCGAACAACCTTCGACCAACCTGATCCGAAAACCCGGCAACAGCGATCTCCCGTTTATTCTTTCCGCGGTTTCCCAGCCGTTATTGATCAATCGGCAACGCCGTAAAGCGGTATTTTGGTTCGCCGCATTTCTGGCCGCCGTACTCCTGACGGCCTGGGCGGCTCAGATCCGATTCGCGCCTTTTTTATGAAGTTTCGAAGCCGGTGGTAAACTTCGAAAACGACTCAACCGCTCTTCTCCTGGATATCCTGGATTTTCTCGACCGATCAAAAAGCCAGCCTGCGAGCGGATCGCAAACCAACCGGCCTAGAACTGGCGCTTACTCGGTAGAATTCAGGAAGTCCTGGAAATTGAAGGATCC
The DNA here is from genome assembly GCA_050740335.1 of Methylococcales bacterium. GTDB lineage: Bacteria > Pseudomonadota > Gammaproteobacteria > Methylococcales > UBA1147 > UBA1147. The sequence continues at coordinate 4,930 of JBOICY010000576.1, read as the reverse complement.
CATCCACTTTTCAAGTTCCGTGGCCGGCAAAGGATGGGCGATCAGGTAGCCTTGAACAATATCGCAGTTCAGCCTGCGAAGGACATTGGCTTGCCCGGTATTTTCGACTCCTTCGGCAACGACCTGTTTATCGAGAGTCTGGCCGAGCGCGATGATGGCTTTGACGATGGCCGTATCATCCTCCCGATCGGCGATGCCGCGGATAAAGCTTGCGTCGATTTTCAGTTCATCCACGGGAATGCGCTTCAAATAGCCCAGCGAGGAATAGCCGGTGCCGAAATCGTCCAGCGAAAGGTAAGTGCCGCCTCGATGGATTTCCTCCAGGGTCTCGCGAATCTTGTCGACCTTTTCCATCAGCGTATGCTCGGTAATTTCGATGCCGAGACGCTTCGGGCTGACCCGATGCGAGGACAGGGTCCGCCGGATATCCTCGGCGATCCGGTTGTTGCGCGTATGCCGGGCTGAAATATTTACGGATACGCGCGGAACACCTAGGCCCTCCTGATCCCAGGTTCGGATTTGGCGACAGACGGCGTTGAGACACCATTCGCCGAGGCTGACGATGAATCCGGACTGCTCGGCGATCGGAATGAATTTGTCCGGCCAAATCAACCCTTGTTCGGGATGTTGCCAGCGGATCAGCGCTTCCACGCCCTCGAAACGGCCGTTCTTCAAGTTAATCTGGGGCTGGTACACCAGAAAAAATTCATCGCGTTCCAAGGCCTGCCGCAGACCGTTTTCGATCGCCATCCATTCACACGCCTCGCGGTTCAGTTCGTCCGTATAATAGTGAAAATTATTGCGGCCTTTCGCCTTGGCTCGATACATCGCGAGCTCGGCGAAGGAAACCAGCGTTTGCGCCTGATCCGAATCGTCGGGATAGACGCTGAGCCCGATGCTGACGGTTGCGAAGATGCGTTGAGCGCCAAGAACGATTGGCGTTTCGAACATTTTCAAAATATCGAGAACGATTCGATGCGCGTCGCTGGGACCGGTCTTTTCGATCACCAATACGAATTCATCGCCGCCGATGCGGGCGATGGTATCGTGATCGCGGATATTGCGGCGAATCCGGCGCGCGATTTCCAAAAGCAACTGATCTCCCGAGTCATGTCCCATGGTGTCGTTGATCATTTTGAAATGATCCACATCGATGTAAAAAAGTATCACGGGATAAGCGTTGCGCTTGGCTCGGGTCAGAGCCAGATTCAAACGTTCCCAGAAATAGGAACGATTCGGCAAACCTGTCAACTCATCATGCGTCACGACATATTCAATTTTTCGGATCAACGTGGCCGTTTCCGTGATGTCCCGGCCGATGCCGCGATAGCCGCCGAAGCGGCCCTGACAGTCATGGATCGGTTTTCCCGAAAAGCGGATGATTAATGGACGTTTCTGTTGGTCCGCAAATTCCAGAATCAAATCCTGGAAGGCATTTTTCGCCTCTAAATCCTGAAGAAATTGACTGCCGGCCTTTCCGGGGCAGGCTCCGTAATCGATCATTGCCGCGAGATCGGATAGTTTTCGCGATAAAAGCTCGTTGGGCCCGCTGGTTATCTGGATAATGATCAACTGGTCATCGGCTTCCCAAAACCAGTCCGCGGAAGCCTGGGCATAGTCCCGAAAGCGTTGTTCGCTTTCCAAAAGCCGGTTTTTTTGATTTTCGAGTTGGGCCAGTTTCTGGCCGAGCTTGGATTGCAGGCGTTCGTTGTGGAGCGACTCCAATTCTTCATCGGGTAAAGCGGGTTCGCCGGCCACCGGATGGATTGGATCGATTGAAGCGAGCACCTCTTCGATCACCGCAAGCAATTCCTGGATTTCCACCGGTTTCACCAGAAACCGGTCGGCGCCCAGCGACAAGGCCAGGTTCCGGTCTTTATGGTCGGTATAAGTCGCGGAATAAAAGATAAAGGGGATGTGCTTCAGGGTATCGTCTCTTTTGACCGCCCGGCACAGCGCGTAGCCGTCCATGACCGGCATCAGGATATCGGAAACGATCATGTCGGGCGAGTCGGCGCTGGCCAGGATCAACGCTTCCTGGCCGTTGGCGGCGCTCAGCACCTTATATCCGCTGGAGGTCAACGCATTTTGCAACAATACCCGCGAGTTTTCATCGTCTTCGGCGATCAAAACCGTCAAGACCCTCGATGTGGATTCATTCATACAAGACAGTTTTAACCTGATCGATGATCGTATTCGGATCGATCGGTTTCTCGATGTAACCGTTACAACCGGCCGCCAGCAGCCGTTCACGATCCCCGGACATGGCGTAGGAAGTAACGGCGATGACGGGAATGGACCGACCGGGTTCCTTACTGCGAATGCGCCGCAATACCTCTTCCCCATCGATATCGGGGAGCTGGATGTCGAGGAGGATGAAATCCGGCGGCAGAATCAAAGCCTGTTCCACTCCTTCGCGACCCGTCGCCGCGTGGCGTACCTGATAGCCATGCGCTTCAAGAATGAATTTGATCAATTCCAAATTGTCTTCGTTGTCCTCAATAACCAGTACCGAGGCCATTCCTGAACTCCGTATGAATTCTTGTCGGGGCTTTGCGCGACGCCTGTCGTAACAATCGAGGAAGATCAAACGCGGAATAAAAATTTCTTCGATTTCAACCGGAACGCTAATTTGGAGATAAGTCTAGCACCGGCGCTATAAAAATGCGAATCGTCAGAATAGGAGTTTCACGGTAAATTTGTTCTACCATCAAATCGCTGAAGCCGGGCAAGAATTGCGTGTCATTTTCAGATAATCGAAGACCCGTGATCGCTGCAACACGGTTCTCTCGCATGACTATAGCGGTACTTTATGCCCTATCCACGAGCGATTGTTCAAAATCAAATGTAGGTAATTGACGTTTTTTCAGAAGTTGGTTAAAACGAAATCACCGTGCGAATTGACCTCTTACAGTTTGAAAGATTAAATATGCTGAAAAGGAAACACGCCAGCCGTATCGCAACCCCCTTGTTCCAACATCTCGACCAGTTGCCTTTGCAAATCCGGGAAGCGGCTGCCATCCTGTTGTTCGCGGGCTTCGCTCATTTCCCGATATAGTTCCTCCAGAACGGTATTTCGTTGGCGAAATGCCAGCGGGTAAATCCGTTCCCGGCCGACCTGGTTGTCCAGTTCAAAGGACCGATCTTCGGCGGGGACAGAATAGGTCCGACCAGCTTCTACTAGATTGCCGCCCTCTACGTTCGGTTCTGAGTAAGCGCGCGGTGGAAATATCTGGTAGATCCGCTGGCTGCTATCGATTTGAAAAATGTAGACGTAACTGTCTTCCTTGGTTGTAAACTTAATCTTGTAACGATCCCCACTGTGCAAAGTGGTATCGTTGCTCAAGTGTTCTAACTTGTCCGTCCCGCCTTTATAGGAGACTTCGAGGACAATCGGCTGCCAGATACATCTAATTTCCGGCCAGCGCCAGATGACGACCGCCACCACCACAACAATGGCAATTCCAGCGGCCAAATAGAACGATTGCGGCCGGTGTCCGATTTTTTTCGGGCCAAAGCATACGTCCAGAAAGGAAACAATCTCTGGCAAGCGATCTTCGCGCTTGAACTTCAGAGTTGCTTTAATTGATTTCCACTGTGCTTCGGTCAAGCCTTTGATTGATTCTGGCTTCAGACCGGCTTCCGCGGCCTTTAACGCGGGCATTTTACTGAACGGGTGTTTCCCGGCCAAAATTTCATAGGCCACGCATCCGAAGGCGTAAACATCATCGCGTACATCCGGCGTTTCCCAGCGAAACATTTCGCAGGATGCATACGCGGGAGTAAACGAATCCGGGGAATATTGATCGAAAACTGTTGGGTTTTCTTTGGCAGGCTCGCGAAGGGCCTTGGCGATTCCGAAGTCCAGAATTTTGACATTGCCATCATCACAGATAAAAACATTACCGGGCTTGATATCGTAATGGATGACCTCCTTTTCATGGGCATAGGCGATGCCCCGGCCGATTTTCTCGATCATCGACCATCGATCCTGAAGGGAGATCTTATCCAGTCCTACTTCATCGATCAATACATTGAGCGGCTTGCCCTGCAGGAATTCCATCACCATGAATACGTATTTCCCATCCTCGTCACAATCATGAACATTGACGATGTTCGGATGACCCAGTTCTTGTGATTTCCTGGCTTCTCTCTGCAAAGCCCTGATCAGATCCTCGTTTCGCTGAAATTTCGGATGGAGTACTTTAATGGCGACAAAGGGTTTGCGATCTTCCATCTTTTCCTTGAACAGGTCACGGGCTTTGAAAATCGTACCCATACCTCCTTGTCCCGAGATTTTCTCGAGTACAAATCTGTTTTTCAGGGTCATTCCTACCCGCAAGCCAGAATCAACTTCGTCGACTTTTGTGATTGTGGAGTCGTCAACGTGGCTCACTGCTATGGCGTCTTCGTTGATTTCGTTCGACACTCGATTCGCGGGTAATGTGAAAAGCCTGATTCTACCCGGAATTACTTTGTCTATCGAATCTGCTACGAACGCAGCCGGCATGTGCCGTCCCTGTGTCGGATCTAAATTATCTTGTTCCGGCCCGTTTAGAAGTGTTCGAATTCAATGAACAAGACAGAAGAGAACGGATATTCGTTTTTAATCTTCCGAGAGATTAATTCGACTACAGAATCTCACCTCGAAATCCTTTTCGATCGAAGACGTTGTAAGACAGCGATAGGGTACAATATATCCGATGTATGATGAAGTATTGTCGAGGATTCGACATGACCGAATAGTTGGTTGTTAAATTCAGGCAACTGTAGCAATAGGGAGGTAATCTATGCACGATCGAATCAAGCTTTGTTCTGGTAGACAAATCCTTATCCTTGTTACCATGGCTGTGTCCGTTTTCGGGTACGGGACGGCCCTGTCAGCCGAATCCAATGCGTCCGTCCATTCGCGAGGACCCAAGCAGGTGGT
>JBOICY010000575.1:0-7898 GCA_050740335.1 Methylococcales bacterium | reverse complement strand
TTGCGGATTTCCAACCCCAAAAAAATCCAGTTTTTCCATTAATCACTATCCGAATTGACAAACGATCCGCTATTGAGTATTTTTCCATTTAAGAAAAAAGGCCGTTTATTTTTCCTATTCTCAGATGCGAAAAAGCTCTTGCATAACGGGGGAGTCCATATATGTCGTTAGCTTGTTACCAACCTCCCCGTAATTTTCTTCTTCTCGTGCGACATTAACCAGTCAATAGCTTCAAGTAAATTATTGGTCCAATCATCATCTTTTTCCTTTGGTACCGGTTGGAATTTCAGAATTTGATCAGAATTAGTCGGCCGCTCAATTAACCAGTCGGATACAGTAAAAAGGAAATCAGTCCAATTGCCTGTACTGGGATGCATGGAAACAGCCAACAGGTCGAACTCACCAAATTTGTATGGTCTTGTGTCTTCACCGGTACTGGTTTTCCCTCCTCTGGTGCGTTGAGTCTCAACTACCCAATATAAGGGGGCAAGTATTTTATAACCCTCATTCGCAGTCATTGGGCGTTGCGCTTTTAGACGTTGCATTTTCAACTGAATGGAAACTTCATGTTCGCCGTTAGAGAGGAGAAAATCATAAGAGTAGTCGCCATCAGGTGTAACGTCATGCCAGTTATCTAGTTTGTCGACTACTTCAACTTTGAAAACTGCCTCAGCAATGACTCCTCTCACTCCGCGCTTCGTCAAATCTGAGGATCGAGAAATAGCTTCAAGTATGACTTCTGCTGTCGCGCCAAATTCATCCTCTAAAGGGTGTATTTTCTGCGTTTCCCGTAACCACTCAAAAACGGCAGATCGATCTTGGGCAGAGGCTTCGGCCAGTATTTCCTTGATACCTAATACAATATCTGATTTATTATGGTTCTCTCTTTCGCTCCTTTTTCCAATAAAGTCATCTCGATGCACGAGAACACGACCACCAATTGTCAAGGTTCTGAGCCGTCCTTTCTGGACAAGCTTCGAGATTGCTTGCCTACTGACACCTCGCAGTCTCGCTGCATCGGCCTGTGAGACCCATTCTTTCATCAGTTGTTTTCCCGAAAGAGGTTGACATTGTCAACCAGCGGTGCATAATTGGGTTGATTGTGAGATCCTACGCGGTAGGATGCTGTAAGGAGAAAATTTATCATTGGAGCATGAAATCATGAGCGAACAAAGTCCCTTGATGTTTGAATCTCCATTTGACCGGGGAATTCTGGAAAACATCGATGATTACTATTCAACACCGTATGGAAGTGCTGTTCTTGGTGATTCACTTGAAGAGCTAGGGAAGCTCCCAACCGGTTCAGTCAATGCTGTAATCACTTCCCCCCCGTACGCGCTTCATTTCAAGAAAGAATATGGGAACGCTAATAAATGCGATTATATCAAGTGGTTCATACCATTTGCTGAGGAAATTAAGCGGGTGCTAACGAAAGATGGGAGTTTTATCCTTAATATAGGTGGAAGCTATAATAAGGGTGAGCCCACTCGATCCCTTTATCATTTTAAATTGCTACTTGCTCTTGTAGAACAAGTAGGATTTAACCTGGCGCAAGAATGCTTTTGGTACAATCCTGCCAAGATGCCTGTACCAGCTGAATGGGTGACTGTACGCCGCATCCGAATAAAAGATGCAGTTGAATATGTGTGGTGGTTTTCTAAGACTCCTTGGCCTAAAGCGAATAACCGAAAAGTGCTTAAGCCATACAGTAAGGATATGATTCGGTTAAATAAGAAAGGTGTAACGGCTACTAAACGGCCATCTGGTCATGTAATCAACTCGTCATTTGACAAAGTAGAAACTGGTGGTTCAATTAGCGTAAATGTAATTGATGAGACTGCAGATTCGTTCTTGGTATTTGGAAATAACTCTGCAAATGATAAGTATACAAAATGTTGCAAGGAAGCAGGAATTAAAATCCATCCAGCTAGATTTCCAGCAACACTTCCAGAGTTTTTCGTGAAGATGGTAACCGATCATGGAGACTTGGTTGTTGATCCATTTGCGGGTTCAAATACAACCGGTATGGTTTGCGAATATCTACAACGAAGATGGATTGCAATAGAAAATTGTCAAGAATATTTAGACGCTAGTAAATTTAGATTTGAAGTCATAAAAAGCTAACAATCACATGCACTCGGATAGTAAAAAGCATCGCTCCTTCGTCGCTCCGCTTTTCGCTGCCGGTGATGTGAGACGTTAGCGATGTCGACAATGGAAGAACTTTCGCTCGAGAGTTGGGAGCAGTTTGAAGGGCACCTCCAGGACCTTGAGGCCAAGCGCCAAGCACGGCGGGAACAACGTGCCAGCTCCCAGTATCTCTTTCGCGGGCACAGCGACGCATCGTGGGGGCTTAAAGCAACGCTAGATCGCTTCTTCGCGAGACGAATTAGCCTGATGCAGTACTACCGCTATGCATTGATGGCTCAGGCTCGCATTCAGGCATTTACCGGCACTCGGTGGTCAATCCCCAACCACGATGACTACGACTTGTGGTTAAAGAATCGTAAAGGGATGACCTTTCATGACTATCTGGCTTACCTAAGGCATCACGGATTCCCTTCGCCTCTTCTCGACTGGACCGAATCACCTTACGTCACGGCATTCTTCGCGTTTCGTCATGAAACTCCCGGAGCTATGCATGTGGCTATCTACGCGTACCAGGAGGACCCGGGAGGCGGGAAAATCACGTCCGGCGACAGGCATCATTCATCGTCTCGGACCCTATGTGAGCCCACACAAGAGACACTTTCTCCAACAAAGCCAGTACACGTTCTGTACGAAGATAGACAACGAAGTGGTCTATTACACGCAGCACCAAAAGGTTGTTGCGCTGAATAAACAACAACAGGATTTGATTTGGAAATTCGTGTTGCCAGTCGACCAGCGAGGACGGGCGCTCGCACATCGCAATCGCATGAATGTCAATGCTTTCTCGCTGTTCGGAACCGAGGATAGCCTTGCTGAAACTATCGCCACTTCCGACATCTACGTTCATGGTCGAGATCTCTAATCGCGAGAAAGGGGTCGGGTCTATATCAATAGCACTTTGATTCTAGACTTGTCCGCTTTCTTCCAAGGATTTTGGGCTATTCTGGATAACAGAAGCCTTATGAACTCCCGTATTCGTTTAAAGACTATCTTTCAACATTTTCAAAGCATTTGCTTCCTTATCGCCCCAATTACCTTGCCTCCAATAGTCACCAAAATGCTTGGCCGTTGCAGGGCTTAGAATTTTATCTACAATCATCCGCACATTTCGACCGACCCGTAGTTCGACAATCCATCCCATGGCCTCCATTAAGTCTTGCGCGTAAACAGCACGATCATCAGCAAAATTGGTATTCTGATAGCACTCATGCACGACGACCATGAAATCCAGTATATTTTTTTTAGTTGACCCCTAGAAATCTTCATGTTCATTTCCTCAGCAGATCAACGCGGAGAATGTCAATCTCCGTTGTTCCTTGTGTGGAATACTCGCGACCGCCTCCAGCAGTTCCAGTACGACCCGGCGTCGCCGGTCTTGGACCGGTTACCTCCACTTCGTTTCTGACTCTGAACCGAACGCGAGCATCACGCAGCGGACCGTCAAGCCCAAGTCGTTGCTGGGATCGCTTTGCATCAAGAGAAGCACTGTTAGTCATCAAGCATAAATAACTTGAACAATATATCAAAAAATCTCGCATATTAAATGCCTGAATGCAGCAAATTTGTTCAACTTATTCCTGCTTACGTCCTTAGTGAAGAAATTTTCTCCCTCTCGACCTCCTCTTAAAAGCCCTGTTTTTTGTGTGGCTTGCAATTCTGCATGGGTAAAGGAAAAATAAACGCCCTTTTTCATCAAACAGCAAACTACTGGAAGAGCGGCACATTGTCAATAGGCCCGCCATCGGTGTAAAAAAGGGGGATTCACCGTGAAATTCCGGCACCGATGGCAAAGATGGGAGCCATGAGCGTTGTTCAGGTGGAAGAAGGCCATGGGAACGTGTCGGCTCGGGGGCTGAACCGGAGCGAATCGGGAGTCGTTTGAAATCAGGCCGTTTGGAAGAGGTCGAACGGCTGCGCGGGTGCACGCGGTGGGTGAGCGCCGGGCCTAGGAGGCGCGAACGCCAGTACAGGAGGTACTGGCTGGACAGCCGCGAAGCAGGGACTGCGCAGCGCAGATGCCGGGTCGGTAAGCCGAGATGAGAGAGGATCTTGGCGATTACCCTGGGCTCGACAAGGGCAGCGATAATCGTTAAGGTGCCGCCACAGTGCGGACCGTGTTCAATGTCCATATCGAACACCCGTTTGAGCAAACCCGCCCAACTCATACGGACATTGCCTGAAGCGGGCGGTTCATTGGCCTCGTCTGAGCGCTGCGTCTGGTCGGCTTGGGGCTTCGGAATGAGCGCGGCGCGGTGCTTGGCGTTGGGTGCCAGGAGGCCATGAAATCGGATCAGATTGAGCCTCGGCCGGGGCACCAGGGTGGCGAGGCGTGGTCTGAATTCCAGCGGCGACAGGACGATATGAGGGCAGTGCCGTCTCGATACGGACTTTTGAGTTCCAGCACGACATCGCCCGCAGTGTTGCGGTTAAGCCGTTCGTTGGCGATAGCCGGTCGGGTGATGTAGCGACAGCGGCGTTCGAGTTGATTGCGCTGATGGGCGGCACAGCGCACGTCGGCATGCAAGCTAAAGCCGTGTTCGTTGATACAACGCTCGGCGGTCGATTCTACCGCTCGCGTGGGAACGGTTTTCAAGCTCAGTACTTTCTGGCCGGCCCGGGGGCCGAGTGCAATTCGGGACAGGTGCAGGCCGCCGATTGCAGGGGTGTCAAAGCAGAGTCGGAATCGGTTTCGGCCAGGTAGGTCATGCCCTGCTCTTCAATCAGATGCCCTTGGCATGTCAATACCCTCAAGATTCTTTTTATGCTCCGGCCGAGCAGAGTGTGCAGTTGGTCGGCGGTGGGCGCAGGTACCGGTTGGAATACCGGTACGCCTCGATCGATGCGATAGACGCCATCGAGGAACCAGCAATGCAAATGGATATGGAGGTTGGCTGCCGAACCGAAGCGTTGGATGAGGGTAACGGCACCGGTTCAAAATCCGGCAAGCCGGTCCCGGTCTCAGCCTCGACCTGGGCCAAGAAAGTCTCGACGTGTTCTTGCACCCACTGGTACCGGATGGTTTCTTCCGGGCGCCTGCGTTCGTAGTGGACGTGATTTTCAGCCGCTCCGAACGGAACCGCTCGATCCAGGATTGGTTGGCAAGTTCGGAGAGAAGATGGAGACGTCGACATAATCTTTGGGAACCTTCGGTTTCGTTCCCAGACTGTCGGCTGTCTTCAATAGGCCTTGAGTGGTGGCTTTGCAATCTGTGCTCTCATTTGCAGATCAATGTCGGCTCTTAGGGCCTGGCGGTGAGGACGGTTTCCCCGAGGCCGAAGCCGTAGACGAACAAGCCCAACGCGAGCAGGAAGAATGCGGGCCGAGTGGGAGAGTCGGATTCGGATTCAAGCGGCGAAAGCGCGTAGCGGGTTGAAATCAGGCGGGTTGGAGTAAATCGAAACTCCGTGCCGGTGGGCGGGGAGAGCGAGCACCGGGATTAGGAGGCGCTCAACGTTGCAATCTCGGCCAGGCAGGTCGTTCCCTCCTTAGGGTCGGCCGCGGTTTCAAGAAACTCGTGATCAGCGGGATACGCGAATAGGATAAGCCCACGATCGACTCGTTGGTCGAGAACTACTTGGCGCGCATGGAGTCCTAGCGTGCCCGCGTTCAGGAGTGGGCGAGCAGGTAAATCAGGATCAGATTGCCGAGCGCAAGCAGGGCCGCGAGGCTCTGCCAGAATGCCAGTGGATTGCGCTGGATCAGCGGCAGGTTCGGTGTGGCCAGAAATAAAGGGTTCGGATGGCGCAGGTCGTGAATGAATTCACTCAAATCCTCATAGCGTCGTTCCGGATTGATCGATAATGCCTTGTTGAGCGCTCCGTCAACCCATACCGGCACCATCGGGTTCCGGTGGATGCTGGGTACAACTTTCAATTTGGCCAGTTTGGCGCGGTCCGGTTTTTCCGGCATGTTGCGGTCGAAGGGCAATGCGCCGTTCAGCATTTCATAGGTGATGACGGCCAGCGAGAACAGGTCTGAACGCGCATCGCACCGCTGACCCATGAGATACTCCGGCGCGGAATAATTCAGTGTGCCGAGTAGCGTGTCCTCGTCTTCGTGACGCTCGATCTCGGCGATCCCGGCGATTTTGACTGAACCGAAATCGATCAGTTTGATCCGGTTTTCGTGATCGATCATGATGTTTTCGGGCTTGAGATCCTGATGCAGCATTTCCAGGCGGTGCAATGCGCGCAGCCCCTTGCCAATCTGACAGCTAATATCGATTACGGTTTTCACATCCGGACGCGGATGATTATCCATCCACCGCCGCAATGATTGACCTTCCAGGTATTCGGTCACGTAATAGATCCATTTTTTCGGCTGATCGGCATCGAGCACTTTGAGCACATGCGGATCGTTGATCCTGCGCCCGGCCCATTCTTCCTGCAAAAAACGCTCGATATAGACCGGATCGTCCTGGTAATTGATCGAAGGTGTTTTCAGAATCACGGTTCTATGGTCGCGGGTGTCGAGGGCCTGATAGATCTGGGTGCGTTTGCTCGCGTGGAGTTCCTGTTCGATACGATAGCCATCCAGAATCATTCCAGGTTCCAGCGGAGGCGGAAACGGCCGGTTGGCATTCTGTTGTGCAATTTCGGCGTTGTCGGCGAGCGGCAGCGAATCGATCCTTACGATCTGGCAGGTCAGATTGTCATCGCTGTGGTTCGCTGTCGCGGTTTCGACGATCGCTTTAGCGCCGGCTTCCAGGTCCGCCGTATTTTCCAGAACCAGATCTTTCAGCGTTTTTTGTGCGATGAAATCGTGTACGCCGTCCGTGGTTAGAATGAAAATATCGCCCTTTTGCAGTTGAAGCTTGCGGCAGTCCACGTTCAGATGGGGTTCGATGCCCATGGCCCGGTTCAGATAGTTCTGGCCGTTCGGTGCGGAAATCCGGTGGTCGCGTGTCAGTTGTTCGAGATGGTTCTCGCGGAGCCTGTAAATTCGGGAATCTCCGATATGAAACAGATAGGCGGTGTTGGATTTGAAGATCAGAATGCTGAGCGTCGCGACCAGCCCCCTCGGTGATTGGTATTGAGAGTGACCGTTGCTGAACAGCCAGCTGTTGGTTGCGGATAGGATTTTCTGGACCGACTTTTCGACGCTCCAGGAGTCCGGCGTGCTGAAATAATCGGACAGGAAGCCGATGATGCAGGCCCGGCTCGCCTGTTTACCGCCGTCACTGCCGCTCATCCCGTCCGAGATGGCGACCGCGATTCCTTTGTAGATCAATTGGGAAGCCTTGGGTTCGCTGAAGCCATAGAAATCCTCATTGTCGGTTTTGGCCCCCTTGTCACTGAACTGACCGATCGTGATTTGGAGTTTCGGGTTCATGCCGGATCGGAGAATCGCTTTAGAAAAGGCCTTTACGCGCTTGGGTTCCCCTTTGGTTTTTATCAGCCGATTTCGATCATTTCAACCGTGCCGTCCGGCTGAATTTCGGCCATATGGCCCCTGGGCTCATCGATAAACTGGACCGCGATCAGAACCACGAGCGCCGAGCCACCGATGATCATAAAGAAAATTGGTGAAGAAACAAACGATAATGCGGTCAGGAACAGGACCCCGCCCACGTTGCCGTAGGCACCGACCATCCCGGCAATCTGTCCGGTCATGCGGCGCTTGATCAGCGGTACCATCGCGAACACCGCGCCGGCTCCGGCTTGCACGAAAAACGAACAGAACATGCTGACCGTGACTCCAAGCAGTAGCGGCCAATCCGAACCGATTTGCGCCATGAGCCAGTAACC
>JBOICY010000574.1:0-1843 GCA_050740335.1 Methylococcales bacterium | reverse complement strand
ACCTCGGTGTCATGGCTCGAGGAAGTCACGCGATCCGCGAATGGCGCGATTTAGCGCTACGTTTTTACCGTAGCGGAATTCGCCCGGTTACCTTATCGCCGGCCGCGCATTCGCCGCGGGATCGCTTTATTTGCCGGCTATTTCGGCCTCAGCGTTTCGACAGCGGCATCGCACTGCCCAAAAAGCCGGGCAACCGTGGATTTCAAGCGAAACCGGTCCGGACGCATGAATTCGATCGATTGATGCGTCTGGTAGCGCCCTGGCCCTTGGTGGATCCCGGCTTGTTGCGCGAAATTCGCAAATTGATTCCGGGATTGGGCGCGGCCGCGGAAGCCTGGCTATGGTCCCATTCCGGCTCGCAAACCAATCCATTGGGTTTGCGCCTGAATGCCGAATACCGCGAACGATATCTCGCGAACAAAGGACTGGATGAAGCGGACAAACAGCATGTCAGGGAGCTGCTTGCGCGAAGCTATCGTTTGGTCGTGGAGAACCACCGTGCCGGGCCGCTGCCCTTAAGATACCTTGAGGGCCTGATTGCCGATTCGTTGGGTCTGTTTACGGAATCGATCACGCAGGAACTTAAAAAGCTATTGGCTACCGGCTACCAAAACAGAAATTCCGCGCGCGGAGTCCGATTCAGTTCATTCTTGAGCGCGGCTTGCGAACTGCTGCCCGAAAGTGCATGGGAGGGTCGTTACCGGGAAATAATCCATACAATGTTTGCGGTCGGGCGCTTTGATCAACTGAATACTGAAAATATCCGGCTTCCGCTTCCGGAAAGGCTTGATTTGAACCAGATAGCCTGGGTATTTCCCGAAGCGCGCGGTGCGGATCGCCTGCCAATCCGTTTTTGCCAGGTCGACGGAACGCGACTGTTGCTGGAAAGCGTAACAGAAGCCGGGTGTCCGGCGGATTCTATAACAACAAATATCATAGCCAAAGCCGAATCGGGGGGCTTTCATCCGATTCAATATTCGGTCCACAGCGAGCGCGATGGGGACGGGATAAACGGTCTGATATCCCATGGGTCGAGTGTTCCGCCCGGTTATTATCGGGTTGTTGTGCGGACCAACGCCGAAGAACTCGAATTTTCCGCCGATCCGTGCCCGCCCTGGGCCTCGGCCATGGGCCGCGACGAGCGCGGAATGTTTGCGATCATTCGTGCGGACGGGCGGCGGATCGAGTGGTGCGAGCCGGGCTTTGTGGTTCTCAAGGAGCCGGACGGGCGTGAGATTGCGCGTTGGGGTTTTGAAAAGGGCTTCTGGCATGATACACGAACTGGTGGGGCGCACGGGATCGAACTTGTGCGGCCGGAATGGGCTCGGGGATTCGGTGTGGATTCGATTGGCGTTTATGCGGAATTCGAAGTGGATCATGTTGTTCAGCTTTTGCGGTGGATGATGCCCGGCATGTTTGCGATGGGGGCCTCTGCCAACGAACCAACGGGATTTTATAATGAAACGCAGCACGATGTGGTTTTGAGCCAGGGCTTCTGGCTTGCGGATACCGCGTGTACGCAGGCGCTGTGGATGGTGGTAATGGGCAAGAATCCGAGCCGTTATAAGGGCAAAGACCGGCCCGTCGAACGGGTGAGTTGGGACGATGTCCAAGAGTTTCTGACTCGCTTGGATCAACGGGTACCGGGTCTGAATACTGCATTGCCGACCGAGGCGCAATGGGAATATGCGTGCCGGGCGGGGACCACGAGCCCCTTCAGTTTTGGCGAGACGGTGAACACGGAACAGGCCAATTATGATGGAAAGTATCCCTACCGCGATCAGGACCCGAAAGGCGAGTATCGCAAAAAGACGGTTGCTGTCAAAGCACTGCCACACAACGC
>JBOICY010000573.1:0-4938 GCA_050740335.1 Methylococcales bacterium | reverse complement strand
ACCCTATGCTGTATTTCCCTCGTTCTGGGTGAGTGGATCAACCGCTATTTCAACTTCTGGGGTTGGACCTATTTTCCGATCAACATCGTATTCCCGGCTATTTTGACTCCGGGTGCGATCTTGCTGGATGGCGTACTCTGCCTGACAAACAGTTTCCTGGCCACCGCCGTTTTCGGGGCGTCCGCGTTTGCATTGATTTTCTACCCCTGTAACTGGGTGATTATCGCTGGTTTGCATATGCCGGTCGAATATCATGGCATTTTGATGTCGATTGCCGACATTTCTGGTTACCACTACGTTAGAACCGGCACGCCTGAATACATTCGAATGATCGAAAAAGGTACTTTGAGGACGTTTGGTAAGGACGTGGCTCCGGTATCGGCTTTCTTCTCCGCATTCGTTTGTATGTTGATCTACTTCATTTGGCACTTCTTTGGCAGATGGTACGGAACCACGAAATTCTTGGGGCGGACCTAATAAATTAAGTGTATTGGCGTCTAAGAAAGTCCGAAACAGAAGTGTAAAAGCCTGATAGCGATCCCTTCGGGCAGAACGAATTAGCCCTTGAGGCCGCCCAGGTCTAATGAACGACAACAAACTCTCTAATCAAGAGGAGGATGTATGAAAATAATTAAAGAAAGAGTAGCGAGAATGTCCTTTGTGGGGCTGCTACTTGCGTTGGCCACGACCAGCTTCTATGCGCCATCGGCGATGGCTCATGGCGAAAAGTCCCAGGCCGCGTTCATGAGAATGCGTACCATCATCTGGTACGATCTAAACTGGTCTGCGGAGAGCGTACCGGTTAACGAAACTGTAACCATTGACGGCAAATTTCATGTGTTTGCCGGTTGGCCGGAAACCGTTGCTCTGCCGGATATTGCATTCCTGAACATCGGGATCCCGGGGCCAGTTTTTATCCGTCAAGAATCTTATATCGGCGGTCACATCGTTCCTCGTTCAGTAGCTCTTAAGCTCGGTGAAGACTACGAGTTCAAAGTGGTATTGAAGGCTCGTAGACCTGGTGACTGGCACGTGCACACGATGATGAACGTAAAAGGCGGTGGTCCGGTTATCGGTCCCGGTAAATGGGTTAACATCACAGGCTCGATGTCCAGTTTTACCAATCCGATCACCACCCTGACGGGCAAAACGGTGGATATCGAATCCTTCAACGAGGGTACGATCTGGGCATGGCACGCTCTGTGGTTTGCGATCGGCTTGGCGTGGATGGCCTATTTCTGCAAAGGGCCGGTTTTCCTGCCGCGTTGGATTATGTGCCATAGTGGCCGCGCGAAAGAACTGATCACGGATACCGACAAAAAAGTCACGATTGCTTTCATGCTGGGTACGGTTCTCTTGACCGGTTTCAGCTACGGTGCCGCGAACAGCAGCTACCCGATCACGATTCCGTTGCAGGGTGGTGTATTGAGAGAAATTCCGCATCTTCCGGACCAGCGCGGAAATGTCCATGTGAAAGTGGATAAAGCAACATACCGCGTACCGGGTCGTGCCATGACGATGGCTTTGACCATTCACAACGGTTCTGAAACTCCTGTCCGTTTGGCGGAGTTCCAGGCTGGTGCTATCCGTTTCCTCGATTCAGAAGTCTTTGAGGACGACTCCCTGTATCCTGAAAACGTGTTGGCTCCGGACGGCTTGACGAGCAGCGACAACAGCGCGATCGCGCCGGATGAAACCAAGTCGATCGAAGTGACCGCACAGGATGCTTCGTGGGAAATCGAGCGTATGTCTGACATCATTTACGACCCGGATAGTCGTTTCGGTGCCATCTTGTGGTTTACAGGGGAAGATGGAAGCAGGCAGTCTGCTATCCTTAATGAACCGCTTATTCCGGTATTTATGTAAGATTACAGTCGTAGTGGGATTGGTAGCTTAGCTCTGCTGATCCAATAAAAATCGGTAAGAAGTAGAAAAGCCCCCTGCGGGAAACGCAGGGGGCTTTTTTTGTCTGAATGAATACACCGCCTATATGCCCCTACGGGCGCACCCGACGATATGGGGCAGCTGATTGATTTTTTCCAGTGTTCGGCTCAATTGTGCGATATCGACCAGTTCCAGGGTCAGACGGTGTCGGCGAAAAGGAAACAGAGGATCTCGTTACGGGGGTAGTGAAGGGGGAAGTCCTGTCTGTTCGGGTCGTGTTGGTATGGTCGATCTCAAAGCTATAATGAACTTCGATCGAATTGCAGTGGCTTAATGTCGAGTGGGACTACGATTCACCGCTTCATCACGCTGACGGTTGCGGGACTTTTTTGCCGGTTCGCAATCGTCTTGGCCTGGCGACAAAAGGTCAGAGCCACGCCGCGAATTCCAAAGCGTACGACTTTAGCGGTCATTCGATGAAGCTGAATGACCGAACCTTTGTGTTTCCTGACGGCAAAGAAAAGAACAATCTGAGCGTCGACTGGAAATAAGCTGGAATCAGCAGCGAGATAGACACCCCGGCTACTCAGGTCGATCGTCTTGCAAACGTGGTGGCTTTTTCCTGGAATCGGGATGAACACGTTGACGGTCACAGGGCTTCTTGTGCTAGTACGTCGTTCCATTGAAACTCCTTAATTTAGTCATCTTATTCATGAACTCTGTAGGCTCCTGTGTCGCCGTATACATTTCGACGAAGGGAAAGCGATCGGGTTATATTAAACACTCAATTTTCAGGCCACTAAGAAAGTGTCTTTCCGAAATAATAGCTTATGTGAAAATGGGATCTCTATGATCGATAGTTTGTAAAAAATACTGACACAAAACGATATCGCTCGCTCAATTATTCCCCGACTGCACGGGTTCGACGAATCAGATGTTTCAGGTAACGGCCGGTGTGTGAAGAAAGATTATCGACAATCTGTTCGGGTTTCCCTTCCGCGATAAGTTCCCCACCGCCTTCGCCACCCTCGGGGCCAAGGTCTACGATCCAGTCTGCGGTTTTGATGACATCGAGGTTATGTTCAATGACGAGAATGGTATTGCCGTGGTCGCGTAGCCTGTGCAGTACGTTTAGAAGTTGCTGGATATCGTGAAAATGCAAGCCGGTGGTCGGTTCGTCGAGGATATAAAGTGTATTGCCCGTATCACGTTTTGACAACTCCCGGGCGAGTTTGACTCTTTGGGCCTCTCCTCCGGACAGAGTCACCGCATTCTGCCCGAGCGTAATATAACTGAGTCCCACATCCACCAAAGTCTGGAGTTTCCGTTCGACAACAGGAATGACGTCGAAAAAAGCCCGGGCTTCCTCGACAGTCATTTCGAGTACTTCGTAAATATTTTTACCTCGATATCTGATTTCCAGGGTTTCCCGGTTATAGCGTTTACCCGCGCAGACATCGCAGCTGACAAAGATATCCGGTAAAAAGTGCATTTCGACCTTGATCAGGCCATCTCCCTTGCAAGCCTCGCAACGTCCGCCTTTGACGTTGAAGCTGAAGCGCCCCGGCGAATAGCCGCGGGAGCGGGCTTCCGGGGTCGCGGAAAAAAGTTCCCGGATCGGAGTAAACAGGCCGGTATAGGTCCCCGGATTGGAGCGAGGGGTTCGGCCGATCGGGCTTTGGTTGATATCTACCACTTTGTCGATCAATTCAAGTCCGTCGATCCCGCCGCACCGTGCCGGTTGCAGGCTTGCATTGTTCAATTCGCGGGCCGCATAGCGGTAAAGGGTATCGTTTACCAGTGTCGATTTTCCTGAACCGGAGACCCCGGTGACGCAGGTAAAAAGGCCGATCGGAAAGTTTACATCAATATTCTTTAGATTGTTCCCGCTGGCGTTACGCACGCGCAATTGCTTTTCAGGATTTGGCGGAATACGGTCCTTTGGTCCATTGATCCGGAGCCGGCCAGAAAGGTATTTACCGGTCAGTGAACGCGGGTGATTGATGATATCGGTCGGAGTCCCTTGGGCGACCACGCATCCGCCATGGACCCCGGCACCGGGACCGATATCGATTACGTGCTGAGCGGTTCGGATAGCATCTTCATCGTGCTCTACGACGATTACGCTATTGCCCAGATCCCGCAAGCGCAGCAAGGTGTTCAGCAATCGCTGGTTATCCCGTTGATGAAGCCCGATCGACGGTTCGTCCAGTACGTACATGACACCCACGAGACCCGCGCCGATCTGGCTCGCCAGCCTAATTCGTTGGGCCTCGCCGCCGGACAGCGTGTCCGCGCTTCGGTCCAAGGTCAAATAGTCCAGACCGACATTGATCAGAAATTCGAGGCGGGCCCGGATTTCATTGACAATCTTGACGGCGACTTCACCGCGTTTGCCAGGCAGATTCACTCGGTTGAAAAATTCCAACAGTCGATGGTTAGGCAGTCCGCACAGGTCGGCCAGGGACTTTTCCGCGACAAACACGTTTCGGGCCGGGCGATTCAGTCTGGCTCCATTGCACTCGGGACAGGGCTTATTGGATAAGTATTTAGCCAGTTCGTCGCGAACCATGGCCGAATCGGTTTCGCGATACCGCCGTTCCATCGTCGGAAGAATCCCTTCAAAAGGATGACGCCGTTTCCTCACGGTTCCGCGAGCGGTAATCATCTTGAAGGTAATGACCTCATTCTTACTGCCGTACAGGATGATGTCCCGAACCGATAGCGGCAGTTTAGAGAAAGGTTCTTCCGGGTCGAAGCGATAATGCTCGGCAAGCGATGAAATTAGCTGATAATAGTAACCGTTACGACGGTCCCATCCGCGAATCGCGCCGCCCGCGAGGCTCACGTCGCGATTGTGTACGACCAATTCGGGATCGAAAAATTGGATTACGCCGAGACCGTCACAACCCGGGCAAGCACCTTTCGGATTGTTGAACGAAAATATCCGCGGTTCCAGCTCGGACAGGCTGTATCCGCAGTGGGGACAGGCATATTTCTCGGAAAAGGTGATCAGTTTGTCGGAATCATCCATGGACACGGCCAATGCGATTC
>JBOICY010000572.1:0-3238 GCA_050740335.1 Methylococcales bacterium | reverse complement strand
TAACCGCCGCCACGGGATGGTCGGGCATCTCTATCCAGGTCGCTACCAGGCGATCTTTGCGCAGAAAGATAACTATTTGCTGGAACTGACCCGATAGGTGGTGTTGAATCCATTACGTGCCGGTATGGTGTAAAAACCGGAGGATTGGCCATGGAGCAGCTACCTTTCGATGATTGGAGAGGCCAGTGTGCCCCGGCTGGATGCGGATTGGCTGCTCAGCCGGTTCGCCAGGCAACCGGAAAAGGCGATTCAGGCTTATTGTCGGTTCGTGATGGCAGGAAAAGGGCTGCCCAGCCCGCTGGATCAGACCCGATATCAACTCTCGTTTGGGTGACGAGCCTTTCATCGAGCGGTACCAGCAGGATAAGAAACCCGCAGAACTCCGGGAAGTGTCGAAAGCCCATCGGCGGTCCGTCGCCTGGTCGCTGGACGACTATCGGCAACGCTATCGGAGTCGAAATGAGGCGACGGCCCGCGCCTAATTATCCGGGGCGTCCACGATGTCGGAGATTGGCGCTCTTTTTGGCGTACATTACATGACTGTAAGCCGGGCTGTGCACCAATTCGAGCAAAAAATAGGGAGGGATATTGGAATGTTAGAACCGACCCTATTTCTCACTATTTCTTCCCTGACCCAATTTCCCCTGCAGCCATGCCCGGCGGTATTTTGGCGACTGTACGGCGACGGTTAGAACAGCCCGGTGATTTCGAGCACCGTTGCTGGCCTTCTGACCGGAGCAACAATTTGTGCAAGTTTCCTTTACCGGCCTACTTGCCTTCGCGCCGCAACGGCCTACCCTTCGGCAACGGTTGAACCCGACGCTGAACCAATGCGGCAATCTCTTCGTTGCAACGGTCGTCACCCAGCACCCAAGCCGTGTTTAGAACCGTAGGGCGGAAGCCTGCATGGCGATCCGCCACTCCCAACGCCGAACCGCAATCCGACGCCCGAACCATCGCACCAATCGTTGCGAAGACATCCGGCGACGTGCCGCGGTTTTCATCCGACGGATCCGATCCGTGGTTTCATCCCTTGGAACGTATTCGTCGTCCCACATCCGGTGGATTCCGTTCATGGTTCCAATCTACGCGGGCTGCCATGGGTCAAATTCAGTACGCAATGTTGTAATGTGAGAACCGATTTTCCTAGGCATATTCACAAAATCTGTAGAAAACGTGTAAATTCTTTTCCCGAAGGACAACAGGCAACGGACAATCCGATCGGCGAAATTGGACACATCGTATCGTTTTGTCCCATGTTCACGGACACCGAAGCTAAGGTCGCACTTTCTCCAACAACTCCGGGTAATCATTGCGGGTGTTGTTCACGCGGGTGCTGATCGGGTAGCCCTCAAAGTCCTCTCTGGCACCGGCGACAAGCCCCTCTATTCCCGCCGCCGTGATTGAGGGATCGACCCACCGGTCATATTGCTCTGGCTTCAGAACCACGGGCATGCGGTGATGGATGGCGGCAATGCGCGGCGCGGCGTCTTTGGTGAGCAAAGCGCAAGAGACCACGGACGCCGTGCCCGGACGCTCCCAGAACGACCAAAGCCCCGCGAAGGCGATGACCTCCGCATCGGGGCAGAAAATAGAGTAGGGCTGTTTCACTTTGCGCCCCGATTCGCCGTGCACCGGCTCGTTTTCATTCCATTCATACCAGCCGCGCGCCGGCATAAGGCACCTCATGGTATGAAGGCTGTGACGCCACATCGGTTTTTGTGACGCTTCTTCCGAGCGGGCGTTGAACGTCGGCGAGGGAGGCGTTTCCTTTTTCCACCAGCTCGGGATCACGCCCCACCGGCCCCGATCAGTTCAATGGAGGCGTCCTCGGCCCTGACAAGGATTGGCACCTGTGTTGTTGGCGCTGCATTGAAGGGCGGCTGGCTCCAACCGCGCCAATTCCGGCGATCAATGCGCCAGAACCGTTCCATGGCGACTTCATCCGGCGGAACCTAGCGGCCACACATGAGGTACTTTAGAACCAGTGATTATATGGTTTCCGACTATCTTTCCGGCTTCCCCATACATAAGGAAATGGTAGCTTTTTGACGGTTTGAATCCACGCGAAAGCCATAATAACAGAATCGCGGCATCCTTAGGAATTGCGGAAACATTGGACAAAATGAATTAACTGTCTGATGTTCAAGAGTCCGCCTCAACATTGGCGCGGATTCCAGAAACCGGTGACCGGGAATAGGTCTGGTCATGGCTGTGACCCCGTGTTTTCAAAATGCCGCTTCGTGTCCATGCGAATATGAGGGACTCCCAGGACTTCAAGATACCCGGTTCCGATGCGATAAAAAATCAGGTGTTTTTTCACCTGCAATGCCCGATATCCCTTTTTTACATCCGATCTTTCCTGCCCGATGTGAGGATTCTTCCCAATCATGTGAAACCCTTCTTCGATGAAGGCGGCATATTGGTTCGCTTGTTCTTCGCCCCATTCGGAAAGGGTATAATACCAGATTTCTTCAAGATCGTTTTCGGCCATCCGGGTTAGCCTGATTTTTAGCATTTCAGGGGCTTTCTTGCCCGCCGCCAGGACGTACCCTGTCTTTGAGTTTTCGCATAAAGGGCGCGATCTCCTCGGGTTCCAGGTCGGTAAAACGCCCGTCTTCAAGGTCGCGTTCGCCCTCGGCCAGCGCCGCCCGCAAGCTGTTGAGCTTCATCTGATAGATCAGTTCATCATGCGTTTCCATGAACCGCAAGGCCTCGCGCACGACCTCGCTGGCGTTGTTGTAAAAGCCGGATGCGACCTTCTCCTTGATGATGTTTTCAAGTTCCGGCGTGAGTGAAATATGCATGACGAAGACCTCCTGTCACGGAGGATGATCGAAAAACCATACATTGTCAATGTATGTATGATATGAGCACAGGCCTTTTAAATGTTTGATAATTTCCTTTATCTGGTGTATGGATTCTTTTGGGTACGAAGCTTCTCCGCAGTCAACTTAATAATTGATGCTTTGTAGGGAGCGAGTTCTAACTCACGCACTAGATCTTCCACGTTCTTCTCAGTTATCGAAGTAAGTGATGTGAGCTGGTTAAACACTTTGCTTTCTGAAAGGAATTTGATAAGGTCGGACTGTTGGAATTGGAATTCGAAACCTAGTAGGCAGTCAATTTGAATCACATAAATCCGTCATTCCGGCAGGGATTGCCGGAATCCAGTTGCCAAGGACGGCAACTGTAGCGATCACATCCTTGTGTTCTGGACCCCGGCAATCCCTGCCGG
>JBOICY010000571.1:0-7636 GCA_050740335.1 Methylococcales bacterium | reverse complement strand
CCAGAAATCCAGGGGTGTTTGCTCATTGGTAGATTTAAGGTTGAATGATAAGAGCCGGATGAAGCGAGAGTTTCACGTCCGGTTCTGTGAGAACCTCAAGGGGCAGTTCCTTGGGGTTACTCGACCGGCGCCGTTTTCATCGACGTAACGAATCAAGTTGTCTTCGGGATCGTAAGCGCAGGCTATCGTCGCGCCGCTCGCTAAAGTCGCCTTCGTCAACCTCCCTTTGAGATCGTATCGATAACTCGTGGTCAGTTGAAGTGGATCGGTTTTCGCGGTGACCTGACCGAGCAGGTCATGATCGAAGTTCGTTGCGTGGCCCAAGGCATCGGTCAACCGGCTGAGAGTACCTAAACATCGAAGGTCAATGTGCTATGCGCATCTTTAGGATTGGTGAAGCCGACCAACTGCCCGGAGCGATCGTATTCGTATTGCGAGCAAGCGCCCAAGGGGCTGATTTGGAGGGTCAGCAAAGCCTGATGGTTCCATTCCTGCCGCCATTCGGCGCCGTTGGGATCGGTGATTTTGATCGCCTTGTTCGCGCAATTGAACTCGGTTTGTATACTCTTGCCATCGGGTCTGGTCAGCTTGAGTAAATTGCCGCGTTCGTCGTATTCGTATTCGGTCCGGTTGCCGCCCTGATCGACCACCGCGGAGGCACGGCCCCGCTCGTCGTATTCGAAAATGGTCATGCCGCCCAAGGGATCGATTTCACTGATCGGGAAACCCGCTTCGCTGAGTTTGACGGTCGAGGTGTGTCTTAGAGAATCCGTGATGCGCCGTTCGTCCAGCGGATCGAAATCCTCGAAGGTGTAATCGTAGAGGCCGCCATCGCCCCAGGCGTGATTCACCCGCCAGTCTCCTTCGGAGGACTGCTCGTATCCATAGTAAAACGACAAGCCGTTGCGGTCTGTATGCCGCACCATACGATGGGCTTCGTAGGCAACGGTAAAAGGCTGATCCAAAGCATCGATGACCAATACCAGGTCGCCGGCGGTATCGTAGCGATAGCGCACAAAGACATGGCGTATCTCGGTGCCGGGCACGGTCAGGGCGATCTCGGTGATGCGTCCGTGTTCGCCTTTAAGTTCGATACGCCGGCCGGCCGATTCGTCAATGCCGACCAGTCTTGCGCCGCGGCGCTGGTATTCCAGCCAGTTGCCGCACAAATCGCCGATGCGCGAAATCGGATATTCGCTGGTTCCGGGCAAATCGACCCGCAACGCTTTCGGGAAATGATAAATGCGATCTTCCTTGGTCCGCACCCGATATTCGTGATCGTGATCGGACAGCAGGGCGCCGTCCATCAGTTCCAGCTCCGCCGCATCCTTTCCTCCGGTAAGCGGCAAATGCTCAAAGAACAAGGCGCCACTCGGGTGGATCATGGCTACGCTGCCGTTGCTTTGATCGACCTCGAGCCGGATGTCTGCCGGTGTCTCCCAGCCGTATCCGAACCATCCGGCCCGTTGGCCGGCGGAGGAATAGGTGCGCCGCCATTCCATCGGGATGCGCCCGGGCAGGGTGAATTCTTCGTGTTCGACGGATACCTCGCCCGTCAGAATATTGACGGGCTCGGCCCGCAAGATCGTGCATTTCAAGAATCCGGGCTTGAGCTTCCCGAACAGTCGCTGCCGCACTCGCTTGAACAATCCGGATTTTGCAAACTTTCCCAAGGCGGAAAAAAGACCCTTGAACGCCATACCCATCAAGGATATGGTCGGCGGACCGCCGACAAACACATTGTTTGGAATCGCCAAATTAACGGTCGTCGGCAGGAGCATCAGGTTTTTGTTTTTTTTCTTCAGGCGAGGCGGGCTGATCATGCCTGCAACCTGACAACCGAGAACTGGATGCGAAAGATGCGACATCGGGTCGCCGTCCGCGATCACGGTCGAACTGCCCATGAATAGCTCGTCATCCTTGTCCGGCAATTTGGGCGAGAACGGAAAACCCGGCGGAATATGAATGACGGTCGCGTTGGTGCCCGCCGTCGCCCGTTTCATACCGCAGACCGTAATGGTTGCGCCGAGGATTGGAATGTAGTCGAAGGGATCGAAAACGACCGACATGTGCGGGGTCGGCAAGGGCGTCGGCTGACCCGGGGGCACGATACACAAATGGATATCGACGCCGGTCTGGGGATCCCCGTGTTTGGCGGCTGGCATCATGAGGCGGTGGCTCCGCTTGCTTTTCTTTCGATCGGTGCAGCAGTCAAGGAACTGAGCAGCCATGCCGCGCTCAACAAGCCGTTGGCTTGGCTGCAAAGGCGTTTGAACGCTTCACTTGCCCCGGCGATAGCGGTATCCAACTGCTGCGCGGCAGCGCTTTCGTCCAGACGGTTAAAACAAAAACACCCCATGCGGAATGCCTCGATGCCCAGAATCAGGTTGGGGATCTGCTGCGCTAGAATGGCCGCCTGATCGTAACAATTCGCCGCTTCCTCGAACTGACCCGCGGCCAAGTGGGCAGAGGCTTGTCCAAACCAAGTCTGAAGTACCAAATCCCGGCCCGCCGGGTGACCTTCAACCGTTACCTTCTCAGCGACTTGACGAGCGCGTCGATAACCGTTCAGAGCACTGTCGAAGCGCTTTTCTTTCAGCAGCGCACCCGCGAGCAGCATGGTCACGACGACTTCCTGGTCGGCCCAATTGTGCCTGCGCGCGAATCTAAGCGCATCGATGGCTTTGATTTTTACCTGTTCGGCAGTTCCTTTCTCGACCAGTGTCATCAATCCAATCAGCAGATTTCGAAAGACGCCGGCCGGCCCCACCGTTTTTTCCTGTGCGAAAGTCTCTTGCGCCGTCTTTAACGCGTCGATTTTTGGACTTTCTGCCTGGACCCGCGGATCCCCGGACGCAATAAGCCGGGATAAGCGGGGTGTATTCAGGAAGTCTACGGCGACCAGACGCAGCGTTCCGGAAGGCGCCGATCGAGAGCCCGGGTCAACCAGGCCGCAAAGTCATCGTGACCGCTAACCTCCGCCGGCATAAAAACAGCGACCAAATGACCGATGCTCTTGTGGTGATGTGAACCGAATGCAAGGAAACTCTGCACGAAGCCCGAAGCTGAATCGGGATAGAGTCCCGGGTCGAATCGCCAGTCCGGTGCGATTTCCTGCTGCTGGAGATCTTCCAGGCTTGCCTTGTATTGATCCGCCAGAGACTCCTTTAACGCCCGCGAATATTGAATCGAGTTCTGGAAAGGCACATCGAGAACGATGAACAGGTCGCCTACCGTATAGTCGCTTTCATATTTTTGTATCTCGAGAAAGCACTGATAAAACCGCAGCGCATTTTCTTTCGCCCGCCAGATCAGGAGGCGTTTCGAGTCGTTATTTCGGAAGCTTTCCCAATGACCCGCCAAGTCCAGGAGACGTAATTCGACGGGATTGAAAGACATCGGGCCAATCCCATCAGCCGTTCAGAGAAATTTTGGCGCCGTTCACGGTCACGCCGCTCGCATCATTCTTTACCGTCGAGCCGCCGCCCGACAGGATGGCGGTGGGCGCTTCCGCTTTGGCCTCTTTGGGGCTGCTCATCGTCGCCGTTCCATCGAGCAGCACTTTATCCCCCGCGGTACTGTCCATCAGCGCATTCCCATCGAGCAAGACCTTGTTTCCCGCGGAAGCCTGCGTCAGGGCGTTCGCGTCCAGTACCAGCTTCGCGCCGCCTCTCGCGCTGATCGTGATTTTGCCGGGTTCCATGGTGATCGTGCTGCCTCCGCATGTCAGGGTGATCTTGGAAGGAGCCTGCATGCTGATCTCGCTGGTCGTGTCGAGCTTGTAATTGCCGGTTACATTGACGATGCGATCCCCGGCCTGGACGGTTAAACTGGTGTTTCCCTTGACCGTGACCGACCTCGTTCCCGCCTTCACGGTAAGGGCATCGTTGCCACCCACGACCGTGGTACCGCGATCGTGCTCGACGGTCGTATTCATGTCGTACAGGCCGTGGATGGCTATTTTTTCCTTGCCTTTGGTATCGTCCAGCATGATCGAGTTGTCGCCGCCACCACCCGGCGTACTGTTGGATTTCAACCCGCTGACCATTCCGGCGGCGGGTAAGCCGTTAGGCGGTTTATTGCGGCCGTTATACACACGCCCCGTGATGATCGGACGATCCGGGTCACCCTCCAGAAACTCGACGATGACTTCTTCTCCGATGGCGCGGGATGTCGATCCCTCCGAAACCCTTTCCGGCATGGACCTGAGAAACCCGGATCCAGCACGAACTGTTTTCGTCCCTTTTACCTTCCCGGTCCCAATGGAATTGGACTTTGACCTGGCCGTGTTCGTTGGTATAGATCTCCTCTCCGGCGGGCCCCACCACAACCGCGGTTTGCGGCCCCTGCACGATGGGCTTCGGGGTCAGTCGTTGCGGCTTGTAGGGTTGCTGGCTGTTGACCACTCGAAAGCGGCATTGACAGTCGTGTCCGCTGCCTTGAGCCGAGCTGAAATACGCGTCGGACTGCAACTGGTAACGCGTGGCGGCGACCAAATATTCGGTATCTGGATCCTGCCGTGGATAATTGGCTAATTTGAACAATGCGCCGGTGGTCAAGCCGCGCGCATTTCCAGATCCCTCGGAGTAAAAAGCCTGCGCATGCAGTTCTTCCATGCGATTGAAAACCCACTTATCGCCATCCGACGTTTCGGAATAATCTCCGGGATACTCGTAATGCTCGAATTCCGCATACGCGTAATTTTTGGGATTGATGGATTTGCTGATCAGGCTTGCGATCGGTTTCTCGAAATCACAGTCATTGAGGACGTAGGCACCCGACTGGACCATTTGCGACACGGTCCATTCGTAAATATGGTCCTTCTCGTGCCGTTCAAGATTTTCTTCCGGCGGATAATAAGGGATTTCGTGATAACCGGCGGCCGCCTCGTGAGCGCCGATCGAGTCCGCCAATATCAGGCTATGTTTGTTTGATTCGTGTTTAAAATAATACGATATTCCACATTTCTCGAGTAAGCGGCTGATAAAATTGAAGTCGGTTTACCGATATTGCACGCAGAACACGAGTCTGGGATACGACTCGGCCAATCGATACTCGACGTCGCTGAGGTTTTTGTCGCCGAAAACCTGCTTGCAGATATCCGGAACCGTTTTATTCTGGACAATCAGACAGTTGGAAGTGCTGGTCAGAAACCACAGCCAGGGACTGACAAGCGCCCGGTAGCAATAATATTCGTTCGAGGTACCATGCAGGCTGAAGCGGCTCACATAGCCGTTGAAATAGCGAATTCTTTGGTTGGCCAGCAGGAGTTCTATGCAGATATTTTGACCCAGTATATCGGAGTGCCGGATATTCGGTTCCGCGCTCAAAAATTCCACTTCGTTTTCGAACAAGCGGCTGATTTCCTCGCTGCCGGTCAAGCGGTGGAACAACAAGGTATCCTGCCCGAGGGGCGTAGTGACTCTGATCTGGCGGTTGGCTTGGATCGCAACCATTACAACATCGTCCTGTAGCTCGCGGTAACGAAAAGAATGTGCTCAAGGTAACAGAATAAGGCTTTGTGAAATCGTAAATAATCACATCGATGACTTTCGATTTTTCACTTGTCGCTGAGCAAAGCCTGGACAGGCTTTGTACCTCCATGCGCCGCCAGGCGGGGAGCTGAATACCAGGGAAACCGGGTCAATTCCAATATTCCAACACTGCCTGGTTATGCCCATCGCATGGCAAGACCACTCAGATTGGAATTTGCAGGCGCGCTATATCCGGTGACGGACTCGCGATAGCGCGATGATGTCAACTCCCGGCCGGTATCTCCAGAACCTGGCCGACTTTGATTTCCGTGCTGGGCAGCGTATTGGCGGCCTGTATTTTCCGGGTGCTGACTCCGTACTTCTGCGCGATCCCGGACAGCGTTTCACCGGGCTCGATCACGTGTTTTCTGGAGGCCATTTGCATCGCGGGTGCAGCACGCATCCGGTAATGTTCCCGAATGCCCTTCAATATGGCTCGGGCAAGCTTATCCTGATAGGCCGAACTGGTGAGATTTTCTTCTTCCGCCGGGTTAGAAATGAATGCGGTTTCGACCAGGATGGACGGAATGTCCGGTGATTTCAAAACGGCAAAGCCGGCACTTTGCACCGAACGCTTATGCGTCTTCCCGAGTTCGCGGAGATTTTGAAGCACCTTTTCGGCCAGGTCGGAACTGGCGTCCATGGTGGCCGTTTGAGACAGGTCCAGCAGCACTCCGGCGAGCATGTCATCCTTGTCGTCGAGGCTAAGGCCACCTATCAGATCGGATTCATTCTCTTTCGCGGCCAGCCACCGCGCGGCTTCGCTGGAGGCGCCTTTCTGGGAAAGGGTATAGACCGAAGATCCGCGAATATCGGATTGATGGAACGCGTCCGCATGAATCGACACAAAAACATCCGCGCCCGCATCCCTGGCGAGGCGCATGCGTTTGCGCAAGCCGAGGAAATAATCCCCGTCCCGGACCAGGACCGCCCGCATTCCGGGTTCACGCGCGATCAATCGATCGAGTTTTTTTGCGATACTCAGGACGACCTCTTTTTCCCAGGTTCCGCGAGTACCTTTGGCGCCGGGATCGTTGCCTCCGTGCCCGGCATCGATAGCAACTACGAATTCATTCTTCGGTTTCGAAGCCTGAGATTTTTTCGGCTCGGGATGGCTTTTAAGGGGATCGACGGTATCCTCACTCGCAGTTTGATTCGGAGTCGCAGGAACGGTCGGGCTCGGGTTAAGCGATTCGCTCTTTGCCACGGTTGTTTGTGGCTCAGCGCTTGCCACAACGATCGGCTTCGGACTTTTTGTTGCAGGCTGTTGAGCACTTTTTTTCGGAGAAGCTTTTTTGGACCCTTTCGAGGAATCGGAATCATACAAATCGAGAACCAGTCGAACGCCGTGATTCCGATCGGGTTTGAGGAAGAAACTGTCCGGCCTGACCTTTTTTTTCAGATCCAGCACGACTCTCAGGTCGTTCTGATTTCGCCGCGCATGGCGAATCCGCCCGAAGGCCGGCTGCGAAGATTCAGGCTGCTTGATGCGCGCCGTTAATCGGGTGTTCGCGAGGTCGATTACGACTCGCCCGGGATTATCGAGAAGGAAAACGGTACGCGCAGTCTCAGCGGAAAGATCGAAAACTATGCGGGTGTGCTCCGCTTGGTTCGAAAACTGCCACGATTGCAGCTTCGATTCGCGCGCGGCAACCATGTCCGGGATCAATACCAAGAACACCCCCAACAAGCAAAGGACGACTTTTCGCATTTTCCGATCCCGGTCTGAAGTCTTGAAACGTCCCGTCACAAGTCTGTAAGCACCCTGATACCCCTGAAAACCAACTGGTCGACTGTGCGGGGAATATCGGCCCCGTTTCTGCCTCATTGCAATACAAAACCGGCCCGTGATCAATAAAATATCCGGTTCCGCGCAAAATCGCAAGTCAAAGATTAGAATAGGCGTTTAATACTTTGTTAATCATCTAATAAGTTAGAAAGGACATCAACCAGTTCGCGACCGGCGGACCCTTGCGGATCAATCCAGGCAATGCGACCCTCCCCCTCGTGCGCGAGATGAATCGTCAGATCCGGTTCCGGCAGAAAGCCGCTGCCGCGATCCGGCCATTCGATAAAGCCGACACACGGTTCCTCGAAATAAT
>JBOICY010000570.1:0-4006 GCA_050740335.1 Methylococcales bacterium | reverse complement strand
TGGGCTCATGGCTGCGCATTAAAGCACGATCGGCGCCCTGTGTCCTGCAGGTCAACGTTCCAGTCGCTGGGTGATGCCCGAGGTTAAGGATACAATCCCCTCATTGCCATTAAAATGGCCCTTGCCGGGAATGCAGGGGTGATTGGGGAGTGAGTAGTTACCCTTACGGAACGACTCGGCGTCCGGGTAATTCAGATCGAAACGATTGAGCAGCGTCTTTTCTGTGTCGATCGGACCGCTAGCATCGATCGTTTTGCGGAAGAAATCATCGGAACCGAACTGCTGTTGTAGAGAATAATAGGGTTGATCCAATGGCTTCTTGGTATTGAGGTTGACCAGGCCACCAGGCTCAAGGCACCCGTACAACACCACCGCCGGCCCCTTGAGCACTTCCACCTGCTCGATATTCGCTAAGTCGGCATTGAAAAAGCCGATAAACCATTGTCCGTTACGGAGTCGGGAAGTGTCACCCACAGGAAACCCGCGAATGACGAACGCATCGACCAAATTACTGCTACTGGGGGTAAACCCTACGCCGCTTACTTTCTTCAAAGCATCCTGCAAGGTGATGACTTGCTGATCCTTCAACACTTGCTGCGGCACCACCTGAATCGACACCGGCGTCTCCATGATCGGCGTGTCGGTCCTGGTCGCGGTGGTCGCGTTCGGACGGTTGTAGTTTGGATTATACGGGTCGTTGGCGTCGTATTTCGCCGTGGCGCTCACGGTCACTTTCCCGAGCGCGACCGAGTCACCTGTACTGCTGTCAGATGGAAGAGGTGTGGTTATACGCTCCGGCCTTGAGGTCTCCGGCGTTCCGAGAACGACGCTGTCGCGTGAGCTGAAACGGTACTGAATCGAAGTGTGTTCAAGCAGTCTGCGCAGTGCTTCCTCTGCCCTGTAGGTTCCTCTGAGTCCCGAGCTTTGCAGGTCTGCCACGATTTTGCTGCGGTAGCTCAGTGTGAGATCGGATTGCACCGCGAAATGCGTGAGGGCTCCCGCGAGCGATTGTCTTGCGATGCTGAATTCGACGGTCTTTCGTTCAGCGTCCGCAAACACAAGCTGACCCCACACGATGCCCATGATGAATGAGATGATTCCGATCGTACCCGATATTCCCGGGAAGTGAGCCGTTTTTCCGGCATGCCGATTGGCCATAGTTCCCCCTTGATTCGTTATTGAACAATTTCGCGCATGGCGCGCTCAATCTCAAAAGACGGGTTCAGGG
This sequence comes from Methylococcales bacterium, assembly GCA_050740335.1. Lineage (GTDB taxonomy): Bacteria > Pseudomonadota > Gammaproteobacteria > Methylococcales > UBA1147 > UBA1147. Next base: position 2,778 of record JBOICY010000570.1, on the reverse strand, counting down.
AGAAAATACCTCAATGGCGTGAGCCTGAGATTAGATTCGGGTCGGCTCGTTGCGCGGGGGAATGTGCAAGGATAATCACCGCGTCGAAGCGGAACGGCTTTTGGTCCGGGCCGGGTCCGGAAAAATCGATCAGTGCGGCGTGACGATCACGAGATAAGGTGAAATCCGGATGAGTTTGACTGGAAGGATTTGCCGCAGTGCATCCAGCGCGCGATCGGGACGATGGAGATCGAACACGCCGCTGATTCGCTCTTCGGCCAACTCTTCGTCCTGAATCGCGAGAAATCCGTGACGATAGCGCGACAGCAGCACGACAACCTCGCGCAACGGGCGGTTTTCGACGATCAGGCGTCCGCCGCGAAAGTCCCGCATGGATGGTTGGGCGACAGATTCGATTCGCCAATCCGCGGCATCCGACACAAAACTCCAGCCTTCTCCCTGTTCGATTTGCATCGTGCGATGGTTTGCCGAAGCCTCGACCGCATGCTCGCTAACCGCCACATAGGGCTCTTCGGCGCTCAGGTCCACGAGAAATTCGGTCCCGAGTGCCGTGACGCTCAAGTTTCCCGAGACGACCCGAAGCGGACGGCGAGAGTCCTGAGCAACCGTGAACCAGCATGCGCCGCGGTACAAGTGGATGCGCCGCTCGCTTTCCGCGAAATCGACGCTCAAGGCCGTATCGGCATCGAGATGCAAACGCGAGCCTTCGGTTAAAGTCCAAATCTGTGGTTCGACACCCGTGACGCGGTCAGCCAACAGGCGCCAATGCAGGCCGAAGCTAACGAACAGGATCAGGCACAGGCCGGCAACCGAAGCCATCGCAACCGACGCGAAACGCCGCGCGGTAACCGGTCTGACGCGATCCGGCGCCGCGCGAACCAAGCCTGTGACCGGATTTTCGCGCAGATGCCCGGCAACGTTCCAGAGCATTTCGGCTTCTGAATAGGCTTCCCGATGCTCGGCGCCGGCACGGGTCCACGCTGCAAACTCCCGGCGTTCCGCCCGGGTCATCTCGCCCGAATGGTTTCGAATCGGCCAGGCCAATGCCTCGTCGCTCGCGCTTGAACTTTGCTTTTCGCCCAATGTTCCCCGTTCCTGAAGGTTGCGCCAATCTAAAATAGAAGACGCGGACGGAGAAGTATAACCTCAAACGTTTAGTTGGAATATTCACGGAGCCGCTCGCGGCAACGCGCCATCGCGCGCATCAGATGCTTTTCTACCATGCTCTTGGAAACGCCGAGTTGCGCGGCGATTTCGCTGTGGGTCATGCCGCGCAGTTTATTCATCACGAAGGCATCGCGACAAGCGCACGGCAGTTCGTTCAATGCATCCGCGATCATCTGCCAGCGTTGTTGAGTTTCAACGACGGCGTCGGGACGGAAGGATTCCGGAAGCGAATCCTCGGCAAATTCGCGCTGAATCGAATTTCGCGCGGTGGTTTCGCGGGCGATCCGGTCAATGGCAAGATTGCGTGCGATTTTGAACACAAACGCGCGCGGATGATGGATCGTTTCCCGTTCCCGATAAGCGTGAAAACGCAACCCGGCGTCCTGGGCCACTTCCCGCGCCACATCTTCGCAGCCGAGCAAACGGATCAGAAAGCGGATCAACGGGGTGTGACAGGAGTTGAACAGTTTCGATAAACTGTCGATTCCGGTGCTCATATTCTCATTGGCTGTATTACATTGGATCGTTTGACCCAAAGATTGATTTGGGCGAAAACCGGGCGAGCGCCGATTTGCTTATGCGGATGTTCTCGAAGAACCGAAATCCAGCGGACAAAACCCGCCGTAATTGCTAGGCAAGCAATATGCCATACAGTGTTTAACCGGCTTATCAGGCGGCTTTCCCGGAATCCATAGCCGGCGGCTTGCCTGATTGAAAGCGGGGTTGGTGTGAAATTGCGGCATTTGGCTGAATTGAGCAGGGCAAATTACTCAAAAAGAGTCATCCGGACCGGGCGAGTCCGCGAGCGGTCGCTTTGTCATACGCCTTCCCAAGGGATGGGCCTGCCTGGCGCACCGGTGGCGCGATGTCACAACCGCAGCCGCCTTCGTTTCCCAGCCCGACGCCATGGCGCCCGCTCAGCCGGGCGATATCCTGCAAAACAGCTAGCACGCCGGAACCAGAATCAACGTGGCCGCGAGCCCGAAGACTAGGCCGAAGGTCAAAGACAGGGTCATCGGGAACAAAAAATTGGCCTGCTCGCTGGTCACGAACAACATCGGGAAAAATCCCGACAGGGTGGTTAATGCGACCAGGCTGATCGGACGAAAGCGATCCTCGCAGGCCTCGATAATCACATCGCCCAAAGGCAGATCGGCCTGGCGCCGTTTGCGGATGAAATCGAGCAGCACGACGCTGTCGTTGACTACCCCACGCCGCTGGCCGCCACCATACCCACCAGAGACTGAAACAGGGTGAGGTCCAGCGCCCAATGAATCAGTACGGCCCCGACCCAGGCCACGTCAACTGCGAGCATGAACAGCAGCGGTTGAAGGTAGGAGCGGAAACTGACCGCGATCAAGGCATAAATCACGGCCAGGGCGATCCCAGACCTTCGATGACCGGAAGCGCGACATCGCGTACCCCGCGTATCGCTCCGGGCAGTCCCCGGGTTTGCCGTTCATGCACGCGATCGCTGACGATGATGGCAGCCACCGGGTGGATCCGATACCGGATTGAAGAAAAGTGTGTGAAATAACACAGTTGTCGGCAAATGCCGTATTCCGCAACATTTCGATTGAACAGAAAACCCTGAAATTTCGATAAAATTTA